>JAZRHN010000001.1:0-6087 GCA_045644785.1 Christensenellaceae bacterium
CCAGAATGTGATTGCTATTGCTGTAAAAATTACACAAAGGCTTATTTAAGACATATGATAAACGCTAACGAAATGCTTGGTGGTATGCTTATAAGTTTACATAATATTACTTACTTAAATAAACTTATGGCAGATATAAGATAAGCGATTATGCAAGATGCGTTTACCGAATTTAGAGAAGAATTTTATAAAAAGACGGGCGAAACTTATAAGAGATATTAGAGATTTTGTCGAATTATTTTAATTTTACATTTTCGCTTGCAAAAAGGTAAAAAATACTTTACAATATATAAGAAATAAAAAAGCAATAAGGAGAACGTTATGTTATTTAATTTATTAACAGATGCAGGTAACGGAGCAGGTGCAGGTGAAAATTCAACTGGTAGTGTCATATTTTTCATCGTATTAATCGTAGCAGTTGCTGCATTATGGATTTGGTCAAGCATTTCTAACAAGAAAAAGCAAAAGGCTGCAGCAGATGAACTCGCTGCATTAAAAGTAGGCGATAGAGTTATGACTATCGGTGGTGTTTGCGGTTTTGTTGTTGAAATTAGAAATAAGGACAACACTTTCGTTTTAGAAACTGGCACGGAAGATAAAAAGAGTTATATCAGATTTGATAAGAGATATATCAAACTTTCTGCAACTAACGAAGGTCAAGTTAAATCAGAACAAGCAGAAGAAACTAAACCTGAAGCAGTAGAACAAGCACCTGAAGTTGCTACTGAACCTACTAAAACTCAAGAATAATAAACATAAAAAATCAAACCTCCGCATACCCTTTATAAAGGTAAGCGGAGGTTTTTTTATGGCTGAAACGAAAGGTGTGTTTATAGAGGCGATTAAGGTTGCGGGGCTTGCCGTAATTTTATCGCTTATTTCCATACTTATTTTTGCAGGCGTGATTTACGTAAGCAACATTAACTCTAACACTATAAAGGTAGTAAATCAATTTATTAAAGTTATAGTTATAGCGATAGCGGGGCTTATTAAAATAAACGGCAAGTCGGGAATAGTTAAGGGTGCTATTGGTGGTTTTATTTATTCTTTACTAATACACCTAATATTCTTACTTATTGGCGAGGGAAGTTTTAACGGAAGTTTCTGGTTAGACCTGTTATTTACAAGCGTTATAGGGGCGATTGTAGGCATTATTGCCGTTAATATAAAAGATAAATAAAATTCATTAAGGTCTTGACAAGTTGGCGTTTAGGCTGTATAATGGTAGGAAATTTTTAAAAGGAAAGTAGAAATGAACGGTTTTAACTTAAACGTGTTAACTTCATCTATCGGTATTAATTTGGGCGAATACACGTATTTAATAAGCATTATTTTATCAATACTTTTAGGTTTTATAATCGGTATTGAAAGAAAAACAAGGTCAAAGGAAGCAGGTATTAGAACACACGCTATCGTATGTTTTGGTGCTGCACTTATGATGGTTATATCTAAATATGGCTTTGGTGGTATGCAAGCAGACGCATCAAGAATTGCATCTCAAATCGTAACCGGCGTAGGTTTTTTAGGCGCAGGTATGATTGTTTATAGAAAGCGGAGTATTTATGGGTTAACTACGGCTGCAGGCGTATGGGCAACGGCCGGTATCGGTATGGCTTGCGGTGCAGAACTTTATTTAGTTGCAATCGGTTCTACGGCATTACTTATAGGGCTTCAATGCTTTTTGCATATTAAGTGCAAACTTTTTTCAAGCAAGAGAAGTTATGATATAACTATTTGCTTTAAGGACGTAGAAAACGCGTGCGATAGAATTAAGGAAATTTTCCATATTCTACACTTTAATAAAATAATCACTACAAGAACAAGTGAAATTATTTACACCGTTTACGTAAATACTGAAATAGAAATAACATCTAACGAAATAAGAAGAATATTAAAGGAAAACGAATTTATTACGTCAATCACTCGTTGTGATGAAGTGTATTAAAATAAGTAAAATAAAAAGGGCGATAACCTTGGGTTATCGCCCTTTATTTATTTTGCTTAATAATCTTTACCTTTTTTTCTTAGTATAAAGTAGGTGGTAGAACCGCATATACAACCGATTGCAGCGAGAACTATTAACACGTTTCTAACCGTTGTGGCTGCCGAACTTTCAAATAGTTTTGCATCCATATAGCCTAATTCCCAAACGCCGTCTATTTCTACTTCTACTAACGCAACACCATCTTTAATATCGTAAAGTTTAACAGTTTGGTTAGTTATTGAATAGAAAACTTCAGTTAAATCAGATGCCGTGTAAACGATACCCGTTATTTCATTTTTAAGTTTAAATTCGGTCATTTCAAAATCTTCTGAAAGGACGTTTGTAGTAAATGAAACGGGGATATAGCCTATATAAGTTTGTCCGTTTAACGTTAAGCCTACGTAATAAAACTCTTGGTCAATTATGGTCACTGACTTTAATACGTCAAAACGCGTGCCTTTTTCAAGTTTTCCGTTTGGTAAGTCTTGAACAAAAGCGTTGTCTGCAGTAATTACGGGAAGGTTATATAATCTTACGCTTGTTGCAACGTAAGCAACTTTATCTTGTGGGGTAAAGGTGACGGGTTTGTTTACCGCATCTGCTTTATTTACTAAATAAACACCCCTGTGTGAAACTAGGAAATAGAAATTTCCGCTTTCGCCAACCTTAACGTATTCACCATTAGCCTTAACTAAATCGTTAAAATTAAAGGTTGAACTTTCATATCCAACGTCGTATAAGTTAGCGTTTTCATTTACAGTGTAAACTTCTAACTGTTTAACGGGCGTATTGTATTGCATAAAGTCGGTAGGAACGTTTATTGCATTAACCGCGTGGTTAGTTAGGGCGGTGGTAACGTAAACTTTTTCAACGTCATCTCTAATTATGTAAATTTCTTTTTTATCAAAGTTTAATGCAAACGAACTAACGCCACCAAACGGTAATGAGAGTTTAGTTAACTTGTTATTTGTGATTGAATAAATGCCGTCGTTTTTAAGTGCGTAAAGGTTGCCGTTTAAGTCAGACGTTAATTTAAGTATTCCATCTGCTAAAGGATAAAGGGTAATCTTTCCTAAAACGTCCACGTTAAATACGGTGTATGCTTTATCGCCATAACGCTTAAACGTACTATGTTCAAGCGTTTTTTCATCTACTCTGTAAACAACTGAATCATTAGCAACGGCTGATAAAACGTAGAAATAACCACTTTGATAGCACACGTCTTTAACGTATCCATCAAAGTCAACGTTTACTAATTCTTTACCTGTAAAGTCAAAGACTTTAACGAATGTTCCATCATAAGTAATAAGCGTTTTATCACCAAGTGCGAAAAGGCTAGGTGCGTTTCCTACGAAAAGATTAATAAATTTTTCGGGTGAATAATCGGTTTTATCGGTATCGGTAAATATAGTAAGTTTATTGGTGTCTAATACGGCAACGGTGTCTTTATATCTATCAATATCAACGTTTTCCTTACCAATTCTGTTGTAGGCAGTTTTGCCGTTTGCGATAGCATAGCCTGTAAAGATTAGGTTATCGCCTTCGATTTTAAATTCTGAAACGGCTGCTAATGCATTGTCGGTAATAAATAAATTGTCACCCTTAAAAGAAATACCAACAGGGTTAACGATTTTACCTAAATCAAATCTATCGTCACCTGAAACGGTGAGTTTGGTTAAAGAGTTATCCGAAAGTGTAATTCTATAAATTTCCGTGCCCGTAGTAAAGTAAACGAAATCGTTATTAGCAATAATTTTCGTGCACGTAACGTCGCTTGCTAAAAGCACGGGTGCAGTGTTTTGTATATTGTTTTTATATAACTGTCTGTCGGGATTAACGTAGAATATTTCGTTATTTGCATTGATTGCAACGGGGGTGTTGTTGTGGCAAGTAATAGCATTGCCGATAAGTTTTGCAGTTGTGCCAGTTAACGTGTAGGTGTGAAGTTTGGTAGCATCACAGGTAAGTAGATAAGTGCCGTTGTAATCGAAAATAGAACCTATGTTTTGTTTAAGTTCGCTATCCTTTACGGGTAGTTTGCTACTTAAAGAAGTAATATCGTAAACATAAATAGAACCATTATCGCCAACGAGAAGATTATTATCGTCTAGCACACGAAGTTGGTTTAAACTAGAAAATTCCGTTCTAGTTGTGCCGTTAGGTAAAAGCAATACGTTTTGATGTAAAACTTCGTCATATTTAATAACGTAGTTTTTGCCGTTTAAACTAACCGCTTCTTGCGGGCTTAAAAGCGCATAGTTTTCAGCATCCGTAACGGGCAAATAAAGCGGATAATCAATAAAGTCTGCATCAGCCGAATTTTTACCAGAAAAAGCCGTGGCAAATACTAGTCCTACCAAGGATAATATAAGTGCAAAAGCACAAGTTAATATTTTAATATTAAAAGTTCTATTTTTCATACTATCATTTTAACATAAAAATAAATTTTTATCAATAACTAAAAAAAATATATTTTAAAATAAAAAAGTTAAATTTTAATAGTTTAATATGACAGATATTGACACAATGAAATTTTATTATAAAAAAGACGAACAAATGTTTGGAAATTTTACATTATACACCTTTAAAAAAGTTTGTCAATAGGTTAGTGACAGTAAAAAAAATAAAGTTTAAAAATAAAAAATTTTTACTGTTTTCGTGTCAGTAAGGTGTTGAAATGAAAGGGGGTTAAATATATACTTTGGTTGCTTATTCGAATTAGCAAAACGTTTTTTTAGGAGATATTATGAACAATTATTATGCAAAAACGGCTTTGTACGTTTATCCGTGTATTGAAAAACTAATAAGTCAAATTGACGGGCTTGTAGAGAAGAAAGCGTACGCTTCAATGGAAATTTTCGTTCCGTGTGAAGAAATTTGCGACTATATTATAGGGCTTACTGAACAAAAGAAGAAATGGCTTAAGTTATACCTAGTTGTAAAGGACGTATTAAAGAGTTTTACGCAAGAAGAAATCGAATATATTGATTATAAATACTTTAGAAAAAGAAGTTTTGAAATTAAAGGAGTTGCCGATTTTTACGCTTCTAGAAATTATTATAGAAAGCAAAAGCGTATTATCGCCGAGTGTGCAAAACTTTTAGATGAAAAAGGCTACAATGAAGAATGGTTTATCAAAGAGTATATGGAACTACCTTTCTTTAAGGAGATGTTTAAGAGAATTAAGAAGAAAGATGAAGAAATTCAAAACAGAATTTTAAGCACAGGTAAACCCGTTTCTATGAAACTAACTAGGAAAAAGGAGATGGTGTGATTATACGTAGTCGTTTTCATCGTAATAGGCGGAGGAGGTTGTGGTTTTTCTTTTGCCGAAAACGATGAATAACGATAAAACCCCTGCGATTACTAAACATACTATTACAGCACTTTCAAGTTCACTTAAATTACCTGACGTATTTGTTTCTTTATCTTTATTATCAGGATTTTGAGTGCTTGGCTCTTCGGGTGGTGGTAAAAACGTTTGTTCGTTAGGGTGAATAGGGATAGAAAATGGCGATATATCCGATTCTTTTACGTAACCTAATTGGTTATTATATGAAACGAAATATACGCGTTCGTTTTGCACTTCGCCAGCAAAACCGTAATATTTTATATCCCTATCACCAAAGATGTATCGTATCGGCAAAGTCAGCATTTTATCTTTATAAAAAGTGCAATCTTTTGCCGTTTTTATATTTATTACGGGATAAGGGTTAGAAACGGTTAAATTATCCTTAAATAGTTGGTTTTTAGGCACGTATCCATCTATAGAAACTAATCCGTTAGACTCTATTTCAACGTGATAAAACTCGTTGGTAGAGCCTAGTATTTTTACGTAGTAGGTAAATGGAAGATAGAAAAGAAGATTGTTTCCTAAATTGTCACTAAAAAAGGGCGTGGTGTCGTTTATTATTCTTAAGTATTCGTTTGAATCGGCATAAACGGTTTTATTAGAATATGGGAATAAAAATAAAACCGCAATTAAAAGCGATAAAAGTTTGCGCATAAAAAACTCCTTTATAAGCGTGATAATTAGTATAAACTTTGCTATAAGCCATTTTTATATGAAAAAATATCGTAAAAACGGCTAAATTGTCGCTTTT
>JAZRHN010000002.1:0-2044 GCA_045644785.1 Christensenellaceae bacterium
TAACAAAAGAGTGTGTGTCACCACTAATTATAGAGCCGTTTTTAGTTGTTTTTGCTAAACCAAAAACAGCATCGTATTCTTTTGCTTTTCTAAATAGTAAAAAGGTTTTATCTTCGTTAACGTTAGATTTTTCCGACAAAATCATTTCAAAACCAACCGTTTGACTTATAATGCTTAAAAATTTGGAAACTTCAAATTCTTTAACGGAAATTATCATGCTTACGGCAAGGTTGTTTCCTTCACCGTAAATTAAGATTTCATTAGCCAAAAAGCCGTTTTTCATAAGATTGGAGTTAAGTTCTCGTTCTAATCTGCTTTGATATTTTAGGGTTAAGCCAGATTCTAATGCAAGCCCCCTTAATATTTCGGAAACGCCATACGCTTCATCGGCTAACATTTTTCTTCCGTTGAGTATGTTTTGATAATTTGTTTCATAGGCTCTAAATTGTGCTAAATTTTTATTTAGTCCATAGATAATTTCATTAGGTCTTACACAGCACTCTCCAAGAAGATTTGGAAAATCTATTAGGGATAGTTTTCCTTTTGCAAAACCTATGTCAATCATTTTTTCTAAAGCCCGCTCGCACTCATCGTTATATTGCACACAGTTCTGATAATTATTACAATGCTCGCACACTGAATTTAGTATTTGGGTTTTTAGAAGTTGTTTTGCTTTATCATCTGTAATAGCACGCTCATTAAAAGCGTAAAAAGCCGAAGATATTTCGCTAAACACACCAGATAATTCGTAAAGGCGATTAGATAGCATAGTTCTATTACGGTTTATTGATTGGCGCACTAGTTGTTTTTCCCTAAAAGCATAAAGTCGTTCTTTAAGTTTATTTAATGGTTCACTTGGTATTACAATAAATAAAATTACACTTAATACTACAGGTAAAAAGTCGTATAAATCGTATCCGCCGTAAACGTTAAAGAATAATTGAACTAAATAATCAACTGCTATAATTGATAATGCCGACGCATATCTAGAAACGCCGTTTAATCCATCTGCAATAAATCCTAAAAGCAGGGTAGATGCAACGTATTCAATATTTCCATAATAGATTGCAAAACTAATCCCAAATGCTACCGAAACAAACGTGCCAAGTCCTATTCTTAATATGTAGCATGCAAGCAAAATTATAAAAACACTAACTCCTTTCCAAACGTAAGGAGAAAGAAAATTGCAAAATCCTATTCCTATAAAAACTGTTAGCGCAAAAATAGATAAAAGTTCTTCATATTCAAGCTTTACTTTTAGGCCTTTAGTACTAATTGCTTTGCCGGCTGTAATTGAAAAGTATGATAAAAGCGTGTTAAGTAAAATTACGATAATTTTTGTCGATTGGTTAAAATCTGGGGTGTTTATCAACAAAAAACCTATTAAAGAGAGTAAAGCAAAGGCTACGTAATTAAATTTTAAGTTTCTTCTATCCTTTTTATATAGTATTTTAACTAATATAAAGAAGCAAGACGTTATAATTGCAGGTAAAACTAAATCTTGCGCGCCTAAAATTATAAAAGATAAAACGTAGAAAAAACAAGAAAAGAAAACAGAG
The DNA here is from genome assembly GCA_045644785.1 of Christensenellaceae bacterium. Classification (GTDB taxonomy): domain Bacteria; phylum Bacillota; class Clostridia; order Christensenellales; family Borkfalkiaceae; genus UBA1259. Next base: position 1,560 of record JAZRHN010000002.1, read on the forward strand.
TTACCTAAAAATATTGACGTTGTTAAAACACTCGTTGAATATGGTGCAACCTGTTTTCCTATACACGAAAATAAAAGGTATAATGCCGTTAAAAAAGTATATTTAATTAGTGAAAGATAGTCAAAACGTTTTAATTTAGTATTCATAGCCTAGTGATTATATCTTAAGTATAAACAATATGTTTTGCTATATTTTGCCGAATTGTTAGAAAAAAGGTAAAACTTTTTGCAAAAAAAAGTATTGAAAAAAAGTCTATTCTATTGTAAAATAATAATATAAATTAACGGTGGTTAATCTATGATAAGACTAGGTGTAGTTGGATTTGGAAACGTTGGTAAAAGCGTTACTAAAAAAATACAAGCGTTTAAGGATGTATCGTTAGTTGCGGTTTTTACAAAGAGAAATCCTGATAAATTTGTTTGTGATTTTCCAATTTATCACGTTTCTAATATAAGTAAATTTAAGAGTGAGATAGACGTTTTGTT
>JAZRHN010000003.1:0-2203 GCA_045644785.1 Christensenellaceae bacterium
CAAGATACCGAAACGGAGAGAAAGCCAAAGATATTATAGCTCGTCTTAACGCATCAAGTATCAAAACAAAGTCAGGCAAAAAGTTTTCTATGAGCCAACTTGCCCGTATAATACGCAATGAAAAGTATATGGGCATTGTAAACGTGGACGGAAAAGTCTATACGAACGTAATTCCACCTATCGTGGACGAAAAATTATTTAGGGAGTGTAATTTAATTATGGATTTACATAAGCATAAACAAAGAAAGAACTATGACGAACAACCGTATATTTTAAGCGGTAAACTCTTTTGTGGGTATTGTGAATCGGCAATTACCGCAGAAACAGGCACGAGTAAAACGGGGCGTGTTTACCATTACTACAAGTGCTACGGCAAAAAACTAAACCCAAATGACTGCCACAAGAAAAACGTTAGCCAAGATTTTATTGAAACACTTGTATTTGAAGCGACTATAAAATACGTGCTACGCCCAAAGGTTATTGATAAAATCGCAAAACTCGTTGCAGATAAATTTAACGCAGAATTATCAATGCCAACCGTTTTATTATCGCTACAAAAAGAACTTAAAGAAGTAAATAAGTCAATAAACAGCATTATGACGGCAATAGAAAACGGCATCTTTACAAAGACGACAAAAGACCGCTTACTAAACCTTGAAGCAAGTCAATCCGACCTTGAAAACAAGATAGCCGTTGAAGAAGCAAGACAAGTTAAACCTTTACAACCTAACGAAGTTAAGAAGTTTTTAACATACTTTGCCTATATGAAATATGAAAAAGGCGAAGAAAAAAACGAGTTCTTCAACTCGTTTATAAATCGTGTTATTTTATATGAGGATAAGGTTATTATTCTTTACAAGTCAAACGATAGAGAAACTAAACGCCTTAACAAAAAGCAGTTAAAGGAAATTGAAGGTGGCAAAAACCTTGAAGAAATAAAAGAAAACTCGTTTGAACGTAAAAAGTTCAAACGAGTTGCTCTTGGCGGAGAAAGAGGGATTTGAACCTGAAAAAACTAAAAAATACAACATTAAAACAGCAGTCCAAACCTAACGATTTTGCACTTTTTATATTCCCAAAATAGTTCCCAAAAGTATGAAAAACCACGTCTTCTCGCTACCCGCTTTTAGAAGACGTGGTTAAATTCTTTTCATAAGACTACTTGAATTACCACGCAAATAAAAAATATAATAAAAAGTATTGACTTTTAAATTCATCTTGCATATAATAATAAGTAGACAAGGCTTATTAATTAAGTTTAATAGTTAATGTCAACTTAACCATCTACGGATGGTCCATATTTAAGAACCAGCCTACGAACCATTTACGAATGGTGCTGGTTCTTTTTTTTGCGCTTTTTAGCCATCCTTTTATTTTTTAGATGCTCTTTATAAATAGAATCTGATAATTTTTTATCTTGTTTACTTAATTTATACTCTTTAATCTTACCAGAATAAGAACCATTTTCATAAGTACGAACCCTTTTGATAAAATAACTAGGTTCATTGCTATTTTTATCTATATTGTTATGCATGGGTATATTTTTCTTTTTAGAATCATATTCTTCAGTTGACATAAAAACAGAAGTTGTTTTTTTTCTTTGTCTTTTTTTAACTACACCAAAATGACGTGCTTTTCTATTATATCTAATTTCATTTCGCTTTCTAAAACACATAAGTAATCTCCGTTATTTTTCTTGTTTATTATAAGAACGTATTTCGATTTGAAAGAAACTGTTTTGCTTTTGCAATTCAAACTCTGTTGCCAAAATTGAAGCATATTCCGGTAAATCGTCAACCCCAATCGTATTTAGTTCGGCATATTGGCTAAAAACACCGGACAAGCAATCTGTAGAATAACGTTTAGAGTAAATTTTCTTAGACTGCAGGAAATATTTACGGTCCATAGACTCGCCATCCATACGACCACTTTCAACTTTTAGCTTAACGGTAGATGAATTATATAAATTATTAGTACGATCAATAATACCTTTAAGCCAGGAGAAAAAATTCTTTCCGGTATAAACTAAAGACGTTTTATCTCCACGATAAAACCTATAATCATAATAGAAATTTAAAAACTTACCAAACGTCAAATCAAATATAAGACTAAAAAGGTAAAAAGGAGCAAAGAAGGGGAGAACTGGCGACATAGTACCTTTGTCTTCAATATACTGAATTTCGCCTAATTCACGAGCATCTGC
>JAZRHN010000004.1:0-8079 GCA_045644785.1 Christensenellaceae bacterium
ATATATTATGCCTGAAATTAAAACGTGCGAAATGGTTTCAAGAAAAGACGGCGGTTGCACCGTTCAAGATATAAAAGTAGAAGTTAAGTGTGAAATTCCGTCTGACTCAATTTATAAGGTTTTAAGCGTGCAATCGGAAGCCGTTATTACCGAAAAGAACTTGCAAGATGGTGAGTATAAATACGGTGGCAAGGTTAACTTTTTTATATGTTATTTAGATAGCGAAAAGGTTGTGCGCCGTTACGAATGCGAGGGGGATTTTACCCATGAGTTAGACGTTGCCGATAATCCAAGACTATTTACGACTATTTCGGTAGAAAAAACCGAAACGGACCTTTCGGGGATAAAGGTGGCGTTAAAAGCGCAGTTAAAAGTAAAAACGGAAATAGTTTACACGGTAAAAACGCCCTGTTTTGAAAATTGCGAAAACGTTATTGCAAAAACACAAGCAACTGAAGTTTCGCTATATAAAGGGGTTAGTAACGTTTACGCATTTAACGAAGAATTTTCTATTCCGTATGCGATTGAAGAAGTTTTATACCAAAGAATAACCCCTGTAATCAAAAGCGTTACGGCAGGCGTTGGACTAATTAACGTAGAGTGCGAAGCCGTTTTATCTGTAATTGCCTTGCAATCAGGCGAAAAAAAGGATATAATAAGAGAAGAAAAGATTTTTGAATTCAATGCCGAAATAGAAGCCGATTGGGTTATGCCCACCGATAGTGCGTGGCTAAATATTCAAAAGAAATCTTTTAAGACAGACGTGTTTGTAGATGAAAACGGCAACAAAACGGACGTTAGCATAAGCGCAACCTTCAATTTAGAAGGCGAAACGGAAACGCGTGAAAACGTAGATATCGTAGTAGATGCGTTTTCTATAAACGACCGCACGCGTGAAGAGCGTAAAACACTTAATTTCACGCAATTTAACGGCGAATATTCTGATAGGATAAACGTGTTTGGCGCGGTGGATTTAGGCGAAGAATTAAACGCAGAAAGTCTAACCGTAATCAACTGTTACGTAGAGCCGCTTAATAATCAAGAAAACGTTGTTAGCGGTGTGTTTGGGGTAAATCTATTAGTAAAAACTGAAAACGGACTTATTCCTAAAAAGGCGGAAGTTGCCTTTGAATATACCCTAAAGGATAACGACAAAGCACTTTGCTTTACCGCTATTAAGCCACAAGTAACTTTAGGCGAAAAATTAGAGATTAAAGGCGAAGTGGTTATCACGCTTTTATCTTGCGAGCCGTATTCGGTTACGGCACTTACCGATATTATGTCGGTTGGCGAAAAGAAAAAACAAACTTCAGCAATTAGCGTGTATATCGCAAATTGTGGAGAAGAACTTTGGGATTTATCGAAAAGGCTTTCAGTTAGCCCCGAAGTTTTAAGCGCAAACAATAAAGATTTAGAATTCCCACTTTCGGGAAAGGAAAGAATTGTAATTTATAGACAATTATAAAAAAGGCAATACTTATGAAAAAAGTAAAAATAAAAATACCGGCAAAAGTAAATCTTTCGCTATTTATCACGGGCGTAAAGGACGGGTATCACCAACTATCTTCGGTGGTAACTTCTATCAACGTTTTTAACACCGTAAAGGCAAAAGTTAGCAAAACCAATTCGGTTAAATTTAAGGGTTTTTCGGTAAACGGCGAAAGTAATGCGGAAAAAGCACTTAACGCTTTTACTAACGCCACGGGCAAAACGGCAAGCGTTAAAATAACGCCAAAAATACCCGTTGGGCAGGGGCTTGGTTCGTCTTCAGCAGATATTGCAGGAACACTTAAAGCGCTTGATAAACTCTTTGTTTCGCCCTGTAATATAGAAGAAATTGCAAATAGTTTAGGTAGCGACACCGCATATATGTTAAAGGGTGGTTTTGCACATATATCTGGTCGTGGCGAAGTTGTTACTCCGCTTAAATTAGAAAAAAAACTATATTTAGTTGTGGTAAAAGATAGCGGAAAAATCGGTGCAGGCGAGTGCTACGCTAAATACGATAGCCAAGTGCAAAGTTTTAGCGAAGATTGCTCTTTAGAACATATTCATAGCGGAGATATAAACAAATTTTTAAGTGCAAGCAAGAACGATTTATATGCCCCCGCAAGTCATATCAACCTAAAAGTAAAAAAGAATTACGAAATTCTTTCTAATTATAGTAATGCGTTTATGACGGGGTCTGGCTCTGCCGTATATTCGGTATTTTTAGATAAAAAACAACGAAACGTTGCCTATAGAAAACTTAAAAAGGTTTTCAAGAAAAACATCTTTAAGGCACAAACCATATAAAAAATAAAAGGCGAAAAAATAAAAGGCGAAGAAATTCGCCTTTTTTCTTTTTTAAAATTTAATTGTGGGAATAAAATGCATAAATACGGGTAATAAACAGCGTAGGAGAAAAGGTGTATGAAAAAAACTGTGTTAGTAATTTTTGCTTTATTGATTTTATTAACTTCACTATGTATTAGTTCGCCCACTAAAACCACTTATTTAAGAATACATATAAGGGCAAACAGCAACGAAGATTTTGACCAAACGATAAAATATGCCGTAAAAAATAGCATCGTTGAATTTTTAACGCCAATAGTTAGCGAGTGTAATGATTTAAGTTCGGCGGTAAAAATGGTTAAACAAAACCTAAATAATATTGAAAAAGTAGCGGATAACGCATTAAAACAAAACGGGGCAAACTATTCTTCACAGGCGATAGTCAAAAATGAAAAATTCCCCACGCGTGTTTACGGCGAACTAACCCTACAAACGGGTTATTACGATGCGCTAATTATAAATTTAGGTAGTGGAAGTGGAGAAAATTGGTGGTGCGTGGTTTATCCGCCCTTATGTTTTGTAGAAAGCAACGCAAATTACGTTTATAAAAGTAAAATCTATCAAATTATAAACGATTTTTTTAAGAATAAGGAGAAGTAAATGAAGCAAAAATTATTTAGACTAACTGCGTGTATTTTAATGTCTTTTAGTTGTTTATTAATAACGGGCACGGCACTTGTTTCAGTAAACGTTGAAAGGCAAGTAGATGCTGCAACCTTAAAGCAAGGTAGCCGTGGCGAAGAAGTTAAAACACTACAAAGAAAGTTAAAAAATTGGGGATATTATTCGGGCGCGGTTGACGGCATTTTTGGTGCTAAAACAAAGGAAGCCGTTAAATATTTTCAGCGCAAAAACGGATTGACGGTAGATGGAATTGTAGGCGCAAAAACGTTAGCCGCACTTGGTATGAGCGTTAGTTCGAGTTCATCGTCATCAACAAGTTCTGACGAGTATTTATTAGCAAGGCTAATTTATGGCGAAGCGCGTGGCGAAAGTTACGTGGGGCAGGTTGCCGTTGGCGCGGTGGTTATGAATAGAATTAAAAGTTCATCATTTCCCAACACAATGTCGGGGGTAATATATCAAAAATACGCTTTTACGGCAGTTGCCGACGGGCAGATAAATTTAACCCCTAACGACACGGCAAAGCGTGCCGCAAGAGATGCTATGAACGGGTGGGACCCTTCCTACGGTGCGATTTATTACTATAACCCTAAAATAGCAACAAGTTCTTGGATATTTTCTAGAAAGACTACGGTGACAATAGGCAATCATATTTTTGCAAAGTGAGGTAAAAATGAACAATAAAAAGAATAACGCCATTAAAAAGGCTGAAGACGTGATGAACGAAATTACTTCTAATAACGTTACCGAAGAAGAAAGAAGGCGTGCACTTATAAAAGTAAACTCGGCAAAGTTAAAAGCCGAAAGAGAACGAAAAAGGGAAAGTGAAAAAGCCCAAAAGGAAATTAGGCGTGAAAGGTATTACGAAGAAAAGCACGGCAGAAAAAGCGTGGTGGCAATTATTGCTTTGGCATTGATTTCAGCAGGGCTTTTAAGTGCCTTACTTATTACCGAGTTTATACCGAGTGATAGTCAGCGTTTATTAGAAGCAACCTACCAAAAAGTGTATTATGACACCGTTTCAGAAGTGGATAATATGGACGTTAATTTAAGTAAAGTATTAGCCACTAAAGACAAGGCGGGCGCACAAACTTATTTAACTGATTTGGCGGTAAATAGCGAAGTTGCAAGTAGCAATTTATCTTCGTTACCACTAGAAGACGAAAGCAAGTTTAATACCATAAAAACCATAAATCAAGTGGGCGATTTTGCAAAATATCTAAACAAAAAGATAGCAAATGGTGGAGAGATTACCGAAAGTGAATATCAATCGCTTTACGATTTGTATCTAGCAACCATAAACCTAAAAAACACACTTTATCAGGTGTTAGACGGCGGTTTAGATTTCTCTAACGTGACTGATAAAAATAATCTTTTAACACAAAAGTTTACCGAACTTGAAAACCTTTCGGTAGAATACCCCGAACTTATTTACGACGGGCCTTTTTCGGACGGTAAAGACCAAAAGGAGATAAAAGGATTAAATGGGCAAGAAGTTGATGAAGGCACTGCAAGTAAAAACCTACTTTCCATATTTAATGATTACGGAATAAAAGATATAGAAAACAAGGGTAAGCAAGAAAGCGGAATAGAAAGATATAATTTTTCGGCTACCGTTCGTGGGCAAGATATATATGCCGAAATATCGGTAGTCGGTGGAAAACTTATAATGTTTTCAAGAGAAGGTACTTGTAAAACGGTAAATTACGGCGAAGACCAAGCGATAGAAAAAGCCGAAGCCTTTTTAGATAGAATAGGTATTACTGATATGAAAGCCGTGTGGAGTTTATTTACTAACAACGTGTTTACCATAAACTTCGTTTATGAAAAAGACGGCATTATCTATTACCCCGATATGGTAAAGGTTAGGGTTTGTTCGGAAACGCTAGACGTAATAGGATTAGAAGCAACAAGTTATTATTATAACCATATCGAAAGGGGCGAAAAGGTTGCTTCAATAGACGAAGATATGGCAAAAAGCAACGTTTCGGATAATATAGAGATTGAAACTTGTAGGCTAGTTGTAATACCCGTGGGGGAAAACGAAAAACTTTGTTACGAGTTTTCGGGCAGATACAACGAAAGCACCTATTACGTTTATATAGACGCTAATAGTGGGGCACAGGTCGAAATTAAAAAGGTAATAAAAAGTGGAGAAGGTTCACTTCTTATGTAATAGTAAAAGCAAAAAAAATCGGGTTCGCCCGATTTTTTTTGTGTTGTTATTGAAAAAGAGAGCAAAAAGTGATATAATAATTAAGTTATGAAAGCAAAAAAGAAAAAGTGGGTAAAATTTCGTCATCGTGTTATAAGAACGATATTGTATTTGCCCGTAAAATTGTATTGTAGATTAAAGTTCGGCGTTAAGATTTTTAAGCATAAAAAACGCGGTGCATATTTAATATTAAGTAACCATCAAACTGATGGCGACCAATTCTTTACCTATTTGGCATTTAAAAACCCCGTTTATTTATTAGCGACGGAAGACTTATTTTCTAACGGCTTTAAGTCAAGGCTATTAGAATATGCGTTTGCACCCGTTCCGTTTGATAAAACTTCTACGGATATTCAGTCTATTAGAAACTGCATTAAGGTCGCAAAAGAGGGCGGTTCGCTTTGCGTATTCCCTGAAGGCAATAGAACGTATAGCGGTAGAACGGAACACATTAAACCGTCTATTGTAAAACTTGTAAAACTTCTTAAACTTCCCGTAGCCATTTTTAAGATAGACGGCGGTTATGGTGTTCAACCCAGATGGGCTAGGGGCGGAAGAAAAGGCAAGATTTCAGCAAAAGTAACAAGCGTTATTTATCCCGAACAATATTTAAGTATGGATAACGACGAGTTGTATGCTTTAATAAAGGACGGGCTTTCTGCTAACGAAGCGATTGACGGCAGAAGATATAAAGGCAAACGCCGTGCCGAATACATAGAAAGGGCAGTTTACGTTTGCCCGCATTGTGGATTTTCGGAATGGGAATCAAAAAATAACCAAGCAAGGTGTACTAAATGTAATCTTACCGTAACGTATGGTGAAGATAAAACGATAACGGCAATAAACGGCGAAATTCCGTTTAGTAATACTGCCGAGTGGATAGACTATCAAAATAGTGTTTTACTTAAAGTAGAGCCTAACGACTACACCGATAAGCCGGCATTTACCGATAGGGCAAGGCTACTTAAAGTTAAACCTTATAAAGTAAAAAGACTTATTGATAAAAACGCATTTTTCTCACTTTACTCTGACAGAATAACCATTTTAACCAAGCAAGAAAAAACTTTTTATTTTAAGGATTTACAATCGCTTTCAGTTCTAGGTAGAAATAAACTTAACTTTAACACGGGTGAAGAACTCTATCAAGTTAAAGGTGGCAAGCGTTTTAACGCACTTAAATACGTAAACTTTTTTTATAACTATAGAATAAAAACGGAGGGGGATAGCGATGATTTTCTCGGAATTTAATTTCCTAATGCTTGCTTCAAATGCAAGCGGTGGCGTAACCTTTTCAGGTGTTGCATCTTGGGGATTTATAAACCTAATCGCGGTATTATTAATCTATATGTTAATAGCAAACGCTATTAAAAAAAGCATTGGATTTTTGAAAAATTCACTTATTCCTACGTCGGTTTTAGGTGGAATTTTATTACTAATAACGTCAGTTATTTACGAAGCAATAGCAGGTGTTCCTTTCTTTGAAACGGCGTTCTTTAACGGAAACGGACAAACTTCATTAGAAATTTTAACCTATCACGCGTTGGCACTCGGCTTTATCGCTTCTGCACTTAAACCGTCTAGAAGAAAGTTTAATAAAAAGCGTAACGTGGAAATCTTTGATTCGGGCGTAACTACCGTTGCAACCTATCTACTTCAAGCAGTTTTAGGTTTAGGTATTACCGTAATCGTTGCTTACTTTATTATGCCAGACTTCTTTGCGGCAGCAGGTATCATCTTGCCGTTTGGCTATGGTCAGGGCACAGGTCAAGCACTTAACTGGGGTAACGTATTTGAAACGGCTACCGATTATCCCAACTTTGTCGGCGGTAGAAGTTTTGGTTTAACTATCGCTGCACTCGGCTTTTTATCGGCTTCTATCGGTGGGGTTATCCACTTAAATATTATGAAGAAAAAGGGTAAGTTTACCAAGGTTGATACCGAACTTACCGACAAAATGAGTTTAAACGATATCCAACTTGCAGAAGAAATACCCGTAAACGGCAGTATAGATAAACTCACCGTTCAATTCGGTTTAATCTTTTTAACTTACGTTTTAACTTTCTTGCTTATGTTTGGCGTTTCAAAACTTATTCCTAATATGGCGGAAACGGTTTTTGGTTTTAACTTCCTTTTCGGTGTTATTTTGGCAAGTTTAGTAAAAGCAACCCTTTCATTTTTAAGAAAGAAAAAAATCGTTAAGCGTATTTACGTTAACGACTTTATGATGAATCGTATTAGCGGGTTCTTCTTTGATATAATGGTTATCGCTGGTATCGGTGCAATTAAGATTAACGTTATTAAAGATTATTGGGTAATTATCGCGGTGCTTGGTATCGTAGGCGCAGTTTCTACCTTTATCTATTGCCGTTTTATTGCAAAAAAATTGTTCCCCGAATATTCCGAAGAACAGTTCCTAGCAACTTACGGTATGCTTACAGGCACGGCAAGCACGGGTATAATTTTACTTCGTGAAATAGATAAAGAGTTTATCACGCCTGCGTCTGATAATATGGTTTATCAACAAATTCCTGCAATCGTGTTAGGCTTTCCTATAATGATACTACCCACAATGGCACCCACACAGCCACTTACCGTGCTAGCAATAGCAGGCGGACTATTCGTGTTAATGAATTTAATATTATTTAGAAGATTTATATTTAAAAAACGAGTTAAGAAAAATTAACGCACTCGCCACTAACGGCATCTTGAAACATCATAAAATACCCCTTTCCGTGTATGTTAAATACCGAAAGTGGAATAAACGTACAATATCCGTCGAGTTCTTTCGGCGGATTTTTACTATACTCACTCGGCACGCCGTAGCATATGTATTTTACTTTGGCTTGCTTTTTTATTACGCCTACAACGTAAAATTTATCTTTATCATAATTGATTTTTACAAACTC
>JAZRHN010000005.1:0-12864 GCA_045644785.1 Christensenellaceae bacterium
TATAGTGATGGTCTCCACCAAGCAATTGAAGCAAAAGAAGGCGTAAAGGTAAGAAATGAAAATAAGACTTATGCAACCATTACCTTCCAAAACTATTTTAGAATTTATAAAAAGTTATCAGGTATGACTGGTACCGCAAAATCAGAAGAAGAGGAATTTAGAGCAATTTATGGATTAGACGTTCTTGAAATTCCTACCAATAAACCCGTTATCCGTCGTGATTTAGCGGATGCTATTTATAAAAATGAAAGCGGTAAAAATGCTGCAATCGTTAGAGAAATTGAAGAAAAGCATAAAAATGGACAACCTGTATTAGTTGGTACTGTTACGGTTGAAAAATCAGAAGAAATTAGTAGACTTTTAATTAAAAAGGGTATTAGACATAACGTTCTTAATGCTAAAAACCACGCGAGAGAAGCAGATATCGTAGCACAAGCAGGTAGATTTGGCGCAGTTACTATTGCAACCAACATGGCAGGTCGTGGTACCGACATACTTTTAGGTGGTAACCCCGAATTTTTAGCAAAGCACAAACTTTTAGAACAAGGTGTAGAACCCGACGTTATAGAAATTGCAACTTCATTTATTTCTGACGTATCAGATGAAGTAAAAGAAGTTAGACAAAGATATAACGAAATTTATACTGAAATTAAAAAGCAAACCGATGCGGAAAAAGTTAAGGTTATGGCTGCAGGCGGTCTTCACATCATCGGAACTGAACGCCACGAATCAAGACGTATTGATAACCAACTTCGTGGTAGGGCAGGCCGTCAAGGTGACCCAGGTTCTTCACAATTCTTTATTTCACTTGAAGACGATTTAGTAAAACGTTTTGGTGGCGAAAGAATGTTAGGTATGCTCTTTAAAGGCGATGATGACCAACCCGTTATTTCAAAAATGTTATCACACGGCGTAGAAAACGCTCAACGTGCTATTGAAGGTAGAAACTTCGGTATAAGAAAGCACGTTTTAGAATATGATGACGTTATGAATAAGCAAAGAGAAGTTATGTATGCTGAACGTATGAAAGTTATTAAAGATGAAAACGTTCACGAAGATATTTTACGTCTTATTCCTGACTTTGCTAGATACGTTGTGTCTTCTGCAGTAAATAGTGAAGAAAATCCTGAAAAATGGGATTTAGATGCCTTAAATAGTTCAATCGAAATGAGATTATTACCTAAAGGCTCACAATTTGTTACTAAAGAAAGAGCAGAAAATTGGGAATTTGAATATTTAGTAGAAAAGTTAGTTGATGAAACTATTGCCGTTTATGAAGATAAGATTGCAAGATATAAAGAAGAAGGCGTTAACTTTGCAGAAGTAGAAAGAATGGTTCTTCTTAAAAATATCGATAATAAGTGGATTGACCATATCGATGCAATGGATCAACTTAAAAAGGGTATTTCTCTCCGTGGCTATGGTAACGTTAACCCTGTAATCGAATATAAGAAAGAAGGTTACGAAATGTTTGAAGATTTAACTGCTTCAATACAAGACGATACTATTTCTTTATTATTAAAAGCGGAATTAAGAAAGGTTCCTACTATGGTTAAGGAAGAAGAAAAAAATCTTTCAACTAATAAAGAAGCAGGTCCTGCCGTTCGTCAACCTAAAGCGGTAAAAGAACCGGGTAGAAACGACCTTTGTCCTTGCGGTAGTGGTAAAAAATATAAGAACTGTTGCGGTAAGTAATATAGAGGTTAATATGTTAAAAAGTGAAGAATATAAACTTAAAATCAAAGAATTAAAAGGTATCCTTAGCGAGACGGGACACTCTCTTTGACATCGATAATTTGCAAAATGAGTTAAAAGAAAAAACGCAATTATCAGAGCAACCAGAGATTTTCTTAAATCTTGAAAAAGCCCAGCAAATTTCTAAAGAAATCGCATCATTAAACAACAGGATTTCTGTGTTTCGTGAAGCCGAAAAAAAGGTTGATGATGCCCTTGTTCTAGTAGAACTTTCTGAAGAATTAGATGATGAAAGTGTTTACGAAGAAATAGAAAAAGAACTATTATTAGCAGAAAAAAGTATAGAAGAAATTCGCTTAAAAGCACTACTTTCTGGCAAGTATGATAACCTTAACGCCATCATTACGCTACACGCGGGCGCAGGTGGTACTGAAGCGTGCGATTGGACGGAAATGCTTTATAGAATGTATATGTATTACTGCGAAAAGAACGGTTATACTTTAACCGAACTTGACCGTTTAGATGGCGATGAAGCAGGTATAAAGAGCATATCGTTTAAAGTCGAAGGCGATTTAGCATACGGATATCTTAAATGCGAAAAAGGCGTTCATAGATTGGTTAGAATTTCGCCTTTTGATGCAAATAAAAGAAGACATACTTCATTTTCATCATTAGAAGTAATGCCTGAAATTATCGATGATGATGAAATAAAAATTAACCCCGAAGAAATTAGAATTGATACGTTCCGTTCTAGTGGTGCGGGTGGACAAAAAGTTAATAAAACCGACTCTGCTATTAGAATTACGCATTTGCCGACAGGTATTGTAGTATCTTGCCAAAACGAACGAAGCCAAACCCAAAACAAGGAAATGGCAATGCGTATGCTTACTAGTAAACTTCTTGAAAGAAGAGAGTCTGAAAGAATGGAAAGAGACCAATCTATTAAAGGCGAAATTAAAAAGATTGAGTGGGGTAGCCAAATACGTAGTTACGTATTCTGCCCATATACCATGGTAAAAGACCATAGAACAGGTTATGAAACTGGTGACGTTCAAGCAGTAATGAACGGAGATATTCAAGGATTTATTAACGATTATCTTAAAAAGTCACAATAATATAGGACAACAAATGAGTTACACAGAACAAATTAAAAATTTCGTTATAAAAGAAAACCCCATTATTATGGGGATAGAATCGTCTTGTGACGAAACTGCCGTTGCTATTATTAAGGACGGCAAGATTCTTGCTGATGAAATTATTAGTTCTGCTACAGAACATGTAAAATATGGTGGTGTAGTGCCTGAAATTGCTTCAAGAGCACACACTACCGCTATTTTAACGGCAACTGAAAACGCTCTTAAAAACGCAGGTTTAACGCTTGATGATATAGATGCCGTTGCGGTAACAAAAGGCTCTGGGCTTTTAGGTGCACTTTTAGTTGGCGTTTCTTTTGCAAAAACCATGTGTTATGCTAAAAATATTCCGCTTATTCCCGTAAGTCATATTAGGGGACATATCGCTGCATCTTATTTAGCAGATGAAAATCTAAAACCGCCATTTATAACTATCCTTTGTAGTGGTGGACATACGGCTATTTGTGAAGTTAAAGACTATTACACGCTTAACGTTTTAGGTAGAACTTTAGATGATGCCGTAGGTGAAGCCTTTGATAAAGTTGCAAGGGTAATCGGTTTACAATACCCCGGTGGCCCGAACGTTGAAAGATTAGCAAAAGAAGGTAAAAACACCGTTAAACTTCCCGAAATGTTAGCACATTACGATGGCAGTGAGTATGATTTTTCTTATAGTGGATTAAAAACTGCCGTTATCAATTACGTTCATAGAGAAAATCAATTAGGAAATGAAGTAAATCGTGCAGACGTTGCTTGCAGTTTTCAGACGTCTGCTATAGGTGCTATTGTCGATAAAGCATTTAACGCACTTAAAGCTACAGGCTATAAAACACTTGCCGTATCAGGTGGTGTAGGTGCTAATGGGTATTTAAGAGAACAATTAACGATTCGCGCTGAAAAAGAGGGTGTAAAGTTAGTTTTACCCGAAAAGAGATATTGCACTGATAATGCTGCAATGATAGCCTATGAGGGGTATTTACAATATAAAAAAGGCAATTTTGCCGACTTAACCTTAAACGCACAAGCCGTTGTTCCGTTAGAATAGAAAATTTAATTCTACGCGGACGTGGCGGAATTGGCAGACGCGCTGGTTTCAGATTCCAGTAAAGAAATTTATATGGGTTCAAATCCCGTCGTCCGCACCAGAAGTAAAAAAGTCCCTATGCACAATGCATAGGGACTAATTTTTTTAATTTTTAATTATTTTCTTTAACTATTACGTTTAGCCAAATTTTCTTTTTTAATAGGATAATTCCCCAAATAACTTTTATTATATTTAGCGAATTTACTAATGCAAACATTGCCGTTACTCCAAGGTCTGTATATCTTGATAAAACAAATGCAAAAGGAACGGAAATTAGCATTCCAAACGCGCTATCAAATAGGAAAGTGATAAGGGTTTTTCCACCCGTTCTAATAGTAAAATACGATGCGTGAACTAATGCGTGAATAGGCATAAATGCTGCGATTACTAATAAGTTATTAGTTGCAAGTTTTCTAACGCTATCGTAAGTATTATAAAGTAATGGAATAACTCCTGATAAACAAGCAAGTAATGAACCCATTATAAGTGTTGAGAAAACCGAAAGGGCTATAATTTTATTGTTAGCATCATTTGCTTCTTCAAATTTTCCTGCACCTAATAATTGTCCTACAATAATGCTTATTGATGAACCTATAGACATAAAGACAATACTAAAAAGGTTGTCAAGTGTGTTAGAAATGTTTGTTGCTGCAACAGCATCTAACCCTCTCATAGAATAGCATTGAAGAAGTAGTGTCATTGAAAGTGCCCACAATGCTTCGTTAATAAGCAAGGGGAACCCTTTTACAAGAACGGGTTTTAATAATTTATTATCGATATTTAAGGGCTTAAATATGCCTTTACTCCAACTTAAATTAGCCTTTTTACTGTGTGTAAAGAATACGATTGCAATACACTCTACAAAACGCGAAATAACGGTTGCAAGTGCCGCACCTTTTATTCCTAAAGCAGGTAAACCAAAGTGGCCAAAAATCAACGCATAGTTAAGCACGAAGTTTACAAATACGGCAACAAAACCCGCTTTCATTGGAACTGCAGTTTTTCCTGTTTCCCTTAACGTGCTTGAATAAGCATACATTATTGAAAAGGGAAGAGTCATATAAACTATCACAGATAGATATTCTTTTGCACAATTAAAGGTTAATTCTAGGTCGCCTTCTATAGAGCCTTGGTGTAGGAAATAGTTTATTAATGAGTCTTGGAAAATAAGTATGAGTGCTACAACTACAGCATTAACAACTAAAACGCTAATTAGTTTTATTCTAAAACATTGTTTAACACCTAACGTGTCTTTTTTGCCAAAAAATTGGGCAAGGAAAATTCCAGCACCTGCCGTGCATCCAAAAATACATAAGTTAAAGAAAAAGAAAAATTGGTTTACAATAGAAACACCAGACATTTGTTCGGTGCCTAATTGTCCAACCATAATGTTATCCAAAAAGTTTACAAAGGTCGTAATGGTATTTTGTATAATTATGGGTAAAATAATAGCAAGTGTAGTTTTATAAAACGCCTTACTTCCGATAAATTTCTTTAACATAATTTTCCTTTAATTTTTCTAACAGGACTATGTTAGCATAATAAAAGAATTAAATCAAATTTTTAAGCGTATAAAAGCATAAAAATTGACAAATTCTTAAGGTTATTATATAATTAAATAAAGGAGAAAATTATGGAAAATAAAAACCCAATCGTAACCTTTTCGTTAAAGGATGGTAAAACTTTTAAGGCAGAATTATATCCCGAAATTGCACCGAATACCGTAAACAATTTTATCTCGCTTATTAGTAGTGGATACTATAACGGACTTACGTTTCATAGGGTAATTGAAGGGTTTATGATACAAGGTGGTTGCCCAAGAGGTAACGGAACTGGTGGACCTGGTTATTCAATTAAAGGCGAGTTTAAGTCTAACGGTTTTAACAACACGTTAAAACACACTCGTGGAGTGCTTTCTATGGCACGTTCAATGTTCCCTGATTCAGCAGGCTCACAATTCTTTGTAATGCACGAAGATGCACCGCATTTAGATGGCGCTTATGCTTCATTTGGTAAGGTAATAGAGGGTATGGAAACTGTTGATTTCATCGCAACTGTAAACACTGATTATAGTGATAAACCATTGCAGCCTGTTATTATGGAAAAGGTAGAAGTTGATACCTTTGGTATTGAATATCCACAACCTACAAAAGTAAAATAAAAAATGAAAAAGGACTTGAAAAATCAAGTCCTTTTTTAATCAAAAAACCGCGCACTTACCTCGACGGTAATCGCCGAAGCGCTTTGATTACAGGTAACTCCGATAAAGCAACCTTATGGCACACGTGCTTATCCGTTTAGTGCTGCTGCATTCCTGCTCTGACACGGTTCGCGGGAGCGCGTTGCATAAGACCTTATCATCAACGCCCCTTATAAAGTGCTGCCTTCCACGGCTATCGCCTAAATAAGCGGTCTGTTCCGTTAAGCGAATTACGGATGACAGGGCATCGCTAACTCCCCACATAGCGCGGTGAGTATATTTTACCCGAATTAGATAAAAAAATCAACTTTTTTTATTAAAAAAACTAAAATGCCGAAAATTAACTTTACAAAATCGTCAAATAATTTTATACTTATAGTAGTTTAAAATATTATATTATATATACGGAGAATATCAATGTATAAAAGGGTTGACACATCACTTAATTTCTTAGATAGGGAAAAAGAAGTTCTTGAGTTCTGGAAACAGAATAAAATTTTTGAAAAGAACGTTCAAGAAAATGAAGGACAGAAAGAATTTACTTTTTATGACGGGCCTCCTACGGCAAATGGTAAGCCGCACATAGGTCATATTTTAACCCGTGTAATTAAAGATATAATTCCCCGTTACCACGTAATGAAAGGGGAACACTGCTTACGTAAAGCAGGTTGGGATACTCATGGTTTACCTGTAGAATTAGAAGTAGAAAAAATTCTCGGTATTGATGGTAAGCCTGAAATTGAAAAATACGGTATCGAACCATTTATTAAAAAATGTAAAGAAAGCGTTTGGAAGTATAAGTCAGAATGGGAAAAAATGTCTGACAGAGTTGGCTATTGGGCTGATATGGAAAAACCTTACGTTACCTATGACGATAATTATATCGAATCAGTTTGGTGGGCAATAAAGACTATTGCTGAAAAAGGTCTTTTATATAAAGGTCACAAAATCGTTCCTTTCTGTCCCCGTTGTGGAACGGCACTTTCTTCTCACGAAGTAGCACAAGGTTATAAAGACGTAAAGGAAATTTCAGTTTTCGTTCGCTTTAAAATCGTTGGTAGAGAAAATGCATATTTCTTAGCATGGACGACTACTCCGTGGACTCTTCCTTCAAACGTTGCACTTTGTGTAAACCCCGATGAAGACTATTCTGAAATCGTTGCTGAAGATGGAAAGACTTACATTTTAGCAAGTGCGCTTGTTCCGTCTTTATTTGAAAACTACACAACCGTTTCAGTTAAAAAGGGTATTGAATATGAAAGAACTAAATATGAACCTTTATTTGATTTTACTACCGATAAAGTAAAGGAAAAAGCATACTACGTTGTATGTGATGGATACGTTACTTTAACCGATGGTAGTGGTATCGTTCATATTGCTCCTGCATTTGGTGAAGACGATGCTAGCGTTGGTAGAAAATACGATTTACCTTTTGTTAAACTTGTTGATGACCGTGGTAGATTAACCGAAGAAACGGGTGATTTAGCAGGAATCTTCGTTAAAGACGCTGATAAGTTAATTATCAAAGATTTAAAGGAAAGAGAACTTTTATTTAAGGAACTTCCTTTTGAACACAGTTATCCTTTCTGTTGGAGATGTGACACTCCGCTTTTATATTATGCAAGAAGCAGTTGGTTTATTAAAATGACCGCTGTAAAGGATAAGTTGTTAGAAGTTAATAATTCTATTAACTGGATGCCTGATACCATTAAAAATGGTAGAATGGGTAACTTCCTTGAAAACGTTATCGATTGGGGCTTATCAAGAGAACGTTATTGGGGTACACCGCTTCCTGTTTGGGTATGTAATAAGTGCGGTAAAATCCACGTTATTGGTGGCAAAGCAGAACTTAAAGAAAAATGCGGTATAGAAGGCGATATAGAACTTCACCGTCCTTATATTGACGATTGCACCTTTGATTGCGAATGTGGTGGAACTTTTATTCGTGAAAAAGAAGTTATTGATTGTTGGTTTGATTCAGGTTCAATGCCTTTTGCACAACATCACTATCCTTTTGAAAATAAGGAACTTTTTGAAAGTCATTTCCCCGCAGACTTTATTTCTGAAGCAATCGACCAAACGAGAGGTTGGTTCTATACGCTTATTGCAATTTCAACTTTATTGTTTGAAAAAGCACCCTTTAAGAATTGTATCGTTTTAGGTCACGTTAATGATAAAAACGGTATCAAAATGAGTAAGCATAAGGGCAACGTTGTTGACCCGTGGTCTATTTTAGATAAGCAGGGCGCAGATGCTGTTAGATGGTATTTCTACACGGGTTCATCTCCTTGGCTTCCTTCACGTTTCTATGAAGAAGCGGTTTCTGAAGCACAAAGAAAGTATATGGGTACGTTATGGAATACTTACGCATTCTTCGTATTATATGCTGATATTGATAAGTACGACCCCTCTAAATATAATCTTAAAGATTGCAAACTTACCACTATGGATAAGTGGGTGCTTTCTAAATTAAATACTTTAGTTAAGACTGTTGATAACGGACTTGCTAAATACGATATTTTCAACTCTGCACGTTCACTTTCAGCATTTGCTGATGATTTATCTAACTGGTATGTTCGTCGTGGTAGAGAGCGTTATTGGGGTTCTGAAATGGACGACGATAAAATTGCAGCATATACCACGCTTTATACCGTGCTTGTAACGCTTGCAAAACTTACTGCTCCGTTTACACCTTTTATGGCTGAAAGTATATATCAAAACCTTGTTCCTAATTTCTTTAAGGACGCACCTGAATCAGTTCATTTATGCGCTTTCCCTGAAGTTGATGAAAGTTTCATTGATGAAAAGCTTGAAGAAGGTATGCAAAGCGTTTTAGATATCGTAGTATTAGGTCGTGCTGCAAGAAATGCAAGCAATATTAAAAATCGTCAACCTTTATCAAAGATTTTTGTTTGCTCTGAAAATAAAACTGATTTAACTGATGATTTATTAAGCATTGCTAAAGATGAACTTAATATCAAGAATATTGAATATCTTAAAGATGCAGGCAATTTTGTAACCTATAAGATTAAACCTCAACTTAAAACTTTAGGTCCTAAATACGGCTCTAAATTAGGTAAGGTTAAAGCATTACTTGAAAGTGCTAATGGTGCAGAAATTGTAAATGCTGTTAAAGATGGTGGCGTATATAAAACTACTTTTGATGGCGATGATTTTGAATTTACTGCAGATGATTTATTAATCGCAAGCGAAAGTAAGGAAGGTTTTGCTTCTGCAAGTGATAAGGGGTTAACTGTTGTTATGGATACTGTTGTTACACCCGAATTATTAGCTGAAGGTATTGAAAGAGAACTTATCTCTAAAATTCAAACCATGAGAAAAGAAGCAGGCTTTGAAGTTGTTGACAGAATTACCATTAACTATTCAACCGATAACGATGGCGTTAAAAATGCCTTTATTAACGGTAAAGATTTAGCAAGAGTAGTTCTTGCAAACTCTATAACCGAAGGTGCTAATGAAGGTTATACTCAAGAATTAGACGTAAATGGTGCAAAATGTATCGTTACGATTAATAAGGTAGCAAAATAATGAAAGCTGCTAAATGGAAAGACTACAAGGTTATCGCAACTGGTAACGGATATAAACTTGAAAATTGGGGAGGAGTAATTTTGCTTCGCCCCGACCCGCAAGTTATATGGGAAACTAACGTTGATATGGAACGTTATCCAAAGTTATCGGCAAAATATCTTAGAAGCGAAACCGGTGGTGGAAAATGGATTTATAAGGGGAAAATGCCCGAAGAATGGACGGTTGATTATAAAGACCTAAAGTTCTTAATTAAGCCTATGGGCTTTAAACATACGGGGCTATTTCCTGAACAAGCGGTAAATTGGGATGCTATGCGTTCACTTATAGAAAATGCAGGCAGAAAAATCTCGGTTTTAAACTTGTTTGCATACACTGGTGGTGCTACTGTAGCATGTGCAAAGGCAGGGGCAAGTGTTTGCCACGTAGATGCTGCTAGGGCTATGGTAGAACGTGCCAAAGAAAATATGAGTTTATCTAAACTTGATAATGCCGAAGTTAGATATATTGTAGACGATTGCAAAAAGTTCGTTGAAAGAGAAATAAGGCGCGGAAAGAAATACGATGCTATAATAATGGACCCTCCGTCATATGGTAGGGGTGCAAACGGCGAAGTGTGGAAATTAGAAAAAGAACTTTTCCCATTAGTTACACTTTGTGAAAAGGTGCTTTCAGATAATCCGTTGTTTTTCTTAATTAATAGTTATACAACGGGGCTTCAACCTCAAGTAATGAAAAATATTTTACAAGTTGCAGTTTCTTCTTTACATGGTGGAGAAATTAATGCTTATGAAGTTGGTTTAGAAACTGAAGAAAACGGCGTTGTTTTACCTTGTGGTAACTCGGCAATGTGGATAGGTAAATAGTATGGAAGATTTAATTATTTTACATGAAGACAATCATATAATAGTCGTATTAAAACCCCAAAACGTTCCCTCTCAAGGTGATGCTTCAGGCGATAAAGATATGCTCACAATAATCAAAGAGTATATTAAAGAAAAATACGATAAAAAGGGCAACGTTTATCTTGGTTTAGTTCATCGTTTAGACCGTCCTACTGGTGGTGTAATGGTGTTTGCAAAATCAAGTAAGGCTGCTACAAGATTATCAGAACAAATGCGTGAAGGCGATTTTGAAAAGAAATATTATGCAGTTACTGTTGGTGTTCCTAAAGAAGAAAAGGCTACTTTAACACATTATATTAAAAAGAACTCTATCAATAATATGGTTTACGTATGTACTCCTACTGAAGAAGGTGCAAAAAAAGCCGAACTCGACTATAAGGTTATTGAAGAGATTGGCGATTATGCACTTGTTGACGTAAGACTGCATACGGGTAGAAGCCACCAAATTAGAGTTCAAATGAACGCTATTAATTGTCCGTTATACGGCGATATGAGATATGGTGGGGAAAAGGCTAAAAAGGGTAACCTTGCATTATGGGCATACTACTTATCATTTAGTCACCCCATTACCAAGGAAAGACTTGTATTTAGAGTTCAACCTCCCAAGGATATTCAACCTTGGAAAAATCTTAATACCGATTCATCGGTAACAATTATTAAACCAAGTTTATAAAAGGTATTATGGAAAAATTCAAAAAATCGTTAATTTTATTTTTAACGTTTTTCAAAATCGGATTATTCACTTTTGGTGGTGGATATGCAATGATTGCTCTACTTGAGAGAGAACTTGTCGAAAGATTAAAATGGATACCGCATGACGAATTTTTAGACGTTGTTGCGGTAGCCGAATCTTCACCCGGTCCGATTGCAATAAATTGTGCAACATATCTAGGATATAAAAGAAGCGGGTTTTTAGGCTCGCTTTTTGCCACCATTGGTGTGGTGTTACCGTCGTTTATTATTATTTACGTTATTTCGCTATTTTACCAACAATTTATGGCTTTAACGTATGTTCAATATGCATTTAAGGGTATTCAAGCATGCGTAGCATTTTTAATTCTTTCTGCCGGTATAAAAATGTTTAAAGGTTTAAAGCGTAATGCTTTTAACGTTGTTATGTTTTCACTTTCTGCATTAGCAGTAATTACGTTTACCTTGTTTTCAATTAAATTTTCAACTATCTATTATATATTGATAGGTGGTGTTGTAGGATTGATAGCCTATCTATTCTCATACGTAAAAGAGAATAAAGAAAAGGGGGATAACTAATATGCCCCTTTGGTTAGAATTGTTTTTATCCTTTTTTAAGGTTGGTGCCGTTTCGTTTGGCGGTGGATATGGTATGATTTCTCTTCTTTGTGAAGAGGTTGCTAGATTTGGTATATCAGAAGCAGAGTTTCTAAATTTTGTAGCAGTTGCTGAATCTACTCCAGGTCCTATCGCTGTTAATGTGGCAACGTTTGTAGGTGCGGCTAAAAATGGTTTTTTAGGTGCTGTATGTGCCACTGTTGGCGTTGTTTTACCTGCATTTATAATAATACTTTTATTATGTACGCTAGTTAAAGGTTTATTTAACTTAAAAGGCGTTCAAGCGTTCTTAAAGGGCGTTCGCCCCGTTGTTATAGGCTTAATTGTTGCAACAGGCTTATGTATCGCTTTTGAAGTGATACTGGGGTTAGAGGCGATTGGTAGTTCTATAGAATTCGACTATAAAGCACTGATTATATTTACCATCGTTGCGGCGACTCATATAATTTATAAAAAGATTAAAAAGAAAAGTATTTCGCCAATATTGCTAATTATTTTATCGGCAATTTTGGGTATGCTATTATATGGAATGATATAAAAAAACACCTAAACTTTTGTTTAGGTGTTTTTAATTTTATTTGTTATTATTGTTTAGCGCCACACTCTGGGCAGAACTTTCCGCTTCCGATTTCTGCACCGCACTCAGTACAGAATTTTTTAGTGGCTAACTTTTCTCCGCACTCAGGGCAGAATTTAGATTTTGCAGGGATTTCCGCGTTGCATTTTGGGCAAGTTTTTGTAGGGGAGTTTTCCTTTTTTACTTCGGCATTGTTGCTCTTAAACGCTTCAGCAATAATACCGCCCATACCTGCGCCTGCACCGAGTCCTAATCCGGCACCGACAAATGCTCCACCAGCACCTTGATTTTTAGCAGCGTCTTTCATTGCTTCAGCCGCAGCAATCTTCATCATAACGTCAGTTTTATCACCAAGAATACCAAGTTTGCTACGTTCATCAATAGCCTTTTCAATTTCTTGCGGAACAGACATGTTT
>JAZRHN010000006.1:0-6694 GCA_045644785.1 Christensenellaceae bacterium
TAAGCCGTTATATCAAAAGTTTCCCTTAACTTTTCTATACACGCCGTTGCGCAAGGCGCACAACAACAATGCAAAAGTAAAGTTGGTTTTTTATCAGATTTTTTTAAACTTGTTATTAATTTATTTAACTCTTTATCGTAATTAATTTTGTTCATTTATGATGGTCTCCGTAATTTGCCCGTCTTTATTTTCTACAATATATGCATTTCCGCCAGATGATAAAACCTTGGTAAGCACCCCGTCGTTAAATACGATTGCCGCATCGTTCTCTACACAATAAGCACGTTTTAAGCCATTATTAACCATATTTTCGGTAAAATCAACTCGCCTTTCGTTATAATGTGGGCACATAGCACCTTCGATTATACCTAATCCTTGCCTTATAACGTATTCATTGCTTTGTCCGCGCATAATCTCGTAATCGGTATACATATCCTTAAACCAACAGATTGCACCTGCCGATAAACCGCAAATAATTTTTCCGTCGTTATACGCGTTTAACATTAATTCAAGTATGCCCGTTTCACGCCATTTATCTAGCATAAAAAGGGTATCTCCACCACCAACGTAAATCATATCGGCTTTATCAAATTTTTCTTTTATATGCTCTAAATTCATTTCGCCGTATACGATGAGTGCAACTTCTGCTTTAATATCAAAAACAGAAGTATACGTCTTTCTAAAACTATTAAAATACGGCATTGAATCGTGAGAAGCCGTGCCTAAAAATAACGCCGTTGCGCGTTTATCTCCTGCGTGTTTTTTAGCAAGATTTGCAACGTATTCATCAATTTTTAGGGTGGTTTTATTTTTTATCTCTCCACCACCGATTGCAATTAGCGTTTTCATATTATTACCTAAAAAGGTTGGATAAATATCCAACCTTTTATTTACTTAATATCTTTTTGGCGTTTTCCGTAAATAGAGCGTTGGCATAGTTTTCGCCATATTTTTTCTTAACTAACGTATGTGCATCTTTAAGGTTTGGCAGTCTATTCTCGTGCGCATCGCTAGCAACAAAGTCAACTAACCCTGCCTTTAATAGTTTTTTCACCATTTTATTTGCATACTTTGGTGCATCACCTAAAACCGCCGTAGCGTTAACTTGAATTAGTGCACCGAACGATTTTATTGTAACAACGTCGTCTATACTTAAATATCCGTATCTTTCTATATGTGCAATAACGGGAGTATATCCGCTTGCTACTATATCGTAAACAATTTCTTCTACGTCAATTCTCTCGTGATAAGGGAACTCCACTAATACGTAGTTTGTATCGTTTAACGTTAATACTTCTTTGCTTTCTACTAAATTAATTAAGTCTTCCGTGCGAAAAATCTCTTGACCTACGTATAAATTAACGTTTATGCCCGCGTCTAAAACCTGCTTTTTAAATTCGTTAAAAAGCGACTTTAATTCTTTTGCGGTTTTATTGTATTTTCCACGATAATGCGGTGTTAAAACTACGTCCGTTACGCCATCTTCTACCATAAAGCGCAACATATTAAGCGACGTTTCAACAGAGCCACTTCCGTCATCTACTAAAGGAAGAACGTGGGTATGAATATCAAACATAAACTTTCCTGCTTTTTATTTTTCTTTAGGAATGTCTGCATATTCTTCGCCGTAATATTTACCGTAATCGTTATAAGATGCATCGTATTTTTTGTCATACATAGTAAATACCGTGCCAAGAATTGGGATGTTACCATTTTTAAGTTCTTTTACAGCACCTATTAATTGTTGGCGAGTCGTTTTACCGTATGCTACCAATAAAAGCACACCGTCTGACACTTTTGAAATATGAATAAAGTCTGAAACTTGTAAAATAGGAGCAGTATCTAATAATACGTAGTCGTATTCTTCACGAAGTTCGGCAATAAAGTTCTTAAACTTATCAGACATTAATACCATTGCAGGATTATATACTTCTTGTCCTGAAGTTATAATATCTACGTTATTATATTTGGTCTTTTTAATTATTTCTTCTTTAGTAAGTTTGCCAATAAAATATTCGCCTAAGCCCTTTTCGCGCTTCATACCAAATATTCTATGCGTTCTAGGACGACGGAAGTCTAAATCGATTACCACTATCTTCTTTTCAGCATAACCTAAACTTACAGCAAGGTTACCACAAAGAGAAGTTTTACCTTCGTGCATAAGTGAAGATGCAATCTGTATTACCTTGTGCTTTCCGTCATAATTAAGATATAAAATGTTATCTCTTAAACGAGAATATCCTTTAGACGTTCTTTTGTTATTACTATCTATAACAATGCTTTCTTCGCTTAATTTTATTGCTTTTTTCTTCTTAAAAATCATTTTTATCTCCAAACTCGTCTTTTAAACGCTTTTTATTATACACTAGTTTTTTTTAGTTTGCAACATTTATTCGGTTATTTTAGAACGGACCAATATGGTCAGGTATTAATCTTGTATAAAGAGTTAACACCCCGTCTTCTCCTAAATCTATTCCCTTAAAGAACGCTTCGTTTAATACCGTTTTTGCCCCTACTACTTTTAAGGTATGATTATTGCCGTTAAGAACGCAGAAGTTTACAAAATTGCATTCTTCAACATTGTCAGGGACTACGTTTGTTGGCAACATATCTCCTAGTGCTTTACCTACGGTAACCTTTACCGAAGGCACGGTAGTTAATCCGTTTGCCGTACACGTTTTAATAGTGCTTACAGAATCACTTAAAGACGTATCTTCTAAAACAAATTTAACCGTAATTGTTGTAAACTTAAATTTCCACTTTGCTTTAAGATTTAATTCGCCCGTGCTACCTTTAGGAATTTCTCCATTGGTTATTACTTTGCTACTACCTTCTACTTCCCAACCTTCGAAAATATAGTTGGTTTTAGTGGGGTTTATTATTCCTGTTAAACCTTCTATCGTATAAGTCGTTCTATTTTCAAGCGTTTTACCGCCGTCTAAATCGAAATTTAAGCGATACTCTATATTTGTATAAACTGCTTCAGCCGTCATATCACTTGTAAATCTCCATACGGTTTGAGAAGATATCTTTACTCCGTCTATGGTATATCGATTTAAGATTGCGCCTTTTTTACTTGCTTCAGGTAAGTCGCCTATTTTTGAATCGTAAGTAACTTCTATTTCAGTAACGCCTACCGTTCCGTCTAAAGCGTCTATATAAAGCGTATATTTATTTGCCGTATATACTGCACTAAATACTTTATCACCGCTACTACCCTTTTCAATTTTATCAACGTATCCGTTAACGCCAAGTTCTTTCCAGCCAACGAAAGTGTATCCTGTTTTAGACGGAGCGTTCAACACTATTTCATCGCTTTCCGAATAAGAGCCAGGATTATATGCAGTAAGTTTTCCTCCGTTTAATTTATACGTAATTGAATAAGGATTGATTGTCCAACTCGCAACAACGGTTATATTGTTAGTAAATTGATACGTTTCACCATTATAAACTCTTTCATTTTGATTGGTGCTTAAATACCAACCATCAAAGGCATAACCTACTCTTTCGGGGAAAGGTAAATTATCAATAGTTTGGTCGTAAACTACGTCCACCCTATCAACGTCACAACTACCACCGTTAGGGTCTATAGTTATACCAAACGTTTTAGGCGAGTAGGTTGCAAGTAAATTAAGCGCACCATAACTACCTTTTTCTATTTTTTCAATAGGTTCATCGGTATCTTCGTTTACCCAACCTACGAAATCATATCCGTCCTTTGTGGGCGAACTGAACGTTACTTGATTTTCAACGGTGTAGGTTTTAGGATTATTGGTCACAAATCTACCACCGTCTAAATTATATTCTATAGCGTATTGAGTAGGTTTCCATACAGGGTATAACGATAAATTTTCAGTATGCTTAAACGTTCCTTGACTTTCTAATAATTCATCGCCGTCTTGCCCGATTGACCAACCAACGAAATCGTAATAGTCTTTTTCTAAAATAGGAAGATTATATTCGGCATCGTAGAAAACGGTAATTTTTTCTAAATCTTCTCCAACCGTTAAATCAATGGTAAACTTTTTAGCTTGCCACATAGCGTTTAAGGTCGTTTTAGTTCCACCGCTCATTTGAGAAAGGTCTTTATCAAAGCCCATAAAATCATAGCCTTCTCTTTCATAAACGGGTTGAACTATTTCTGATATAGCGGAAACGCTTTGGTTTTCTCTACCGCTAACCAAAGTTCCACCATTTCCGTTAAACGTAATGGTAAATTTAGGGCCACAGCCCACGATAAACGAACATATCGTTGCCATTAATGCACATATTAAAATTGTTCGTAATTTACGTATCATCATTTTTTCCCTTATTTTAGATATTTATATTATTTTATAATATAACTTAAAAATTGTCAATACTAAATATTCCCAAACTAAACAAAAAGCGCTTATCAAAGCGCTTTTTACCATTTTTTATTTATACTCCGTATTTAGACATTATTTTAAGCAATGCACCAAGCCCGTCGTTTATCTTTTCTTTTAACTCTTTAGTTATCCCTGTCTTTTCGGCTTCTATTAACAAACAACTTAAGTCGTTTACCTGTTTTCTATCAAAAGGCGAAAGCGTGTAATAGTTTAGCCTTTCTATTACGTTTTTTACGTGTGAAAAATTCACGTCTTCTTTATAGACGGGTTTTTGTTCTATCGGCTGACATTTTATCGTAATAGGTGGCTTTTCTTGCAAACAGTTTTCGTTTGCCTGTTTTAATCTATCGTCTATATAACGCGCAAGTTCTACTTGTTTTTTCTTACCCGTTTTTACACGTATTAAAAGTAACGGAACATATAATAAAAGTGCTAAAAATAACGTAACGAAAATTAAGTATTCACTATCTTTATTTGCTAAAAACACATTTTCTAACGCCACTACCGATAACGAAAAAACTAAAAACCAAAGTCGCTTTTTAGTGTTATATCCACTACGAAAAACGGCTAACGTTAAATTAAATAAAAACGCCGTTAAAATTAGCGCACACGCTATAATAACCACCCAAAAGCGATCGGATGATTGAATGAATTTTTCAATTTCTAATAAAAAACTTTCCATAAATTTCCTCGGATAAAGGATAGCCTAAAACCGATAAAAATATTTGGAAAGTTTTGTTTTATTTTGTAAATATTTCTCGTTAAATAACGTAAATTTCTCCGCTAAAGATATTTACTAATAATTTTTCTTGCACTTGTTTATTAAGTATTGATGAAACGGCGTCTGCATACAAGTCGATTTGCTTTTTATAGGTTGCAACTAATGTGTCTTTAGATTTTTTAGAATACTTATAATCAACAACTACCGCCTTATCTTCACTTACCGCAAGCAAGTCGATAACGCCTTGAATTAACACTTTTTCATTGCCCGCCAAACCTAACTCTCTAGCATCTGCTTGTGATAGGAAACTCTTTTCACGATAAACAGTGTAGCCTTTTAGTCTTTCTTCTAAACAGTCTAACACCTTTTGCATACCCGTTAAATCTAAAAGTTTAGCATCTTCTTCAGTGATTACTTGGACATTAATCATTTCTTGCACTTGAACGTCTAACCTATCGCCACCATACTTATAGTTTTCCATAACTACGTGTGCTATCGTTCCTATTTGCGTGCTGGTTTCACCCGTATTTTTCGTCTTTTGTGGCACGAATTCTACGTTATTTTTTACCGCTTCGGTTACCGAAGTCTTTAACTTTAACTTTGTATCATCACTAAATTCGTATTGCCACGCGAAATTTTCTTTTAAGCGACTAGTCACTTGCTTGTTATCTTCGCCAATTAATACTTTCCTTGTTTCTTTAGAAACAAATTGTTGTGCTAAAGTGTCACTTTTAATCAGTTCGGAAGGTAAACTCTTTGGCAAATAATCGCAAAATCTATTCGCGAAATAAAACTCATCCGTTCTACTATCCTTATCTTCTGCAACGAGATAAAGCGCATATTTAGCACGAGTTAACGCAACGTAGAATAGACGCATTTCTTCTTTTACTCGCGTTTCTCTAATGGTATTTTTAACTATACCGCGAAGTAACGTATCATATGAAACTCTTTTTTGGTCATCGTAATACTTTAAGCATACACCGTATTCGTTGCTAAACATTACTTCATCACTTTCATCTCTACTATTAAACGATATATCTAGTCCACAAACGATAACAACGGGATACTCTAAACCTTTAGACGAGTGAATTGTAGAAAGTTTTACCGACCCTTCTCCTGCACTTTCTAAAAGTGTGAATTTATCACCCGAGTTTTCTATCTTTTTTATAAACGACCTTATCGGTAGTGAAACGCCGTTTTCATAGCCTAATTCAATAAAACGCTTTACGCGATTAACCTTGCCTTCGCCCTGCATTTCTGAACGCAAGAAAACATCATAATCGCAATCTTCGATTATTTTATCAAGGATTTCAGGCGCACCCATAAAATCTGATAAAAATCTTATCTTATCAAAGTATTCTATAAAGGCAACCAACTTATCTTTTAACTCATCATTAGCATTTTTTACGTAGCAATCTATCGCTTGAGAAAAACCTTCTCTATGCTTAACCCTTTCAGCGTAAAAAGATGCTATTAAAGCCAATTCCTCTTCAGTAAAATTACCGATAGGGCTTTTCATAACGTTAACTAAAGGTATATCTAAACTAAAACAATCTATTAGTTTTAATACGTTTATTAGTAGCAATACTTCGGGAAATTCACAAAT
>JAZRHN010000007.1:0-6878 GCA_045644785.1 Christensenellaceae bacterium
AAACATCTTCTCCATCAATGGATATTTTAATTTCAAGTAACTTAGAACGTTTAATTTTTGAAGTAAGTGGTCGTGATGGTGAATTAACTTCTTCAAGAATGGAACAATTAAAGTGCGATGGCAAATATTCGCTTACTGATAGGGAAAGACAATTAATGGCTAAAACGTTCGTTGCGGGTT
This sequence comes from Christensenellaceae bacterium, assembly GCA_045644785.1. Taxonomy (GTDB): domain Bacteria; phylum Bacillota; class Clostridia; order Christensenellales; family Borkfalkiaceae; genus UBA1259. Next base: position 181 of record JAZRHN010000007.1, read on the forward strand.
ATGCAGATGAAGACGACTGTGCTCAAACAATAGAAGAAGTGTTTGACGAACTTGGATATTTATCAGATACCCACACCGCTGTTGCATTAAAGGTAAACGAGGACACTGCTAGAGATAATAATGTGGTTGTATTATCAACGGCTAGCCCATATAAATTCCCGTCTAGCGTATATCAAGCAATTACGGGTAAAGATATTAAAGATGCCTTTGTTGCAGCACAAAAATTAGAAGAAGAATCTGCAAGCCCAATTCCTAGCCAAATTCTTAACTTAAAGCAAAAGCAAGTAAGATTTACTAAAGTTATTGCTAGTGAAGATTGTAACAATGCAGTTTTAGATTTTATTAAACAAAAATAATTTCAAGGATAATTCAATACGGGTGTATTAAAATGGAAGATAGAAAAATATTGTTTAGTGCCGTTCAACCAAGTGGAATATTAACTATAGGAAACTATCTTGGTGCGTTAAAAAACTTTACTAAATTACAAAGCGATTACGATAGCATTTTTTCACTTGCAGACTTGCATACTTTAACCGTAAAGCAAGAACCTGCTGTTTTAAGAAATAACGTTTACGAATTAGTTGCTTTATATTTAGCGTGCGGGTTAGACCCTGAAAAAAGTATTCTTTTTGCACAATCACACGTTTCTGCACACGCAGAATTATGTTGGGTGTTAAATACTATTTGTTACCCGGGCGAATTATCTCGTATGACTCAGTTTAAGGATAAAAGTAGAAAGCACGAAGATAATATCAATATGGGATTAATGGACTATCCCGTACTTATGGCGGCGGATATTCTACTTTATCAAACAGAGTTAGTTCCCATTGGTGCTGACCAAAAACAACACTTAGAATTAGCAAGAGATTTAGCAATAAGATTTAACAATAAATATGGCGACGTGTTCAAAATCCCCGAAGGGTATATGAGCAAAAATGCCGCAAGGGTAATGAGTTTAGCAGAACCTGAAAGAAAAATGAGTAAATCAGATGCTAACCAAAATGCATTTATCTCTATGAACGATGATAAAGACACCGTTATTCGTAAATTTAAGAGAGCGGTAACCGATAGCGGTAATGAAATTCGTTTCTCTCCCGATAAACCTGGTATTAGCAACTTACTTACCATTTACAGTGCGTTTACCGATATTTCTATTGCAGATGCAGAAAAGAAATTTGAGGGCTGTGGTTATGGTGATTTTAAGATTGCCGTAGGCGAAGCTGTTGCAGAAGTGGTAGAACCCATCAGAAATGAAAAGAATAAACTTTTAAGCGATAAAGCATATTTAGACGACGTGTTAAAATCAGGCGCAGAACGTGCAGAAAGATTAGCGTACAGAACGCTTAATAAGATTTATAAAAAATTAGGTTTAGTATTAAGAAAAAGAGGATAAGATGTTCGGATACGTTAAAACCGATATGCCCAATTTATACGTTAAGGATACGGTGCTTTATAAAGCCGTTTATTGCGGACTTTGTAAGAGTATAGGAAAGTGTTCAGGTGCGCGTGGAAGGTTAGTTTTAAACTATGATTTAGCCTTCTTATCAGCCTTTCTTCACAACGTAGTGGGCGAAGATTTTAAGGTTGAAAGACAACATTGTATTATTCATAGAATAGTAAAACGCCCTGTTGCCGTACCAGATGATTTATCCATTAACATTGGTGCTCTTAACGTAATACTAGCGCATTATAAATTAACGGACGACGTTATAGATGCAAATAAAGGTAAAGTAAAAAGGCGTTTAATAAAAAAGGCTTATAAAAAAGCAAAAAAATTACAACCTAAATTAGATGCCATTGTTAAAGAGAAATATCAACAATTAAGAAAGTTAGAAAAAGAAAATTCAGATAGCATAGATATGGTTGCCGATCCGTTTGGCAATATGCTAAGTGAAATAGTTACCACCTTAATTGGAGAAAAGGCAACGGATAACGTTAAAAACGTTGCTTATAATCTCGGCAAATGGATATACTTAATAGATGCGTTAGATGATTACGATAAAGATAAAAAAGAAAAGAATTTTAACGTATTTATAAACGCTTATAAGGAAGAAAATAAGCAAGAGTTTATAAAAAATCAATATAACGATTTAGCATTAATATTCGGAACGATAATAAACGAATTAGTGCAAAACGCTATGCAAATAAAATATTGTTTTAACCACGATTTAATTGATAATATTTTATTTAGGGGAATCCCCGAGCAAACAAAAAAGATTATGGAGAATGACAAATGCAAGAATACTACAAAGTTTTAGGACTTACGGACTCTGCTACTAACGAAGAAATAGAAAGCGCGTATAGTGCCCTTAAAGAAAAGTATCAAGAAGACCGTTTTTTAGAGGGTGAAGCAGGTAATGAAGCCGCAAGAAAACTTACTTTGATTGAGGAAGCATATAGAGAAATTAAAGATAGTAGAAATAACCAAAAAAATGAAGAAAGTGGTTCTACTGAAAATTTTAAACTTGCTGAAAAGTATTTAAAAGAAGGCGATTTTGCTAAAGCACAAAGCGTGTTAGATGATATTTCAGAAAGAACGGCAGAATGGCACTACCTTCAAGCAGTAATTTTTTACAAAAAGAATTGGATGCACGAAAGTAAAAAACAATTATTGATTGCTATGAATATGGAACCGAATAACGAAAAGTATTCTGAAACCTATTCAAAGTTAAATCAAAAAATGTCTTTTAACGAAAAACAGTTTAAGTCGGGTAACGCATACCAAAATAGTGCGCAACCAGAAAATAGACAAATGGGTGGCGAAGGACTTAACGAATGTATGTCTTTCTGTACTACTTGGTGTTGTACACAATTACTTTGTTCAATGTGTTGTAGATAATAATGAGAAGTAAAATAATAGCAATATCTTCAATCGGCGCAGGGCTTACGGCTATTTGCTTAACGCTTGGTGCTTATATAGAAGCGATGGACTTAATCGCATTAGTTTTATCGTCTGTATTCGTTGTTATGCCTTTATATTTCAACGATTACAGGGGTGCGTTTTTATGCTTTGGCGTTGGTGGAGTTGTTGCGTTTATTTTTGCGGGATTTAATATATTTTCGGTAGTATTTCCAGCTTATTTTCTTTTCTTTGGAATTTATCCAATATTAAGGGCGCTTTCATTTGAAAAGCGATTTAACGTAATATTATGTAAAGTAGTAGGACTTATTTGGAGCGTATTGGTAATTTATGGTATTTATTACTATTACGTTTACGTTATGAATATAAATTTTAACGATTTGCCAAGTTGGGCAAGTTTTATAACTGAAAATATAACGATATTTATAGGTGTTTTTGGCGTTATCTTTTATTTTATTTACGATAGATACGTTGTTGTAACCAAAAGAGTTGTGGACTACTATTTGTATAAAGCCATTAAGTAGGGGAAAGATGCTACAAAAGAATCAAGAATATATAGGAATAGTTGAAGATATGGGCATGAATGGTGAAGGCGTCATTAAAAATGACGGTGTAACTGTTTTCGTGCCTTTTGCTATTGCTGGAGAAAAAATTAAATATAAAATTCTTAAAGTATCTGGTAGGGTTGCCTATGCAAAACTTTTAGAAGTGTTTACCCCTGCAGAAGAACGTGTGCGCCATAAGTGCCCCGTTTTTTCAAAATGTGGTGGGTGCGACCTCCAACACGTTAAATATATCGAGCAATTAAGAATAAAAGAAAATAAAATAAAGAACTGCTTTAAAAAGATTGCTTTTACCGATATAAATCTTAAAACGACTGTAAAAAGTGATTTAGATTATAGGTATAGAAATAAACTTCAACTTCCCGTTGGGGAAACAGAAAACGGCACTGTAATAGGGTTTTACGCCCTTAATTCACATAGAATCGTGCCTGTAACAGATTGCTTTATTAATCCTGAATGGACCGCTTCAATTATTTCTGCAACTAAAGCGTTTATGTCAGAAGTGGGGCTAAAAGGTTACAATGAATTAACAGGAACGGGCGATATAAGAGAAATTACCGTTAAGGAAATTCGTGGTGCGCTTATTATAACCGCAGTTATTTTAGGTAAAAGTTTACGCAAAGTAGAGCGTTTTGTTGAAATACTTAAAGAAGAATTAAAATGCGAATTTTCACTTTTTATTAACTTTAACGATAAAAAAGGTAATTTCGTTTATGGTGAAGAGTTTACATTAATTTACGGAAAAGAAACGTATTCATCAGAAATGCTTGGCATAAAATATAAAACGGGCGTTCGCTCTTTTTCTCAAGTTAATACAAGTGTGTGCGAAAAACTTTATTCAGCGGTCAACTCTTTAGTTGAAGGAGAGAATATAACGGTTATAGACGCTTATAGTGGTGCAGGTTTAATGACGGCACTTCTTTCTAAAAAAGCAAATAAAGCAATCGGAATAGAGATAGTTAAAGAAGCCGTGCAAATAGCCGATGAATTAGCGGAAGAAAACGGCTTAAAATATAAAATTATTAACTTTAACGGCAAGTGTGAAGATATCTTGCCTGATGTTATTCGCCGTGAAAAGGAAGCGGGTAATGATACGGTTATCGTTTTAGACCCGCCCAGAAAGGGTTGTGATTTAGCGGTTATAAACGCTGTGAAAAATAGCGGTGCAGATAAAGTAATTTACGTTTCTTGTAAACCATCAACACTTGCAAGGGACGTGGGATTATTAATCGGCACTTTAGAAGTAAAGGAAAACCAAATTGTAAAAGCCGAAGAAAATAACGGAACTTACAATATTGATTTCGCTCGTGCATTTGATATGTTTCCCCAAACCAAACATGTAGAGACTTTACTTGTGCTTTCTCATAAATAGTATAGTGGTAAAATAAAAATGAAACTTACGATAGAACAAATAAAAAACATTACCTTCGGTGCACTAGAATATAGTATTGAAAACGAGGGGATTGATTTTTATCGAATGCCCAACTTGCTTTCTAAGCGAATTGATACCATAAGTAACGATTTTGGACAAAAATCGTATGCAACAGCGGGAATTCGATTTGATTTTAATACAAACAGCGATTTTTTTGCGTTTAGTTATAGCAACGCAAAAAAGGCGTCTTCAAGAACGTGGTACTACTTTAGTTTGCTAATTAACGGTAAACAAGTGGCGCTTGTTGGGGAGAACGACCTAGTAGAACGTAAGGGGCATTATCAAATCTTGTTGCCTAAAGGACAAAAGCGTATAACGTTGTTTTTCCCAAACCTATGCCGTGCGAGAATACAAAGTGTAGAACTTTCAGACGGCTGTTATTTTGAAAGAATAAAGACGAAAAATCGCTTTGTTTTTTATGGTGATTCTATTACGCAAGGATACGACGCTAAATCTTCAGCCAATTCGTACGCAAATCGCGTGGCGTATAAAACAGATGCGGAAATATATAACTATGCAATCGGCGGTGCTGCCTTTAATGAACGTATGATTGATGATATTAGTAGTTATAGTGTAGATAAGGTATTTGTGGCTTACGGAACGAACGATTGGTTTCACGGTGAAAATATGGAAACGTTTTCTAATCACTGTGAAAAATTTTTTACTAAATTGTCTTTAATCTATAGAAATACGCCAATATACGTAATCTTACCAATTTGGCGAAATAATTATGAAGAGTTGAAGCCCGTCGGCACATTTTTTGAAGCGAGAGAGAAAATTGCCAAATTAGCAAGCAACTATGACAAAATAAAAATTATTGATTTATTTGACGTTATCCCGCACGACCTGTCGCTTTATTCGGACGGTTTACATCCTATAGACGACGGATACGTTTATTACGCACAGGGAATTGTAGATAATTTAATATAGTAGAAACACTAGTTCAATTAGCAAAAAAGGAGAATTAAAATATTATGGACATTTTAGAAATTATTGAAAAATTTAGAAAGGGTTGCTCCTGTGGTGTAAAACACGATACAGCTATAAAAGACGTGCGCGTAGGCTCTGGACTAGTAAATAGCGTAGGTGAAATATTAACTGAAAATAATTTTAGTAAAAATCTTTTATTGGTTTGCGATAAAAACACCTTAAAAGCATCTCAGGGTATTGAAGAAAGTTTAACTAATTTTAATGTTACATATAAAATTTACGATGATTTACGTGTAGCCGATATGGTAAACGTAAATGAAATAGAAGAGTTGGTAAAGGGTAAAGAAATTTCTATTTTATCAGTAGGTTCAGGCTCGCTTAACGATATTTGTCGTTTGGCAGCGGCAAGGCAAGATAAATTACTTTGTATTTTTGCAACAGCGCCTTCTATGGATGGTTTTGCGTCTTACGGTGCGCCTATGGTAAATAAAGGGTTTAAGTCAACCTATCCCGCAAAAAGTCCAGAAGTTATTATTGGGGATACTAAAATATTGGCAAATGCACCTGCTTACTTAAAATCTGCAGGTTTTGGCGATATGATTGCAAAATATATAGCATTAGTGGATTGGAAGATTTCTACTCTTTTAACCGGCGAATATTATTGTGAAGAAATTGCTAATTTAACGAGAGAAGCGGTTGATGAACTTTTTGAAATGGCAGATAAAGTTACCGTTAACGATGAAAAAACTGCAGGTATGATATTCGAATCGTTATTAAAAACGGGTATCGGAATGAGTTTTTCGCAAAATTCACGCCCCGCAAGTGGTGCAGAACATATTGTTGCGCATTTGATGGAATGTGTGGAAATTCAAGAAGGTATCGTGCCTAATTTCCACGGAGAAGACGTTGGTGT
>JAZRHN010000008.1:0-3376 GCA_045644785.1 Christensenellaceae bacterium
CAATCTACTTCCTTGTCCCCCAGCAAGTAGCATTGCTACACATTTCTTTTTCCTTATCATAATGTTCTCCCTATATGAAACATATTATTTATTCTTTACAAAATACAAGCCACAAAATCTAGGTAAATCAAACTGAATTGATTGTTCTCTGTTGTGTGCAGAGACTTTTTTTGATTTAAATGTTCTTCCTTTAACTAAATTTCTTCCACCAAATTTTTTGGAATCTGAATTTAATATAAGTTTATAAGTCCCTTTGTTTACGCCCAATCTATATCCAAGATAATCATTGCCAGAAAAATTAATTATAGCCACAATCTCATTGCCAAGTTTATCTTTTCTAATAAACGAAATTACACAGTTATCGCGTTCGTCAGGAGAAATCCACTCAAATCCGTCCCAACTGTCTTCAATTTCAAATAATGGTGTGTTTGTTTTATAACTATTATTCAATAATACATTATATTCGTAAAGTTTTTTATGGAGAGGATAATCAGTCATAAAAAACTCTAATCCTTCTTTATAATTCCACTCCTTAAACTGTCCAAACTCATTGCCCATAAAATTCAATTTTTTTCCAGGATGGGCAAACATATACGCCATAAACGCACGAAGATTTGCAAATTTACAGTCAATATCCCCCGGCATTTTATCTAATAAAGACTTCTTGCCATGTACTACTTCATCGTGCGAGATTGGTAAAATAAAATTCTCACTAAATGCGTAAAACATTGAAAAAGTAATTTTATTATGATTAGAAGCCCTAAAATACGGGTCGCACTTCATATAATCTAAAACGTCGTTCATCCAACCCATATTCCACTTATAGTTAAAACCAAGACCACCCATAAACGTAGGCTTGGTAATAAGCGGAAATGCTGTAGATTCTTCTGCAATCATCATAGCGTATGGGTAACGTGCAAACACTTCAGTATTAAGTTTCTTAAAAAACTCAATGGCTTGAAGATTATAATTACCGCCGTTTTCATTAGGAACCCACTCTCCTTGATCCCTATCATAATCTAGATAAAGCATTGATGCAACGGCATCAACCCTTAACCCGTCTATATGAAATTTATCAAACAAAAAGAGCGCGTTAGAAACTAGAAAAGATTGAACTTCATTTCTTCCCCAGTCGAAAATCCTTGTTCCCCAAGTCTTATGTTCCTTTCTATCCCAGCCCTGATTTTCATAACAAGGTGTTCCGTCAAACTCAAAAAGTCCGTGTTCATCTTTTGGAAAATGTGCAGGAACCCAGTCAACTATAACGGAAATACCCTTTTTATGACACGTATCAACTAAATACATAAAATCTTTAGGCGTGCCAAACCTTGAAGAAATAGAATAATATCCAGTAACTTGATACCCCCAAGAGCCATCAAACGGATACTCTGAAACAGGCATAAGTTCTAAATGCGTATAGCCAGATTTAAGCAAATAATCGGTTAGTTCTTCAGCGTATTCGCGATAGGAATAATAATCACCGTTAGGCTTTCTTTTCCAAGAAGCCAAGTTTAATTCATAAATATTAACGGGTTTATTATATGGGGCAACTCTATTTTTAACAAAATCATCATCACCCCAATTATAACCATCAATAGTATATATCTTGGAAGCCGTAAAAGGTGGTGTTTCAGAATGAAAAGCGTACGGGTCGGCTTTTAATACAGTTTTACCATTGTTTTTAACAGCAAACTTATAGTTATCAAACTCCGAAAATCCTTTAATAGACGTTTCAAAAACTCCGCCGTCACTAACGCGTGTTAAGACGTTAGCATTTTCATCCCAATTATTAAAGTCGCCTACGAGTGAAACCGAGTCGGCTTTAGGTGCCCACGTGCGAAAAACGGCTTCACCCGTTTTTTCGTCAACTAAATGTGCACCCATATATTCGTAGGCGTTATAATTTGTTCCTTGATGAAATAAATATAAAGGCAAATTCTTTACCGTTGTATTTAACTTCTTTTTAGGCATCGATTATAAAATATATTCGTCCTTTTTAGCAGGAGCGTCTTCCATTTCTTTTTTAGTAGCTTCGTATCCCTTTCTGCCAAATAAAGCGTAAGTTGCGTTTTTACCACCTTCTACACCAGGTTGGTTAAAGGTGTCAATGTTAAGCATAGCACCTGCATAAGCAGTTTCTAATTCAAAGTAGTATAATAATTGACCAATAGTGAACGCGTTTACTTCAGGAACGTAAATAGTATAGTTTGCTCTGTTTGCAGTAGTGAGTGCATATTCGGTTGCGCTACGTTCTGAATTTAAGAGTTCGCTTAAAGTGTGACCACATAAGAAGTTAACGTCAGGGAATTGTTCACAACCATTGCTGATTTCAACTTCCTTACGGAACTTATCTACTGCTATAATAGTGATAACCTTATCGAACGGTCCTTCACGATATAATTGAACTTGTGAATGTTGGTCAGTAACACCTAACGCTTTAACGGGGGTTTGACCAACGTAAACGTAATTACCTTCCTTATCTACTGCTTTACCTAAACTTTCACCCCAAAGTTGGCAATACCAGTCTGAAATATATCTTAAACTATCAGCATAAGGCATCATAACAGAGATGTTTTTACCCCTTTGCATTGAAAGATATTGTAAAAGTGCTGAAATAAGTGCAGGATTCTTTTTTATACTAGCTGAAGAACAAAGTTTATCCATATACGCTGCACCTGCAAGCATTGCCTTAATATCAATACCTAAAACAGCAGCAGCTAAAAGACCTACTGGGCAAAGTTCTGAGAATCTGCCACCTACACCATCAGGAATATAGAAAGTCTTTAGGTTTTCTTCTTTTGCAAGTTTAATAAGATTACCTTTGTGTGCTGAAGTAGTTGCAATCATATGTTCGCTTGCTTTGTCGCCATATCTCTTTTTAAGGATATCCATAATAATGAGATATTGTGACATAGTTTCACTAGTTGCACCACTCTTAGTAATAACGTTAAAAACAGTTTTGTCTAAATCAAGAATATCAAGAAGCGATGCCATTCTTTCAGGGTCAACGTTATCTTCTACGTAGAATTTAGGCGCTTTTCTCTTTTTTCTAGAAAGTTCGTTATGTCTTAAATGACATAATGATTGGAATACAGCCGTAGGGCCGAGTGCAGAACCACCAATACCTAAAACAACGAAATTATCAAAATTCTTTCTGATAGATTTAGCGGTTGCAATAATATCTTCAACTATTTCTTTTTGATTATAAGGAAGTTCAGTCCAACACATCATACCTGTTCCGCGATTTTCTTTAACGTCTTTAAAAGCCGCGTCGGTTAAAGATTTTGCTTTTTGTAAATCTTTTAAGGTTAAGCCTTGTTCTTCACCGATAAAATCAGACATCATATTGTTATAATCAATTCTGATTTGTAAATCT
>JAZRHN010000009.1:0-6094 GCA_045644785.1 Christensenellaceae bacterium
ACGTCTTTAATGGTTCTATTAAGTTTAGCAATAATCCACTTATCAGCAAGATTTAACTTGCACTTATCAATAGAATGAACATCTTTATCTTCAGCGTTTAAGAGAACGAAACGAGATGCATTCCAAACCTTATTCATAAAGTTTCTTGCACCCTCAATTTTTTCATCAGAGAAACGCATATCACTACCAGCAGCAACGCCGTTGATAAGTGAGAATCTTAACGTATCAGCACCATATTTTGCAATAATTTCAGTAGGATCAATACCATTGCCTAAAGACTTACTCATTTTTCTGCCTTGAGCATCACGAACTAAACCGTGAATAAGTACGTCCTTAAACGGAATTCTCTTCATATGTTCTAAACCAGAGAAAATCATACGAGCAACCCAGAAGAAAATAATATCATAACCAGTTACAAGTACGTCGGTTGGATAGAAATATCTTAAATCTTCGGTCATTTCGGGATAACCTAAAGTTGAGAACGGCCATAATGCTGATGAGAACCAAGTATCTAAAACGTGTTCATCTTGTCTAATATTGGTACTACCGCACTTAGAACAAGCCTTAACGTCTTCTTTACTAGCAAACATTTCACCACAATCATCACAGTAGTAAACGGGTATTCTATGTCCCCACCAAAGTTGACGTGAAATACACCAGTCCTTAATATTTTCCATCCAGTTAAAGTAAACTTTAGAGAATCTATCAGGAATAAACTTAACGCTCTTCTTTCTAACAACGTCAATAGCGGGTTTAGCAAGAGGATCCATCTTAACGAACCATTGTTTAGAAACAAGCGGTTCTACAGTTTTGTGACATCTATAACAATGACCTACACTGTGATGTAAAGGTTCAATCTTTTCTAAAAGACCTAATTCACGTAATTCTTCAACGATTTTTTCACGGCATTCCATAGAAGACATACCTTGATACTTATCGGCAAACTTGTTCATCGTACCGTCATCGTTTAACACTCTAATAACTTCTAAATTATGACGAACGCCAACTTCAAAGTCGTTAGGATCGTGTGCAGGGGTAATTTTATCTGCACCAGTACCAAATTCAAGTTCAACGTAATCATCGTAAATTACGGGTATTTCTCTATTAACAATAGGTAAAATCAACTTTTTACCTTCACAACCAGCGTATCTCTTATCTTTTGGGTTTACTGCGACAGCAACGTCACCAAGCATAGTTTCTGGTCTAGAAGTAGCAACGGTTATATATCCACTACCATCAGCATACGGATATTTAATGTGCCATAAGAAACTGTCTTCTTCTTCATATTCTACTTCAGCATCTGATAACGCCGTTTTACATTCAGGACACCAGTTAACAATTCTATCCCCTTGATAGATTAACCCCTTTTCGTATAAGTTTACGAAAACTTCCTTAACTGCTCTAGAACATCTTTCATCCATAGTGAAAGCAACCCTTGACCAGTCGCAAGAAGAACCTAAAAGTTTTAATTGTTCGATAATTCTTCCGCCATAAGCTTCTTTCCAAGCCCAAGCACGTTCTAAAAAGCCTTCTCTACCAATATCTTTTTTAGACACGCCTTCTTTAGCCATTTGTTCAACGATTTTAACTTCAGTAGCAATAGAAGCATGGTCAGTACCAGGTAGCCATAAGGTTGAATATCCTTGCATTCTCTTGAAACGAACTAACGTATCTTGATAAGTTTCATCAAGAGCGTGTCCCATATGAAGTTGACCGGTAATATTTGGCGGCGGCATAACAATGGTAAAAGGAAGTTTATTAGAGTCAACAGTTGCTTTAAAATAACCTTTCTTTTCCCATTCTTCGTATATTTCTTTTTCAAATTCAGACGGATTATACGTCTTTGACATCTCCATAGTCAATTATCTCCAAAAATGTGTTCAATTTATTATACTTTATAAATAATTTTATGTCAAACGATATTAGCGTTTATTGTCAAAATAACGTTACGACACATACAATAAAGTATAAAAAATTACGGAGAATTTCAATGAAAAAATTTATTGTAACACTACTAGCGATAAGTTTTGCCATTTTGCCACTTTCTGCGTGCAAAAAAGAGCAACTAAAAACGCTAGAACTTAATGAAGTAACCCATTCGGTATTTTATGCACCACTATACGTAGCAATGGAAAAAGGTTTTTTTGAAGAAGAAGGCTTAAAAATAAACCTAACCAACGGTGGCGGTGCTGATAAATCAATGACCGCCGTTCTTTCCGGAACAGCAGATATCGGCTTAATGGGACCTGAAACAGTTATTTACGTTTATAATCAAGAAAAAAGTGATTATCCTAAAGTTTTCGGTCAATTAACTCAAAAAGACGGGTCTTTCTTGGTTTCAAGAACTCCTGACGATAATTTTACTTGGGATAAACTTAAAGGAAAAGAGATTTTAGCAGGAAGGCTTGGCGGTGTCCCCGCAATGACTTTTGAATACATCTTAAAGGAAAAAGGCTTTATTAAAGGGGTTGACTATAACTTAAACTATGACGTTCAGTTTAATATGATGACAAGTGCCTTCTTAAATGGCACAGCCGACTATTGCACTGTTTTTGAACCTACCGCATCAGAATATGAAAAAGAAGGTTTATGGCATATTGTTGCAAGTGTTGGCGAAGCAGGTGGCGAAATCCCCTACACGTCCTTTATCGCGTTAGATTCATATATAAACGAAAATCAAGATACGCTAAAATCGTTTTTAACAGCATTAAAGAAAGCACACGAATTTATAGATAATAACAGTGAAAAAATCGTTGCTGAAGCAATAGTAAAACAATTCCCCTCTACAACGATAAACTCTATAGAAACTTCGCTTATTAGCTATAAGAAAATAAATTCTTGGAATAAGGATTTACAAGCAACAGAGCAAAGTTTTGCAAGGCTTCAAAACATTATGGAAAATGCTGGAGAATTACAAAAAAGAGTTGACTTTAATAGTATCGTTGATAACAGTTTAGCCAAAGCAGTATTTGGTTAAAAAGATATAAGCAAAAGAATAAAAATGGATATACTCAAATTAGAAAACGTATCGTTAACTTATCAAAGCCCAGATGGAGAAGTAAAAGCAGTAGAAAATTTAACTTTCTCCTGCCCCGAAAAAAAGTTTTTATCTATAATCGGACCTTCAGGTTGTGGTAAAACAACTATTTTATCTTTAATTTCTGGGCTACTAAAACCTACTGAAGGCAAAATAAAAATACGTGGCAATGAGCGGAAGGTAAGCGATTTGGGATATATGTTACAAAAGGACCATCTATTTTCTTGGAGAACGGTTCTTAAAAACGTTTATCTTCCGCTTGAAATACAAAACGTAAAAACTAAAGAAAACAAAGAATACGCCCTATCACTTTTAGAAAAGTATGGGCTAAAAGATTTTATTAATAAATACCCTACGGAACTTTCTGGCGGTATGCGACAAAGGGTTGCATTAATTAGAACACTAGTATCAAAACCGTCTTTACTTTTATTAGACGAGCCGTTTTCTGCATTAGATTGTCAAACAAGACTATCTGTAGCAGAAGACGTTTATAAAATCATAAAAAGTGAGGAAAAAACTACTGTTTTAGTCACTCACGACATAGCCGAAGCCATCTCTATGTCTGACATAATCATCACATTAACCGTTAGACCTGCAAAGGTAAAATCAATTTTTACACCTAACCTTAAAGGCAACTCTCCTTTAGAAAAAAGAGAAGACCCAACTTTCGGATTTTGGTTTGAAAAAATACGCAAGGAACTAAACATATGAAGACTAATTCTCTATCGCCTATGCGCGATTTATATTTAAGGAATATACGAAAAGATAAAATTATAGTTACAACCTTAAGATTTTCTATCCTTGTATTTTTTTTGATTGCTTGGGAACTACTTGCAAGGTTTAACATTATAGACCCTTTTATATCTAGTTCCCCTTCCCGCATATTTAATACTACTATTGACCTTTTTGCAAACAACAATCTTTTTTACCATATATGCGTTACGCTATATGAAACGCTTTTAGGCTTTTTAATCACCGTATTATTAGGCTACATCATAGCACTTTCGCTATGGTGGTCTGAAAGACTTAAAAAGGTTTTAGAACCATATATTGTAGTTCTAAATAGTTTACCTAAAATTGCATTAGGGCCTATAATTATCGTATGGTGCGGTAGCGGAAGTAAGGCAATTATTTTTATGGCTGTTTTAATTGGCATTATAGTTGCCATTATTACAATGCTTAATGGTTTTACTTCTACAGACAAAGGCAAAATACTCCTTTTGCAATCAATGGGAGCAAGTAAATTTCAAATATTAAGCAAATTAGTTATTCCGGGCAGTCTGCCAACACTAATAAGTATGCTAAAAATAAGCGTGGGCATGAGTTGGATAGGTTCTATTATGGGCGAATATTTAGTTTCTAAAGCGGGACTAGGATATTTAATCGTTTATGGCGGGCAAGTGTTTAAACTAGATTTAGTAATGGCTTCTACCGTTGTTTTGTGTGGATTAGCAGCACTAATGTATTTAATGGTAACATTGCTAGAAAAAAGAATATTAAATAAAAAATAAAAAGGCGCATAACGCGCCTTTTTTATAGCAGAATACAGATAACTCCACCCTTATTTTCATTTACAATTCTTGATACGGTTTTTCGCATTTTGCCTTGCATTTCCTTCGGCATTGCATTTATCTTACCCGTTAGGCCTTCGTTCATTAAATCATGGAGCGATTTACCAAAAATGTCAGTTTCCCAAATACCTGCGGGGTTATCTTCAAATTTATTCATAATAAACTTAACCAAATCTTCCCCCTGTTTCTCCGTTCCTACTAAAGGTGCAACTTCTGTAGATACGTCAACTTTCATAATATGTAAACTTGGCGCAGATGCTTTTAGTTTTACACCACATCTACCACCCTGTTTAACCAAAACAGGTTCTTCTAAATTCATTTCATCAACGGAAGGCGCAACAATACCATACCCGTCGTTTTCAGCCGATAAAAGCGCATCTTTAATTTTTGCATATTTACGTTTAGAATCGGAAAACTCTTTAATAAAATTCATCAAATCACAATCGTCCTTTATTTCTTCACCACATTGACTTGATAAAACTTTATAATAAAAACCATCTTTTACAGTGCAGTCATATTCGGCAACCCCTTCGCCTAACTTTAATTCACCTAATTGAATTGGTTGATAATCACTATCATCATTAAATACGTCTTCAATTAGAACGTAATCTCTTACTTTCTCTATATTTTGAGTCATATCCTTAAATTTTAATAGTAGAGATTCAATAATTTCACTATCATATGGTAAAGCCTGCATCCAACGCGGAATATTTATATTAATAACGTTCATCGGAAATTCCATTAAAACTTTACCTAATATATCGCTTATAACATTTGAATTCAATGAAGTAACGTCAACACATACAACAGGAACGCCGTACTTTTCTTCTAAACTATTTGCAAGAATGACACTTTCTTTTGCGCTAGGATTTTTGCAATTAAGAACAATAACAAACGGCTTATTAGAACGCTTTAATTCTTTTACGGTTTTTTCTTCCGCTAAAGCGTAATTATCGCGTGAAATATCAGTAAAACTACCATCAGTCGTCACCAAAATACCAATCGTAGAATGGTCACGAATAACTTTTTGTGTACCTATTTCAGCCGCTTTTTCAAAAGGAATTTCTTCTTTATTCCAAGGTGTTTTTACCTTCCTAGTTTTTCCGTCTTCTTCTAATCCTAAAGCACCTTCAACAAAATACCCCACACAATCTACAAGCCTTACGTTAGCAGTCGATTTTTTGCCTAAATTAACCTTTACAGACTCAGCGGGAATAAACTTTGGTTGGGTTGTCATTATCATCTTTCCGTCGGCAGATTGTGGCATTTCATCCGTAGCAATTTGTCTTTTTACTTTATCATCAATATTAGGAATTACAAATTCATTCATAAATTTTGTAATGAAAGTTGATTTACCCGTACGGACGGGACCAACCACGCCAATATAAATATCGCCTCCCGTCCTTGACGAAATATCTTCGTAAACGTCGTATTTTTTCATAAAAAATCCTCCCATATATCTACCATAATATATGAGAGGAAATTT
>JAZRHN010000010.1:0-10704 GCA_045644785.1 Christensenellaceae bacterium
TGGCGCACGTTAAAATCGGCGCCGTTTTTAAAAATAAGCGCCGTTTCTTGTAATTCTTTTTCAACAAATTCTACGTTTGTATCAATCATATTCCGCCATTACGTTTGTTTTTCTTTCAGTATCTAAATCGGTAAACCCTAAGTGCCCTGGATAAACTTTATAATTACCATCAAAACTAAAAAGTTTTTGAACCGAGTTGTATAACGTTTCAGCATCGCCCGTAGGGAAATCTGTGCGTCCTACCGTGCCATTAAATAAGGTATCGCCTGTAAAAAGCATATCTTCCACCTTAAAGACAACTGAACCATCAGTATGTCCTGGGGTTGCTATAACTTCTATCTTTATACCCTCGATATCTAGAATCTCTCCGTTATCAAAAGTATAATCGGCTTTACAGTAGTTAAACTTTCTACCAAAATCTTTTGCAAGATTATCATCGTTTAATAATTTAGGAGCATCAATTTTACTTATATAAATTTTTACTCCGTCATCTTGTAAACGCTTTACGTTTCCTGCATGGTCAAAATGCGCGTGAGTTAAAAGTACTACCTTTATTTTTATATCAAGTTCTTTTTCTATTGCCTTAATACGCTGATATACTTCTCCCGTATCGATAGCAACTGCACACCTAGTTTCTTCATTTACTAAAAAGTAAGTATTTACGGGTAATGCACCCGTTACTACGTGATAAAGTTTCATATTAGGTAGCCGTCCTAAACACATCGGTTATCTTGGGTTGATTTCTTAATTTAGAGATAAGTTTATCAAGTTCTTCTTTACTCGTAAGTCTAACAACGAAATCTACGGTAATTTGCTTATTTCTTGGGTCGGTTCTACCATTGGTTGAAACGATTTCAAGTTTAAGTTCTGCAACTGCAGAAGCAACAACGGCAAGTATATCCGATTGCTTTGAGCCTAGAACTTTTATAGTTGCATTGAAACTATCGTTTAATCTATTTTCCCAAGCAACGTCTATTAATCTTTCATCTTCTACGTGCTTTAAGTTAGGACAATCACGTCTATGAACGGTTACACCGTGTCCGCGTGAAATAAACCCTATTACGTCGTCACCCGGAACGGGGTTACAACAACCCGCAAACCTTACAAGCATGCCTGTCATACCCTTTACGGTAACACCGCTATTGTGAGATTTAGACGTATAGAACTTGGTTATTTCTTCTTTAGGTTGATTTCTTCTAAAGAATTCTATGAGTTTTACCAATACTTGATTGGTAGAAACTGCGCCGTAACCAACAGATGCCATCATTTCTTCCTGATTAGAGAAAGACATTCTTGACGCTAAAACCAAGAAAGATTCTTCGGTTAAAATATCCGAAAGATTGTATCCGCGCTTTTTTGCTTCGGCTTCTAACATAGACTTGCCGACTTTAATATTATCGTCTTTCATTTCACGCTTAAAGAATTGTTTAATCTTTACGCGTGCACTAGGACTTTTAACTATTTTAAGCCAGTCCCAAGACGGGCCTTTTGAGTTTTGAGAAGTAATAATTTCAACAACGTCGCCTACACTTAACGTGCTGTTAAGCGGCACCATTTTAGAGTTTACCTTTGCGCCTACACACTTATTGCCTACTGCAGAGTGAATATTATATGCAAAGTCTAACGGCGTAGCGTCTTTAGGAAGACTTATAACATCCCCTTTTGGTGTGAATACTAATACTTCTGAACTATAAATGTCGCCTTTAAGTGAATTTAAGAATTCTTTACTATCTTTTAAGCCACCTTGCCATTCCATAACTTCCCTTATCCAAGAAAGTCTGGTATCTAAATCATCGGCTTCTTTCTTATTTTCTTTATATTTCCAGTGTGCAGCAATACCGTATTCGGCCGCATGGTTCATTTCGTAAGTTCTTATTTGTATTTCAAACGCTCTACCAAAGTTGGTCACTACGGTAGTGTGAAGCGAACGATACATATTAGGCTTTGGTGTTGCAATATAGTCCTTAATTCTACCCGGAACAGGTTTCCACTTGTTATGAATTTTACCGAAAATTTCATAACATTCGTCAACACTGTTTACAATTACTCTAATGGCAACGATATCATATATTTGGTCAAGCGTTTTATTACGCTCTTTCATTTTACGATAAATGCTATAAAGGTGTTTTTTCCTACCGAAAACTTCGCCTTCTACTTTAGAATCTGCAAGCATTTGCTTTAACTCGTCAACAACGTGGTTAACTAGGTCAATACCTTCCTTTACGCGAAGTTCTACGTTAGTAGAAAGATATTCGTAAGCATCAGGTTCAACGTATTTTAAGCATAAATCTTCTAATTCACACTTGATTTGCGAGATACCAAGTCTACCTGCTAAAGGCGCGTAAATATCTAGCGTTTCTTTTGCCATTCTTTGTTGGCGTTCTACTGATAAGAAGTTTAGCGAACGCATATTATGAAGTCTATCGGCAAGTTTGATTATTATAACTCTTATATCTTTTGCCATTGCAACGAAAAGTTTTCTAAAGTTTTCCGCTTGTTCTTCTTCCGATGACTTAAATTCAATTTTTTCAAGTTTGGTTACACCTTTAACGAGTTCTAAAACTTCTTCGTTAAACTTTTCTCTTATATCCCCTTCGGATACGGGCGTATCTTCTAAAACGTCATGCAAAAAGGCAGCCGAAACAGTAGCAGCATCTAGCCCTAAATCGACCAAAATATCCGCAACAGTGCACGGATGAATAAAATAATCTTCACCCGATGCGCGTTTTTGATTTTGATGTGCCTTTTTTGCGAATTTGTATGATTCTTGACAAAGCGTTAAGTCTTTTCCTGAATATACAGATTCTAATTTTTCGTAAATGTCTATCATAATTGATTTTTAATATTTACTATCTTTTGATAAATTTTAGAGTTTTCTAAAGAATTCTTTTTGTTTTTCGCTATAAAGAGTTTGTTATTTTTTACAAAAATTAAACCTAATTCTAGGAATACTTCTGCACAGAAAACAAACTGTTTTCCATCTACGTCAATATCGTTTTTACGATAAAAATCTGCTGATGAAACAAAAGATTGATACTGATTTTTAAGTAGTATATCGTAAACTTTAGCAAAGTCGTTCCTTAATACAGAAAGAGTTTCAACGTTAAAACTACCTAAAACGTCCTTTACTACACTTACGCTACCTTTAACGTTATCCACTACTAAAGGTTTATCTAAATATACTACGTTTTTATATTCTTCTGAAATATTTTCAGGTGAAACAACGACTGCGTTTACAGGCTTTTTCTCACTTACGTTAAACAAGTGAACGGGTAGATTTTTTAAATCGTACTTTTCCGCGTTATTATAATCGGATAAAACGTAAAGCGTTTCGTAGCCTTCTTCTATTATAACGTCACTTTTCGTAATTTCATTAACTTTGCTAATAGATTCCGTTTTTATTTTTAATAATTCGTTTCTAAATACGTCGTTTGAAACGGTAGAAAAATCTACGTCTTCTTTAATTATACGCTTAATTATGCCCTTTACGCTTTTAACGTTTCTAAATTCCGAAACACCCGCTTCAAACACAATAGTTTTTTCTACAGGAAGAAGTAAGGGTAATACGTCTGCTTCTCCATTAAAATTAAACATATCCATATTACATACCTTAAATACGTAATGTGGTGAATTTTCTTTTAATCTATTTGCGGAAACTGAATCTATTTTTATGGTGAATACAGGTTTTTTATTACCTGTTCCAAAAGGTTCTAAAAGACCTATTTCTTCGGCAAAACGGATAGACATTTCACCGTTAATTTCCCACTCTGCACAAACTGTTTTTTCGGCTTTAGTAGGAATCGTGTTATTCCTTACGTATTCGCAAATTCTATCTTCAAACGCTGTAAAGTTTTCATCTGTTACAGAAACACCCGCAGCCTGTGAATGCCCGCCATACGCTGTTAATAAATCTTTTGCTGAAGATATTGCTAGGTAAATATTAACGCCTTCTACACTACGCGCAGAGCCTTTATAATAACCATCGTTTTTAGAGAATACGATTACAGGCTTATTGTAATCTTCAACTAATCTTGCGGCAACAATACCGATAAATCCTGCGCCCCAATTTTCGTTTTTAATAAGTATAACTTCTTTTTGATAAAGTTTGGTTTCTTTTATTATTGCACTCGCTTCACGATAAATGTTATCACATTCCGCTTGTCTTGCAATATTATATTCGTTTGTCTTAACCGCTAAATTAAATATTTCGTTACGGTCATTTGATAGGAATAAATCTAAAGTTGATTTTGCATCCCCCATTCTACCGCCAGCGTTAACTCTTGGTGCTAACACGAACGCTAAAGTTTGAGAAGTTATTTCTTTTTTTGTGTCGTTAAGTAAATCTCTAAAAGCAATTCTACATTTATTACTATTAAAGATTTTTAAACCTAAACTTACTATCGTTCTATTTTCATCAACTAAATCCATACTATCGGCAATAGTTGCAAGCGCAACGTAATCTAAATAATCGTTGGCTTTATCGCCGATTAGGGCATACCCCAATTTATAGGCAACCCCTGCACCACATAAACCATCAAACGGATATTGTTGATTTTTAATTTTAGGATTTATAACGATACAGTTAGGTAAAATTTCAGGCGGTTCATGGTGGTCGGTAACAATAACACTAACACCTTTTTCTTTAAGGTAATCAATCTTTTCGTTTTCTGAAACGCCACAGTCAACGGTAATTAACACACCACCGCCGATTAATATTTCTTCTATTTTTTGAACGTTTAATCCGTATCCATCAGTTCGTTCAGGAACTGCAACAGAAGCAGTAATTCCAAAATGTTTTAAGCAGAAATATAAGGTGGTCACGGCAGAAATTCCGTCCGCATCATAGTCACCGAATATTAAAACTTTTTCGTTTTGTTCTTTAGCCCTTTTAATTCTTTCAGTGGCTTCTTTCATACCTAAAAGTAAGAAAGGGTCGTTAAAGTTTGGTGCTAAAGGATTTAAAAAACGCTTTGCTTTTTCTACTGAATTAACGTTTCTTGCATATAAAAGTCGTGCGGTATCATATAAAATACCGCATTCTCTAGAAATTTCGTTTATTATTCTATTTTCATCCGGTTTAGGATTTGGTGAATATACGACTTTCATAATGCCTTTTAAATCAAAAGGCGGATAACCTTCCGCCTTCCGTTTTTTACGTTTTATTTTTTAATTATTT
This sequence comes from Christensenellaceae bacterium, assembly GCA_045644785.1. Taxonomy (GTDB): domain Bacteria; phylum Bacillota; class Clostridia; order Christensenellales; family Borkfalkiaceae; genus UBA1259. Next base: position 5,177 of record JAZRHN010000010.1, read on the forward strand.
TATTGCATTCCATACGATAGGCGTATAGATGAATGCTGAGAATACTGCGCTTAAACCTGCAACGAAAAGTTGAAGTGCTATTGCTTGTAAACTTACTGAACCTAATACGAACATCGCTACAGATGCGATTAAGATTGCAAAGAATACGAAAGCAAATCTCATTACGCTTGCTTTTGCGCTTGCATTAGCAATTTCATAATCTTCACGTTTTTGTTCAGTCACTAACTTTTGGCTTTCTTTAAATCTATTAATCATACCAGTAGAGAGAACAAATGCTAATATAAACGCTACAATCGTGAATAAATTATTGATTGCTACAGGCACACGAACAAGTGACACTAAAGCAACGTTAAGAACAAGAGCGATTAACGCTGCGATTAAAGCGGTAAACGCTGCTCTCTTCTTTTCAATGATTAAGAGATAAATAAACGCAACAACTGCTGCTACTGCAACTGCGATAATTACGTTAACTAAATCGCTATTTGCTAATACAACAACTTCTCTAACGTCAACGGTAACGTTAACTTTATCGTTATTGATTGCTGCTTCAATTTCCGCAGCAAGCGCTTCCGCACTAGCACCGTCTTTCCATTCTACTTTTTCAAAGTTGTAGATATAGCCGTAATCGGTAATTTCTTGAACAGCACCTTTTTTGGTGTCTACTAAATTTTCTGCAAAATATGCTTCAGCAACGTCTTTAGCAACTGTCTTTGCATTTGCCAAGTTGTCATCTACGCTAATTTCGATTTCACAACCATTAGCAACGTTAAGCGTTTTGTTTACGCCCATAAAACCAAAGATAGCCAAGCCTGCAACGATAACTACGAGGGTTGCTACAACCCAAAGTTTCCATTTTTTAATAATATCAAATTTCATATTATACCTCCGCAGACTCTTCTCTCTTTAAGTTTAAGAAGCACGGTTTATATTCGCTTGCACCAAGGAAAAGACCAGTGAACATCTTGGTTAAAAGTAAGGTTGAGAACGCTGAAATTGCTGTGCCGATTGCGAATACAACTGCAAAGTCAAACGCAACGGTTTTTGCAAAGATAAGCAATAATGCTGCAACGATTAATGAAATTGCTGCGGTATTGAGAATGGGCTTTAATGCACGAGCAAATGCAGTTTTTACTGCAGGCTTTAACATCTTGCCATTTTCAAATTCTTCCTTAACTCTCTTTACGATAACGATAAGTCCGTCAACGGTTAATACAGTTGCAAGTAAGATACCTACGATAGCTCCGAATGAAACTGTAATTCCGGGAACTGCTAAAATCATTGCTAAATAGATAACTGCATATGCTAAAAGCGTATATAATGCGATAAATCCATAACCCTTATTTGCTACGAATAAAGCGATTACTGCGAAAGCGATAATTGCAGCACCTGCGATACCGCAAGCCACGTAAACGTTGGCCATTCCTGCGCCGATGGGTGAACCTACTTCAATAGAAGAAGCAACTGATACTTTTTCGTATTCAACTGCTAATCCGCCGTAAGACATACGTAATACTTGTTGTCTTGCACCTTCTTCACTACCAGATTGGATAGTAATTCCTCTACCAACGAAGTTTGCGCTAGAAACTGCTTGACTACCATCGAACGGAGTAAGAACTTCTTCACCAAGGGTTAACTTTAAGTAATATTGGTTTGCACCCATAGCGGTTGAAAGTTCATCCCACGCTTCAGATGAAAACTCAATGTTTACTAAATATAATCCGTTTGCTGCACTATAACCACCGTAAGTAACACTCTTAACGGGATTGTCTATGTCAGCGAAAATTTCTGCTTCAGGATTTGATTCCGTTCCACCGTAGAATTTAAGCGAACCATATTGCATTGCAGCAGTCACGTCTGCATTAACGATATCGTAATCTCTATTGCCGTATTTGTTGGTTTTAGTGCCAAGTTCGATTCTAATATCGTAGTCGGTTAAAGATGCGTTCTTTATTGCTTTAATTGAATAAGAAGTATAGCCTAATGCATTTAATCTCTTTTCAATCGTTTCTAAAACGTCGTTCACGTCGTCTACTTCTTCAACGTTATTCTTTGCCAAAGTGTAGGTAAATGCATAACCGCCGTCAACGTCATGACCTTTTTCGATTGCACCTAATACGTTAAAGTTATTAACGCCTACAGGAAAAGTTAAAAACGTCAATACGAGAAAAGCGGCTATTATCAAGCCGATTATCGCAAGAAGTGATATTGATTTTCCTTTTTTCATTTTTGCCTCCGCGTGGAAAATTCCACCCTTTTTATAAAAGCTTACAAGAAATTATATAACATTTTCGCCACTATGGTCAATAAAAATATATGTCATTTTTCATTTTGACCGCAAATAAAAGCGTTTTTTTAATTTCTAAGTAAATTACTTCCGTTTTTTTGTTATCCGTTGCTTATCAAATAAGCAAAAAGTGCTATAAACGCTATCCCCAATGCAACCGCTATTAATACCCTTAACGGTGACGTTGGCATCTTACCCGTAACCTTGCCCGTATTGCCGTTTACAAAAAAGTTATAAGCCTTTTTAGTATATGTAAACGCGCCTACGTAAACAGGTAGCATTACGTATTTATAAGTCACTCTTTCGTGAGTTGTAGATGCATTAAAATATGCTATTCTATCATAAACGTATTTTGAAAGAATACGTTTTTTTATAAATGCATCCATTCTAGCTTTAGCATCATCCCAACAATTAGAAATTTCGTAATCATAGCGGTATGCCATAAAGCCCATTAAATAACCGCTGTTATACGTCTTTCCAAGGTTGGTATCAAACGGCGACAACTTATCGAGTTTCTTTTGGTCTAATTTAGAGCCTGCCGTTATCAACACGTCGTCAAACGCATCACTATAAACACCGCTGATATATCTCCAAACCGTGTAGGTTTCCGTTCTTCTATTTTTACCCGAACCAACCGTGCGAGTATGGGTGACACCTATTCTACCTTCATAAGACGTTGTCGTGCAACTATCAAAGGTAAAGCATGGTGCATATACACCGTGAATGTTATCAGAATTTAAGTTTTTCTTAAATTTTTTAGGAGCAAATAGTTTACGCTTTGCCCATGCTTTAGAAAGTTCAATGGCGCGATTAATCCCTATGGTAAACGGTAAAACTCCGTTTGGTCTTAAACCCGCCAACTCTTCAACTTTCTCTACGTATGGAGTTGCGCAAAAAGGACAGGTCTTTGCCGTTTCGTTACTTGAAAGAACTACTTTAGCACCACAGTTAGAACAAGAAAAAACCGAAGTCTCTTCTCCCGTCCACTTATCTGCTTCACTAAACCCGTCTAATAAACTTATCTCTTTTGCGTAGCCTTCATCAGGAAGTTCCTTTTCACTAGCACAATAAGGACATTTTAGTTTACCTACCTCGGGCTCGTAAGCCATATTCGCACCACAACCACCGCATTTTATATAATGGGTTTTTGCGTTCTTTTGCGTAGCCTTTTCAGACATTTATAATTAGTCGATTGCGTTTAATTCTTCAAGCATTTGTGCTAAATCTGCACCGTGAACGTCTGCTGCTTCACCAACGGTTTCGCCGTGAGCTAAAGCACATCCTAAACAATGCATGCCGTGTGCCATTAAAATTTCGCCTGCTTTGGGGTTGATTTGTAACGCTTCAAAAATAGTAGTGTTTTCAGTAATCTTATTTGCCATTTTATACTCCCGTACGCGTTGCGTACTCTATTTTTTTATTAATATTTATTATATAATTTTTTTATTATAAAGTCAATAGGTTTATTTAATCCTTTAACCCTTTTTTATTGCTTTATTATATCCTTTATCACTTCGCCTGCTATTATTAATCCCGCTACTGACGGCACAAAGGAAACAGAGCCTATCATTTTCTCTTTTCTATCTAAATTCTCTGCCTTTTTTATAGGTTGTTCTTCAGAATAAACTACTTTAAGGCTATCGATATTTCTTTCTTTTAATTCTTTTCTTAAAACCTTAGCAAGCGGGCAAACGCTAGTCTTTTTAATATCTGCAACCTTAAAGGCAGTAGCATCTAACTTATTACCCGTTCCCATACTACTAATCACGTTTACGCCTGCGGTTTTTGCCTTTACTATTATCTCTATTTTAGCCGTTACGGTATCAACCGCATCGACAACGTAATCATAATCGTTAAAGTCAATTAAATTAGAATTTTCAGGCATAAAAAACATTGCGTAAGTTTTAACCCTGCAATTAGGATTAATCGTTAAAATTCGTTCCTTAAACGCTTCCGTTTTAAGCATACCTACGGTGCTTGTAGTAGCAATAATTTGCCTATTTAAATTAGTTTCGTTAATAGTGTCGTTATCTATTAAATCAACTGCTCCTACGCCTGCACGCACTAACGCTTCTACAACGTATCCACCGACACCACCTAGACCGAATACGGCTACTCGGCTGTTTTTAAGTTTTTCAACACCGTCTTTACCTAATAACAATTCCGTTCTTTGATATAAACTCATAACTCGTCTCCTAAATCTTCAAGTTCTTTTAGCCATAATGCCGAAACCGCATCTGACGGCATAACCCACTCTCCCCTAGGTGAAATTGATAGTGAGCCTACCTTTACCCCATCTGGCACGCACGAACGCTTAAATTGTTGGTTAAAGAAACGCCTTACGAATATTTTTAGCCATTTTAATATGGTTTGATTATCGTATTCGTTAATAAATGCACGTTTTGTAAATTGATATATTTTAACAGGCGAATACCCGTTTCTTATAAAGTTATATAAGTAGAAATCGTGTAATTCGTAAGGTCCTACTATGTCTTCGGTTTTTTGAGAGATATCCCCCGATTTTGGCGGTAATAATTCAGGACTTACGGGCGTATCTAAAATGTCAAAAAGCACTGATTTAAGTTTACTTTTAGAATTTTCCGCCACGTAAGAAACTATATGTCTTACCAAGGTTTTTGGTATTGAACAATTTACCCCATACATACTCATATGGTCGCCATTATACGTTGCCCAACCGAGCGCAAGTTCAGACATATCACCCGTGCCAACTACTAAACCACCCGACATGTTAGCAACGTCCATTAACACTTGCGTTCTTTCCCTTGCTTGAGCGTTTTCATAAGTCACGTCTAAATTGCCACTATGATTTATATCTTTTAAGTGTCTTTGGACTGATTTTGTTATATCAATTTTCTTTAAGGTTACACCCAATGCTTTTGCGAGTTTAATCGTATTATCAAACGTTCTTGAAGTTGTGCCAAAACACGGCATAGTTACTGCTATTACGTCCTTTTTAGGTCTATTTAGTAATTCTATTGCTTTTACTGCAACTAAGATTGCTAGCGTAGAATCTAAACCACCCGAAAGACCAATAACTACCGAGCCAGAATTGGTATGCTTTATACGCTTTTTTAAACCTTCTGCTTGAATAGTTAAAACTTCTTTAATGCGATTTTCTCTTTCTTCTTTGCAAACGGGAATAAAAGGAGATTTGTTAATAACCCTATCAACCTTCTGATTATCCGTTAAAATATCAATACTAACAATAGTGTAATTATCATTA
>JAZRHN010000011.1:0-2391 GCA_045644785.1 Christensenellaceae bacterium
TTACTGCAAATCGCAACGCCAAGTGCAACGAAAACCGTTCCTAAAACCCATAATAATTCCGATGTCTTTTGTACTTTTTTCATTTTAACCTACGTGAAAATTAACGATAGATACATAGTATCATAATTTAATAATATTTTCAATTAAATATAGTAAAGTATTTTTTTGCAAATAAAAATCCTAAACCGAAATGGTTTAGGATTTTACTTTGTAGTTTGTTTTTAATTATTCTTTTGCAACAACAGCATTACGTAAATCTGTAGCGGCTTTAATATAAATAAAGTATGCAATTGCACTTAATACTACGTTTACGAATTCCAATATTTCCATTGTGATATCAGTTGCATTAAAAAGACTAATAAGGCTAGATACAACGGCAATTACCGTAATAACAAATAAAATTTTAGCCCAAACGATATGCGCACAAGAATCATCGGGTTTTTCTGCAATCTTTAAGCCCTTTATACCCATATATAAGTCTGGTAAGCATAATAAGAAAGATAATACCAACGATATAAGTAAAACAACTTGATAAATTTCTGCGGTAAAACCTTCTGGTACTTTATCAACTGCAAGCCCGCCAAACGCTGCGTCTAACACTAACCTTATAACGGTTAACCCTAATAAGAAAAGTATCAATTTTGAAGTGCTTTTTAAATTCTTTTTTAAGGTGTCCATAAAAACTTCTCCTAAATTTAATATCAAAATTTTATCACGCCCACTTTTTAATGTCAATATTGAATTAAAAATTTTCTTAAAACAACAAACAAAAAAGGGTGATACCTTTTGGTATCACCCTTTTCTGGCGGAGAGTTAGGGATTCGAACCCCAGAAGGCTCATCACCTTAACGGTTTTCAAGACCGCCGCATTCAACCGCTCTGCCAACTCTCCATATTTAACTTGCTCGTTTTCCGAACAAGTTAGATTTTACAATATTTTTTTTAAAATTGCAAGCGTTTTTATCAGTCTTTTTGCAAATCTTCAAATTTTATTAATTTTACGTCTGATTTTTCAAAAAGTTCTAGTGCAAACGCGTCTGGATATCCGTTTTTATAGATTACTTTCTTTATTCCAGAATTAAGTATCATTCTTGTGCAGATTACGCAAGGTTGGTGGGTTACGTACATTGTAGCCCCCTCTAAACTAACGCCCATTTTTGCCGCTTGTATTATCGCATTTTGTTCTGCGTGAACAGCATAGCATACTTCTTGCATTGTTCCGCTTGCTATATTTCTTTCACGGCGTAAGCATACTCCCCTTTCTGCGCAACTTTCTATTCCGCAGGGTGCTCCGTTATAGCCAGTAGTTAAAATCCTTTTATCTTTTACTATTACTGCGCCTACGTGTCTATTTTCTTGATAACAACTTGACCATTCTGCCACCGTTTCTGCTAGTGACATAAATCTATTATCCCATTTATTCATACTTACTTACCGCTCTTTCCGTTTTTTACCATTTTCTCTAATTCTTTCATAAACGAAGAAGTATCTGTAAACGAACGATATACAGATGCAAATCTTACGTATGCGATTTCATCTAAATCCTTTAATCCTTCGCATACCATTTCGCCGATTGCCTTACTAGAAACTTCTTGTTCTAATGAATTATATATCTTCTTTTGGATATCATCAACTAATCTGTCGATTTCACTTGAAGATACTGGGCGTTTTTCACACGCTTTTATAATACCCGTTTTTAATTTGTTTGCATCAAACGCTTGTCTTGCGCCGTTTGACTTAATTACGAATATCGGCGTATTTTCTACCGTTTCGTAAGTTGTAAAACGCTTTCCGCAGTTGATACATTCTCGTCTTCTTCTGATTATCGTTCCGTCTTCTGTTGAACGTGAATCGATTACCTTACTGTCAAGACACCCGCAATACATACATTTCATAATACTTTTTCCTTCCGTTAGTATATTTTTTCGTTTTCTTTGCGCATACTAAAAAAAACGATTATGCCTATTTTATTTATTATTCTTTTTATTGTTTATCTTTTCGCCATAAACTTTTACGGCGTGCTTATCCTGCATTTCCAAAAGAAAAGCCGTGAAGAACTTGACGAACATTCTAAAGTTAGCGACGTTAAACTTTTCTTAACCGCGCTCCTTGGTGGTGCGCTTGGTATTTACGTGTTTAACTTTATCTTTCGCTATCGCTTAAAAAGTTTTGTTTTTATGGTGGTTATGCCATTAATTATCGCACTTAACGTTTACCTTGTTATAGTTGCGTTTAGAAACGGCAGAACTTATTACTTTCCGTTAGTTAGAGGGCGTTTATAACGTTAGGAAGTGCGTTTATCACGTCACTTGCCGTCATTGTATATTGATTTTGGCTTTTTTCTACCAATTCGCCTGCTTTTCCAAATATATAAGCACCAACGGTAACCCC
>JAZRHN010000012.1:0-4963 GCA_045644785.1 Christensenellaceae bacterium
ATATTTTTTAATATAATTGGTAGGATAAAATTATGGCAAAAGAAAAATTAATTGAATTAGTGAATTTAAGCCGTCAGTTTGATGATGGTGTTGTAGCCGTTTCAGACGTAAATTTATATTTTAGAAAGGGTGAATTTGTAACGTTTTTAGGACCTTCTGGTTGTGGTAAAACCACTACACTCCGTATGATAGCAGGTTTTGATAAACCTACTACCGGTAAGATTTTATTAAACGGAAAGGATATTAGTAATCTTCCGCCGAACAAGCGCCCGATTAATACCGTATTCCAACGTTACGCACTTTTTCCACACCTTAACGTTTTTGATAATATCGCTTTTGGTTTAAAACTTAAAAGGGAAAAGGTTACTTACGAAAACGAAAATGGTAAGCAATTTGATAGAATAGAAAAACTTTCTAAAAAGGTTATTGCCGAAAAAGTTGCTAAAGTATTAAAAATGGTGGATTTAGAAGGTTTTGAAAATAGAAGTGTAGCAACCCTTTCAGGTGGTCAACAACAAAGGGTAGCAATTGCACGTGCACTAGTAAACGAACCCCAAATTCTTTTACTTGATGAACCTTTAGGCGCATTAGACTTAAAAATGCGTAAGGATATGCAATTAGAATTAAAGGAAATGCATAAAAAACTTGGCATAACCTTTATTTACGTTACTCACGACCAAGAAGAAGCGCTTACTATGAGTGATACCATCGTTATTATGAAAGACGGTGAGATTCAACAAATAGGCACTCCTACCGATATTTATAACGAACCCAAGAGTTCGTTCGTTGCCGACTTTATTGGCGATAGCAATATCTTTAGTGGAACTATGATAGGCGATAAAAAGGTAAGATTTATCAACTATAACTTTGATTGTTTAGATGATTTTAAGATTAACGAAAAGGTTGACGTTGTTGTTCGCCCAGAAGACGTTGTGTTAAAGGACGCTGGAGAAGGACAAGTTGACGGCGTTATTACAAGTTCAATATTTAAGGGCGTTCATTACGAAATGGTAATGAAAGTTGGTAAAACTGAAATTGTTATTCAAGATACCGTTGAACGCAAAGTGGGCGAAAAAGTTAGTTTAGTGATTGCACCTGATGGTATTCATATTATGGAAAAGGAATTTTCTATCAATAAATACGAAGGATATATCACTAAAGAAAACAAAGTTGCATTTGGCGACGGCGAATTTGAATGTGACGTTACGCAATTATATCCTGGTTCTATCGTTGATGAAGACGGATATCTTATCACTAAAGATGGAGAAAAGATAGACTTAACCGACGTGGACGTTAACGTAGAAGTTGGCTTAAAAGATATTACCATTTCTGATAATGATGAAGAAGGTGGTGCAGTAGGTAACATTGTTTCAATGATTTATAAGGGCGACCACTATCAAATTATCGTTAGAACGGATGAAAATGAAGAAGACTTCGTTTTCGATACCGAAGATACTTGGAATGAAAACGACAGAGTTTCTGTAATTATTCCTAAATCTAAAATTAAACTTTCGCTTAAACAGGAGATTAAAAGATGAAAACAAACGCGAAAGTTATAAAAAGGGGAGAAATAACTCATACCCCGACTAGCGCGCGCAGATTTTCTTTTTCAAGAAAAGACTTGTGTATTCCTTATGGTTTATTCCTTTTGTTATTCGTAATAATTCCATTATTTTTAGTGGTTTACTACGCATTTACTGATGCTAACGGAGTATTCTCATTTGCGAACTTTAGCGCATTTTTCACAGATAAAACAAAAATTAGCACCTTACTTATAAGTATAATGGTATCTTTTTTAGTTACCGTAATATGTCTTTTAGTTGCTTATCCTTTAGCGTATATTTTAGTAAAAATGAATCAAAAAATAGCCTTTGTATTCCTTTTACTTTTCATTACGCCTATGTGGATAAACTTCGTATTACGTGCAATGGCCATGAAAGATTTATTAACCTTACTAAACGTGCCTTTAGGCACGGGTGCAAGCATAATCGGTTTAGTTTACGACTTCTTGCCGTTTATGATTTTACCGCTTTATTCAACTTTAATTAAGATGGATAACTCATTACTTGAAGCATCTTATGACTTAGGTGCAAACAAGGTAACTTCTTTCTTTAAGATTACCTTACCGCTTTCAACGGCAGGGATAATTAGTGGCGCTATGATGGTATTCTTACCTGTTATGAGTTGTTACGTTATAACCGACACCTTTAGCGGAAGCACGGGCTTTAACGTAATTGGTAAACTTATCGCTTGGTCTTTCTTGGGCGAAGGTGGAACACTACCTGACGTAAACGGTGGTGCAACCATATCTTTAATTATGCTTGTAATAATGTTCTTAACGATGTTCTTTACGGGCGGATTTAAGAGCGAAAATAACGTAAGGGGGACTAATTTATGATAAAAAAGTTCTTTTCTAGGGGATACGTTTTCCTAGTTCTTGCGTTTATCTATATTCCTATTTTCTTACTTGTAGTTTACAGTTTTAACGAAGGTAAAACTATGGGTCTTTGGACGGGCTTTTCATTTAAGTGGTATGGAAAGTTAGGCGAAATTGGCACTGTTGTAAAAAATACCGTTGTTTTAGCATTGGTGGTTTCAGTTATTTCAACCGTGCTTGGCACGCTTGGTGCAATAGGTATGTTCTATCATAACGGAAAACTAGGTAAGGCAATTAAAGGCGCTTCACAAGTTCCCGTTGTAAATTCAGAAGTAGTTACCGCATGTGCATTAGTTATGCTATTTATGATTTTAAGCCTATCACACCGTTCAATTTTGGGGCTTTATATAGGGCACGTAATTATTACCGTTCCTTTCGTAGTTTTATCGGTATTACCTAAATTAAAACAAATGGATGGTAGTTTATACGAAGCGGCGCTAGACCTTGGTGCAACGCCTACACAAGCGTTATTTAAGGTTATTCTTCCGGAAATTTTACCGGGTGTTTTTGCAGGCTTTATGCTTGCCGTAACATTATCATTAGACGATTACATCGTTACCGCAACACTTGCTCCGTTAGACTTTGATACCATAAGTACGGCGGTTTATAAATCAATCGCATTAACTACCGAAAAGGCTAGTGAACAAGTGCCCATCTATAGAGCACTTACTACCATAATCTTCTTACTTACCTTATCAGTTGTTGTATTTATCAACGTTAAGTCAAGCAAGAAAGCAAAATTAAATAACGGAGGAAAATTATGAGAAACAGTGTAAAATTTTCCTTTAGAGTAGTTAGTTTATTTTTCGCTTTCCTATTAGCAATACCTTTCTTTATTGCACCTATAAATGCTTATGCTGATACTGACGAAAACGTTATTACTGTATTTAGTGTTGAAGATTATATCCACGAAGCAACAGAAGAAGGCGAATTAGGTGTTTTAGATATCTTTGCGGAAGAAACAGGTATTACGGTTAATTACTTAACCTTTTCTACTAATGAAGAAATGTATAACGAACTTAAAAAAGACCCCAATGCCTGTGACTTAATGTGTCCGTCTGAATATATGATAATGAAACTTGCAGAAGAAGATATGATTCGCAAGTTTGAAACGCCGTCAAACTTTGCTGAATATGGCTCACAATATATTAAAGACGTGTTCAAAAAATATCCACTCAATATTATGGATGAAGACGAAGCTCAAACGTATGCCGTAGGTTATATGTGGGGCACAGTTGGTTTAATTTATAATATCGAAAATTTGGGTGAAGACCCTGAAGTTTTAACTTTTTGGAGTGGACTTTGGGATGAGAGCCTTAATGGCAGAGTAACCATAAAAGATAGTATTAGAGATACTTACTTTATTGCTTTAGCAAAAGTTTACGAAGAAGAACTTTTAATCTGCAAAAAAAAGTTTATAGATGGCGAGTATGCAACGGCAGAAGACCCTACGGGTGTTGAAGCATATAATAAGGCCGTTACTGAAATAGTTAATAGGTCAGATTATGAGTCTGTAACAGCAGTAGAAAAAGAACTTGCAATATTAAAGTCTAATTTATTTGGCTTTGAAGTTGACGCAGGTAAAAGCGATATTTTAACGGGTAAAATTGACGTTAACTTGGCGTGGAGTGGAGATGCCGTATATTCAATCTATCAAGGTCTTTTTGATGATGAAGGCAATGATTTAGAAAACCCCGTATATCTCGGATACACTATACCTGAAGAAGGCTCTAACGTATGGTTTGATGGATACGTTATGACTAAAAACGCCGACTATGATAAAGCGATAAAGTTCCTTGATTTTATATCAAGACCGGACGTTGCCGTTCTTAATATGGATTACACAGGCTACACTAGTTGCATAGCAGGTGATGAAGTTTTTGAATACGTTTTAGATTCTTATCACGATGAAGAAAGTACGTATTCAGTTGATTTAAAATACTTCTTTGACCCTGAATGCGAAACTGATGATTACGTAATAAACGTAGCAGAAGGTTTAGAACATATGTTCTTTGCACAATATCCTACTGAAGACGTAATAAATCGTTGTGCTATTATGAAAAACTTTTCGGGTGAAGAATTGGTTAGAATAAACGATATGTGGAAAAAGACCAAGTTAGTAACCCTTTCAGATGCGGAAATTTATGCGGTTTTAGCGATTATCGTATTGTTTATTGTGGCTGTAATAGTTGTAAAGAATAGAGAAAAACTTTTTACTAAAAAACGCTTTGAAGGTAAAGAGAAAAAGAGTAAGTATAAGGTTGTTAAAAGAGAAAAATTAAATTAATAAAAACGGTGCGTTAAGCACCGTTTTTTATTTTCTTATATATTCTAACTGCAATAGCAGTCATATCGTCTTTTCTCTCTCCATTAGTAAATTCTAGCGCTTTTTTTAATATTCCGTCACTTAACGATTGTGGGTTATAAGAGGGGACTTTTCTTAAATAATCAACAATTTCGCCTGAAGAACCAAAGGCATCTGAAATGCCGTCGGTTACTAATAGAATAATATCTCCGTCGTTTAAT
>JAZRHN010000013.1:0-5174 GCA_045644785.1 Christensenellaceae bacterium
AGATGCTATTAAAGCCAATTCCTCTTCAGTAAAATTACCGATAGGGCTTTTCATAACGTTAACTAAAGGTATATCTAAACTAAAACAATCTATTAGTTTTAATACGTTTATTAGTAGCAATACTTCGGGAAATTCACAAATGTTTTGCTTTACGTCCGAACTAACGGGAATACCTAACGACGTTAAACCAGATACCAGTTTTTGCACGTAAGCACTATCTTTTGCCCTTGTTAAAATAGCAATATCCGAATAGGTTACGTATCTTTCGGTTTTATCTTTTAAGTCGTAAAACTTTTTAGTAAGTTCAGTAGCAATTATTTTACCAACGCTTAAGGATACGATAGACGCATCATCTTCGATAGTTTTTTGAAAACTATTTGCAATATCGTAAACGCCTTCATTTAATTTCGTTTTGGTTTTAGATTTTTCTTCTACAAAATAGAAATTAAACCGTCCCTCGCCTTGTTTATATAGCCCACCGGGGATTAACGCACTTTCCGTAGCGTAATCTAAACCAAACGAACGCTTGTTCATACAATATGCAAACACGCTATTCGCTGCTTGTATTACCGCATCAGAAGAACGGAAATTTTTATTAAGTTGCACGGTTTTTTCGCCGTTTGCTTTCATACTTTCTAAACGGTCGTTAAACACCGATAGCGAGCCCCTAAACCCGTAAATACTTTGCTTTGCGTCACCTACCGCAAACAAATTATTATTAGAAAGTAATTTTATTAACGCTTCTTGTATTTCGTTTACGTCTTGGTATTCGTCAACAAAAACGTGCTTAAATTTACCGCTTATTTCTGCTCTTACGGTATCATCTTGTAAAATTTTAAGACAATACTGTTCTAAATCGTTAAAATCTAAAAGATTTTCCTGTAATTTTGCATTGTCATATTCTTTAATAAAACGCATTAATACGTTTATAAACGCTTTAGTTTGACCTATTAAACTCTCACTTATAGACTTATCGTTTTCAGGTGTCGTTATATGTTTTGAATACGTTTCAATTCGTTTATTAAATAATTCTTTTAAGCAAACAAGTTCTTCTATCGCCGTTTTCCTTTGTTCGGGCATTTTTTTGCTAGACGGCTTTCTATCAAAACTTACTTCGTTAACTAACTTAACCCCGTAAACGTCCGCGTTTAATAATTGCTCTACAACGCCAGATAAAGCCTTATGCGAATTATTACACCACTCGTCGTCCTGTTCTATAAAATATTTTACGTCATCTAAACGCTCTTTTATAGAAATCATTTCTTTCTTAAAGGTTTGATTATAAATTTCAATATTTCTTTCGTATGCTTCAGCACCGTAATTGTTTTGATAACTGTTTAAAAGTTCTTCAAAATTTACTATGCTTCGACTTTTTTGGGCAATTTTTACCACCCAATCTTTTAATGAAGTATCGTTTCTTCTTTTTCTAAATCTATTGCTTAAAAGTAAAAACTCACTATCGCCTTCTTCATACAATTCACGGAAAACTTTTTCAATACATTGCTTTTGTATTTCTTGCGATTTTATATCGTCTGCAACAGAAAAGTCGGGCGTTAACCCGCAAACGTAAAAATACTTTCTTATAATAGACGCACAGAAAGAGTCTATCGTAGAAAAATTTGCCGATTGCACCTTTTCATATTGTTTGGCTAAATCTTCATCTCCTTTAGATATTCTTTCTAAAACTGCGTCTTTTAACCTATCTTTCATTTCTTTTGCGGCACTTTCGGTAAAAGTGAGCGCTAAAATTTCATCTACTTCGGCTTTTTTGTTGCATACAAAATGTAGCGCACGCTCTATCATTACGCGCGTTTTTCCGCTACCTGCTGAAGCAGAAACCATAATATTACCGCCTTCGTATTCTATAGCTTCTTTTTGCTCGGGTGTAAAATTACTCATCTTTTACCTCCTTTTCCTCCGTATAATTTACGGCAGAAGTTATATGCTCGCCACTTATTTTCCCAACCTTTCTCGGCGAAAATTTACCTTGGCACATAGCCTTAAATTGACAATACGTACAAGTTTTATCATAAGGCGATGGAGCAATAAACCCATCCGCCATATGTTCGGCTAATTTTTCACTTATTTTAACGGCATATTCTAAATATGCGTTTATAGTTTCCTTTTCTAATAATTCTTTCTTCTCTACGCCGATAAACCCGCTTTTTGTTTGAATATCGCAAGTTTCATCTAACATCTTTAACACTTGCTCATCTTTTAAAGACCTACCTAAAGTTAACGCCCCAATCTCTTCTGAAGAAGAATAATCGTCAGAAAGTGGCATATAGTAAGCCCCCGCAAGCGTTTTGTTGCTACTATTAGCAATGGCTAAAGCGTAAAGATACAACTGCAATTTTACGCCTACGTATAATCCATTTTCACTAATATCAGCCTTGCCCGATTTATAATCGATTACACGGAAATAATCGTCGGTAGTATCTACTCTATCAATTTTCCCTGAAAGTTTAATCTTACCGTCAAGTAAATTTATGGCTTTATATTTACAACCTTCGCCAAATTTTACTTCTAAATCGTCGTTTTTAGCAACAAATTTTGAATTTTTAAGCCATAAATAATTTTTATAGCAAAATTCTCGGCATTGTCTTATACCTTCACTTACCTTGTATTTTTCGGTTGCATCGTTAGCAAAGTCGGGGAATTTACCGCCACTTAAAATATCTTCGGTAAGTTTATTGACTAATTTATCAGAACTTTCCCTATCGGTTACTTTGTCGATATTTTTTACGTATTCGTTAAAAATTTCGTGCATTAAATTACCAACAACGTCGGCAGAGGCTACTCCACGCTCTCTTTCACGAACTTTTAAGGCGTGAGAAATAAAGAATTTATACGGACAACCGGCATAGGCTTCTATTGCCGTGGGCGAAGTTACGCCACTAACCATAATTTCTTTATTGCTTTTAAGTTTAGTTTTAAGTTCGCTGTTAGCGTTTTCTAATACTCTTAAAGCCTTTCCGCTGTCGTCCAATTTATAAAACGAAGTTAGTGCTTCAACGTCTGCACCTATTCCGTTAACAAATTCTGCACACTCTTTCGCAAATAGGTTAAGACCTTGTTTTTTAGTAACGTATTTTTGTCTTTCGGGGAACTCTTTTAAAGTAAATCTGTTAGCAAAAAAGTTTATTATTTCACTTTTAACGTTTGCTTTACCGCTATCGTCTGTTGTAGCGTATGATACGTAAAGTCCGTTTTTAAACGCAGATAAACCTAAAGCCGTTCTTTCCCTTTCTCGCTTATTGATAATGCGAATTTGCGGTTCTACTAATACCTGTATTTCAGAAAGCACGGTAATATCGCTATCCGATAAAAGCGCAACGTCGTCTTTAATCGCTGGAACAGACCAATCTAACCCGATTGCGAAAACGTATTTAGCGCGTGCAAAAGATACTTCTTTAAACGCACCTACAAACACAGCGTCGTTATACTGTGGAATTATAGAAATCTCTAATGCGGAAACACCACTTAAAAATAACTTTTTAAACTCTTTTACGTCGGTATCAAGCGAACCTAAAATAAGTTCCATTTCGCCTAAAATACTTTGCACTGAATTATATACTTGTGCGTTTAC
Source organism: Christensenellaceae bacterium (assembly GCA_045644785.1). Taxonomy (GTDB): domain Bacteria; phylum Bacillota; class Clostridia; order Christensenellales; family Borkfalkiaceae; genus UBA1259. The sequence continues at coordinate 3,590 of JAZRHN010000013.1, forward strand.
CGAACTCTCTTCCACTTGGTTAAGTTCTATAAGTTTTTCGCTAAAACAAGTTATGCTATTTTCAACTTCTAAATCTTTTAATAATTTTTTTACGTTAAAAGAAGTAAAGTATTGGCATATTTTAGCACGGAATTTTTCAAACTCCTCAAAATCTTCTTGATTTTTTGTAGGAATGGTAAATTGATTTTTTATTCTGCCGTAATTTACGTTGCATTTAATAACGTAATTTTCAAACTTATCTGCAAAATTTTTATCGGGCGAAATTATGGGGTTTTTATAAAAATCTGCAAGCGCACTCCTTTCTAACCCACTTATAAACGCTTGTGCATACGTTACGATTAACCTAATTAACGGGTGATTTTCTACCGTTTTCTTTTCATCTAAAAAGAAAGGTATATCTAACATATTAAACGCGGTTTTTAAGCGCGTGCCATATTTTTCTATGTTAGGTATTGCGACAGATACGTCTTTATATCTAAACTCGCCGTTCATTACACCGCGCTTTATTATTTCTGCTACGCGCTCTACTTCTTCCTTTATAGTTTTGCACGCGCAAAAACTAATATCGTTATTGTCTAGTTTATCGCCAAAAAATTCTTTGGGGTTAAAAAGCCCGTCCACTATTCTTTGCGCGCTAGGTTGATAACTACTTATTACGTTTTCCTTAATAACTTTTTCGCCTAAAGAATTGCAAATACTTTCAAAATATTGTGCTGTTTCCCCAACAAACGCAAAAGAGTTTTTACCCGATATTAATATCGCGGTTACGGACTTCGCTTTTTTTACAAGCGAAGATATTATAGCGCGGGCTTGCGCTGTAAAACTTTCATATCCAACGAGATACACGTTGGTATTTTCCATTTCATCGTTTGATTCAATTAATTCGGGCAAATATGATAAAACTGAACTTTGGTCTTCAAAACCGTTACCGTTTACGTATTCTTGATATTTTTGATAAACAAGCGACATATCACTTAATTTATCTTTAAGTAAACCGCTACATTGTTCTTGTGCAGAAGATAAATGCTCGGGCGTAATTTTTGCGCTTTTAAGTTGTATTAAAAGTTCATAAAAAGAAGGCGCTAAAGAAAGCGAACTTCCCTTATACCTTTTTAAGGGTGTTTTAGAAAGAATATTTTTGATAACCATTACCGAACCTTCTTTGGTGAGTAATTTATCAAACTTTTTATTCTTACGCAAATAATTACCGAACGAATAAACGTCGGTATTAAAACTACCTAAAAATTCCGCACAAATGTGCCTTTCAAGCATTAACGAAATCTTTTCTTCACAGAATATTAAATTTTTCTCATCTAACCCACTCGTTTTACCGCGTAAATTTTCTATTAACTCGCCGAGTAGGTCTTCATATCCGTTTGCCGTAATTAATTTTACCATATTTTTATTTTATCATAAATTATTGCAAAAAACTGTCATATTTCAAAAAATTATTATTAAAGTTTTACAAAACTTTTTATTTGTGCTATCATATATACGAAATTTTAAGAGGTTTAATATAAATGAAGAATAAATTAGTTAAATCGGTAGCCTTATTATTAACGCTTATATCTTTATTTTTAACAGG
>JAZRHN010000014.1:0-8357 GCA_045644785.1 Christensenellaceae bacterium
TTATTTAATACGAAATTACCGCCATACGTAATTGCACCAGTTTCCTCATTAGTGGTTTTACCACCATAAATCATCATATTTTCTAAATCGATTTGATCTCTAATGATTTTGGTTACAACATTTACAGGAACAGTATAAGTAAAGGTTTCAGTTGCAACAGTAAAGGTTACGTCACCAATAACTGGTGCGCTTAAAGTAACGTCTGCACCATTTACTGCATAATCCCTAAATTCCGCATCGTCTTTTACAGCAGAATATGAAACAATTTCTTGACCTGCATTGAATAATGAAGCGGTATTTGCTACAGGAGCACCTTCTACTACTGAAGTATATGCTTCGTAAGTTGATTTTGCAAGAGTTTTAGCATATTTTGCTTTTAAAGTGATACTTTCGGTAATAGCATTAGAAAAATCAAATGCTACTCCGTCTTTATACCAACCGTCAAAAGTAAAATCTAAATACTTATCTTCTTTAGAAGATAAAACGCTGCCTTCAATTACTTTTACAGTATTTGAACCTGATGCTGTTTCAAAAGTAACGTTTAACTTTTCAGGAAGTGCTGCTTCTACTTCTACAAGAGTATCACCGATACCAGGAAGTTTTGCTTCTGCACTTTGAATAACTTCTGCTTTTACTTGAGGAGTAATAACTGTTTCGTCAATTTCTACAGGAAGATTATCTGCACCAACAGAAAGACTGTCGTTTGCTTTATCGTTATATACTTTTGCTACGTAACTTTCGTATTGTTCTCTCGTTGTAACTTTAATGGGGTATGATTCTTCTACTTTATCACCTGCTTCGTTGATGATAGTTTCAGTTTTACCAAACCACTTATAAGTTTCTACGATATCTTGAGTAGTTGCGCCTGTATCAGATGATAATACTGCGCTATTTACTACGTTATATACGTCTTTCTTTACGCAAGGACCTACTGGTGCATCTGCAGCAGGTGTGCTGTTTGCATAAATATAGTTGTCGCCTTCTACGATTGCTGCTACTGCTTGGAAAGCTCTATCTCTGTTCTTTCCTTTAATGCCTGTGATTGCTACGTTTGCGTAGTAACCATTTTCATCAGCATCGTATAACTTTGCTTCGTCTACTTCTACGATTTTAACGCCTGCAATGTTTGCAAAGTCAGCAGTTGCATCACCAAAAATGTCTTGGGGTGCTACAACGAATACTAACTTCTTATTTGCGTCTGCTTTAATTTCGTCACCAGTAGTCTTGTCTACGTATGCTTTAAATCTTAAACCTTCAGCACTCGTCTTAAGCCATGCGCCTTCTTCCATATAGAATGCGGCGGGCGTGCTTGCGCTTGCGGGGCTAGCATTATTATTTACTGTTAAAAACATTCCGCAGGTAGATAAGATTAAAGCTGATACAAGTACGAGTAATACTTTCTTTAAACTTTTCGTCATATCTTTTACCTCTCTTACCATTCGTCCTCTACATCGTTATCTTTAGAATCTAAGTCTGATAATACTGCATTTGAATATGCTTCTAAGATTTCGATTTCGGGAACTTCATAATTCCTTTTTTCCATGTTTTTACCTCCATACATAAAAACAAAAATTAAAACATTATTATATATACTCGATTTTTTTACCTTTGTTTAACCTTTTAGGCCAACTTTTAAAGCAAAAAACCGCCAAAAAAACCATTTTTTTGCACAAAAATTAAATATTATGCCCGAGTATAGTAAATCTATCATAGATTTTAGCATATTTTTTACAAAATGTATTTACCATTTCTTGCTTACTTTTTGCCCCTTTTTTGCAAGAAATGATAAATTTTTTATTTTTTTAATTTTTGCATTGCAAGTTTTACTAAATTTCTTAAAGGCTACCCCCCCCGCCAAAATCCTTTGATTTTATCTAGCATTTTCGCCTTTTAGGTTATTTAACAAAACTTATTTTTTAAAAAAATTTTAAAAATTATTGCAAGTTTTGCTTTACAAAAAAAATAATTTGTGCAATAATATTTTTAAAATTTTTTGCAAATTTTATTTTTATATATGTTTTTTAGGGGTTTTTGATGAACGGAGTAAAAGATTTTAACTATTATTATTCTTTTTATAATCCGCAAGCAGAAAAGTTTGGGGGGATTGACCTTTATCAACTTTCTGACCAGTCTTGTCTATCTAACAAGACTATTTCTTCACACACCCAAATTTGCGATGAACTTACTATTATCTATGGTGGTGATGGTATCGCTTCCGTTAATAGTAACGAGTTCGATATTACTAAAGGCTCTATCCACTTGTGTTTTAAGGGCGAAAAACATTCTATTACTTCTACAGGAGAAACTCCTTTAAGATTTTACTGCGTCGGCTTTGCACTTCCTAGAACTCACCCGCTCTATGATGATTATATTGCCGTTAAAAAAAGTATTAAACAAGGTGGGGCTTCGGTTGCTATTGATATTTACGATATTATCTCTCGCTCTAAAGATGCTGTTACCGAAATCTATTTTAATAACGATACCAACGTTTCTAAAATTCTTCTTGGCTCTATCATTAACGAAATTATCACTCTCGCTGTTAAAACTTTTTCTAAAATTGGCAAAAAGGATTATGATAAGGACGTTTTAGTGCATCGTAATCTTATTTATGATATTATTACTTATCTTAACGATAATATTACTAATAAAGATGCGCTTAAGGATATTGCTGAAACACTTAACTATAGTTATTCTCACTTGTCTCACCTTTTCTCGCAAACTATGAACGAAACGTTAAAAGATTACTTTAGCCGTTTAAAGATGACTACTGCTAACCGTTATCTTATGGAAGGCAAAAAGGTTACCGACGTTTCTGAACTTTTACACTACTCTACTATTCACGCTTTTTCTCGTGCTTATAAAAATTTCTTTGGTAAATCTCCAAAAGAACTTGAAAGATAAATTTTTGTATATTAAAAGCGGAAAGCATTTTTGCTTTCCGCTTTTTATTTGTCTTATTATCTTATAAGATATCTTTTACTACTTCGTTAGTTTCTGCTGACTTAAACGCTGCCATTACAATACCTAACGTTCTTCTCATTTGTTCGTGTGTTACGATTTGGGTTGCTTTACCTTCACACGCTAACATAAAGTTTTCATAGTATTCTTCCCATCTAGGTTCGGTTTCGGGAACGGGTATTGCCACTTCTTCAATATCTTGTGATGGTCTTGGCCACATCGTTCTTGATAAGCCGTTGGGAGTATATACACAACCATCTAACCACTTAACTTCTTTGGTTTCGGCTCTTATCATCTTACCTTCAGTGCCAAACCACTTGTCAATTCGACAAGTACCTTCAGTTCCATACATTTGCCATCTTGCTTCTTGAACGTAGCACCATAAGTCAACGGTCATTACTGCCGTTGCACCGTTTGCAAAGTCAATCGTTACGGTGCAAGCATCATCTACTGTCTTAAAGAATATGTTTTGTAGTTTAGCGTGTACTGCTACGGGGTCACAACCCATTAATACTACTAATTGGTCTATTAAGTGAACGCCCCAATCGAATAATACGCCACCACCTGCTTCCTTTGAACTTCTCCAGTCGCCTGAAATACCGTGGTCACTATATAATCTTGAGTGTAATACTCTAGGTGCTCCAATCATCTTTTTATCAAAGATTTCTTTCATAATTGCAAAGTCGGTATCAAATCGTCTGTTTTGGTGAACGGTAAAAAGTTTACCCGTTTCTTTTGATACTGCAATCACGTCGTCTAATTCTTGCATGCTCATACATACCGGCTTTTCACTAATTACGTTCTTGCCTGCACGAAGCGCTTGAATTGAATATATTTTATGGTAGTTGTTAGGTGTTGCTACTAATACGATATCAATATCCGTTGCAAGTAATGCTTCTGCACTTTCATAGGTGGTAAAGCCGTTTTCTTTTGCTAACGCCATTCTTTCAGGGTTAATATCGTATACACCTGCTACAGTTATTCCCTTTACTCTGTCACGTACGTTTTCTGCGTGCCATGAGCCCATGTTACCATATCCGATTATACCTAATTTGTGTTCCATTATTTTTTCCTCTTATTTCTTTCTTAACATTCTACTTTGGGGAATATTGCTATTCTTAATCTTGTTGAGCAATACGGAATTAATTCTACCGTTTCAGTTTTACCAAGATATTTGGGATTTACCTTTCCTACTACGGGGGTAAATTCTACTTTCTTGTGAACTTCTTGGTCAAGCGGGCCACGTGAAATATATCTAGTAAAGTATTTGCTTACTTTTTGTATCTTCCAATTCTTGATTTCACGAACGGTTATCTTAATTCTGCCACAGTTTTGTTCTCTACGCCAAGGTTGAGCACCTACCGTGCCACATTCAACGTATTCGGCATTTGCCGTTTTAGCACAAATACCATAGTTCCATTTGCTTTCGCCGTAAACTGAATAGTGAGGAAGAACGGGATTGTTTAATTCTCTTAATCCTTCAATTACTACTCTTTCCTTTACGGGAAGTGCATATAAGAGTGCGCCTTTCTTAACACTTACACCCTTTGCATTTTCAATAAATTCAATCTTATCTTCAAACGAGATAACGATTGTATCGCCTGCCTTAAATTCTCTATCAATTCTGCAAATATTCTTAACAAACTTGCCTTGATATTCTTCTCCGTTTAAGGTTATCTTTGCGCTTACTGCCCAGTTGGGTTTTCTTAACGCTAATGCAAATTTTACGGGAGCATCGGGAGTAATGGTAAATTTAACTACGTTTTCAAAAGGATAGTTGGTTTCTTCGTTAATTGCTACTTTTACACCCTTAACGTCTACCTTAATTTCCGTAGGCGCATAAACGAATGTTGATAAAGTGTCGCCATCTCTCATCCATGCTCTTGCGATAAAGTTGGGGAAGAATCTGTTTACGTTACCTGCACAACACGCTAAAAATCTCTTGGGTGCGTAAGACAACCAGTCTTCACCACGGAAGAATTTGCCATGGTTACAAGTGTCGTTTGCAAGTACTTGGTTAGGACATGAGAAGTATTGGTTACCCTTAAAATCATCGTCAACCGAGCCAAAACCGCCGTTAAAAATTGCATTTTCTACCCAGTCGCTATATTTAGTGTCGCCCGTTATCATATAGAGATAACCGAGTGCCCAAGTAAAGTCTGATACGTCACAGGTTTCGTGCATTGCATGTGAATCTTCATTACCATTTAAGTATTCACTTGAACTATGCACACCGTCTATAAGCATTTGGTCACGGAAAAGTTTATCATAAGCGTTTATTGCTGCTTTTTTGTAAATTTCTTTTCCGGTGTATTTATGTAAAATTGCAGCAGTCTTACATACTTCGTTATAAGTTACGCCGTGGTTTTTGTTTACCTTTCTATTTGAAAGCATACCTTTTAAGGTAATATCTCTCATACGGCTAGTAAGCTCTGCACCTGTATCGTCATAAAATAATTCGTTAAATTTAGCGTAAGATTCTTCTGCCATATCCAAGAAACGCTTATCGTTAGTTTGACCGTAAATCCATAATAAAATTTCTACGTCTACTACGTTTCTTACAGCGATAATACGCCAATCGGTATTTAGATATACGTCCGTTATGGGGCGACGTAAGTAATGCTTTTTCATCGCTTCTAAAATACGTTCGTCTTTAGTTGCGGTGTATTCAGCAATAAGTGCCCTGAAATATACGGCGTGTTGCCAACTAATACCGTCTCTCATAAATCCAGGTCCGATAAATCCGTCTTCATCGGCTTGGTCAATAGCGGGATAAATTTTTGATACCCCAAGTTTTTTAAGTTTTTCGTTATCAGCAAGCCAACCGCCCCTGATACAGCCATCAATCCAGTATGCATTTTGTTCAAAAGGAACCCAGCCGTCGTCTTTAGAATTTATACCACCGATAAATACGTCAGCGTCTCCGCCTACTCTAGTTTTTCCTTCCCAAGTAACGTCAGAAAACGGTGCGCCCGTTTCACCAATATGACCGGTCATACCATCTGCTTGAGTGTTAATATATTCCTTTGCCCAACCTTTGGCTTTTATTTCGCTTAAGTTTAATTCGTTATACATTTTATCCCTCCAAAACATCTACGATATATTCTAAATCATAACCCCTTAAAAGTCAAGGGGTTATCTACTTTTTTATTACATAAAAAACAAAAAACGCTCCGAAATTTCGGAGCATTTTTTACGCGTTCTTAAAAACTAAAAAAAGCACTACCCATACAACGATTATTAGTATAGATGAAATGGTTAAAATAAGGAAATTTTTTCTTGACTTGTCCGTTCCACGCGCGGTAAGCACACCCTCTATCACAACCTTTTTATTGCTTACAAATAAACCTATCACTGATAATAATATAGCAACAAAATCGGTAATAGCGGCACCTTCCGAAAGAAGTAGCCACATTATGGCTGCGCCAAGCCCTTCCCAACCATTTGAGCCTTCTTGCATTGTAATATTTTTTGCATAAATTATAAAGCCGTATGCAGCAAAAACAAGTGCTAGCGTTATTGCACAAAATACTAAAGAAGTTATCAATAATGCCTTATATTCTTTTTTCAAATTTTATCTCCTAAATCACTAAACTTTTAAGTATTCGTTAATACCCGCTTCAGTATCGCCGTCAAATATTATTTTGCCATTATCTAACACTATAACCCTATCACATAGTTCTTTTATTGTGTTTAGGTTATGCGATACGTAAAATATCGTGCGGTTTAAGTCTTTTGATACGGCGTTCATTTTTTCAATACACTTTTTTTGAAAATCCGCATCACCTACTGCAAGCACTTCGTCCATTATTATAATTTCCGAATCTAGGTGCGATGCGATTGCAAACGCCAACTTTAAATACATCCCTGAAGAATATTTTTTTACGGGCGTATCTATAAACTTTTCACATTCCGAAAAGGCTATAATATCATCTATTTTAGATGATATTTCCTTTTTAGTCATACCAAGAATTGCTCCACTTAAATATATGTTTTCTCTGCCCGTTAAGTCGGGGTGAAAACCTGTGCCAACTTCTAACATAGAACTAACTCTGCCGTTTAGATAAATAGCCCCGTCAGTTGGAGTAGTTATTTGAGAAATAAGTTTAAGGAGCGTTGATTTGCCTGCACCATTTTTACCGATTATACCTACGCGTTCGCCCGCGTTTACCGAAAAGGATACGCCGTTTATAGCCATCACTTTTTCTTGCTTACCTTTACGCTTTAGCCCGTCCTTTAAGGTTGACCACCCTATTGCACCCAACTTATATTCTTTACATAAATTTTCAACTTTAATTATCACGTTTTCCATAGCCCACCTACACGAAGTCCACGAACTTACGTTCTGCACGACTAAACGTTATTAAGCCAAGGAATAACAACAATAAAGTTGTTCCCCAACTTATTAAATAATATACAATGTTAAAATATCCAAAACCAAATACGGCGTATCTAAAAGTAGTTATTATCGGGGTTACGGGGTTAAGCATATACAACCACACCCAACCAGACGCGTTTATACTAATAAGTGCTAAACCATATGCTATGGGAGAAGCATATTGCCATAATTGAAGCCCAAAACCTACAACCATTTGTAAATCACGATATTTTACCGTAATTGCTGAAATTATTAAGCCAACGCCTAACGATAAAATTGATAACTGCAATATAACGACGGGAACTAATAAAAGTTTTAAACTTATTTCTATACTAGTGCCACCCGTTAACACGTAAACTAACCAAATTATCGCAAAGAATATAAATTGTATAAAAAAGGAAATTAACCTTGAAAGCATTGTCGATATTGGCGATGCTAATCTTGGATAATACACCTTACTCATCGTTGTTCTATTAGTTATAAACGTCCTTGACGTTGACGTTATAACGTTAGCAAAATAAGACCAACAAATACTGCCTGATAAATAAAATAAAAATGCAGGAAGAACAAAACTACCTTCCGTATCGGCGATAGTGAGCCCTGCTAAATTACCAAAGATGATAGTAAAAACTATCGTTGTTAAAAGCGGTTGTAATATCGACCAAAGCGGACCTAAAAACGTTTGTTTATAACGCGAAACAAAATCACGCCTAACAAAAAGCGAGATTAAGTCTTTATATCTAAACGTTTCTCTTAAGTTAAGGTTTAATAAGCGTTTTTTAGGCGTTATTACCTTTTTAAATTCTTTTTTATCCATACTATTTAAAAGATAACACAAAACGCCTTAAAATTCAAGGCGTTTTGTAATTTTTTATTCAAAATTTGGTTCTTCAGGATTGATCGTTACCGTTCCGTCTGCATTATACGTAATTTCACGAATATAAATTCTCGGTAAATCCCTTGGATCTTCGGGATCTATCGGCGACTGCGCGTGGAAGGTTATGTAGTCTTTTCCGTTAAG
>JAZRHN010000015.1:0-10843 GCA_045644785.1 Christensenellaceae bacterium
AACATCATAGATACTTTGCTCGGTTAAGCAACAATGTTCTTAACTTCAATCCAATGGATATGCCGATGTGTTTTTATTTTAATAAATAATATGGAGATTGTCAAATGAATAGAAGAAGAAATCCAAAAAAAGCGAATTTATGTAACGTTTTATTCTTAATTAGAAGGATAAAACTTTACAAGTGAATTGTCATCTTTTCAGTTAAATAAGTTTAAGAAGTTTGTAAAAAAAAAGAAATAGCTTGACTTAAACCTTTCGGATGCTCAGCTATTTCTCAATTTTAATCAAGCTTAACGTATTTTAATACGCCCATCAAGGAAAATTTGTTCCTTTGAACATTATTATTATATGCAATTTTATAAAAATTGTCAAATAAAAAACCGAGTTATTGTGGCGCAATTTGCTTCAAAAAAAGCCATTGCTAATACTCCACATTCTCCTCAGTTCAGCAATATTTTATCACAAGATAGTGATATTGTCAAATAAAAAAGAATTGCAATTTCGCGCTTTCCGCTATAACTTGTGTAAACAAGCCCAATGCAATTCTTTATAAATATTATATGCAATAATTCTAAAATTGTCAACTAAAAACTCAGTTCCGTTTTAGCCCTTTATTTTCATCATTTCTATAAATACGTCTGCCGTGGCGTGAGCATCGCTTAACGCACGATGGTGCTGAAACACTACGTTAAAATGGTCTGCAACTTCTTTTAAGCCTACCCTTTTAAGTGACGGCACGGTTTCACGCGCCAAGTTCATAGTATCCATTACCCTATTTTTCACTTCAAAGTCTTCGGCGTTAGCAAATCTTCTTATAAAGCCCATATCAAAAGATGCGTTATGTGCTACTAATATCGTACCATCGATAAACTTAATAAAGTCTGGCATTACAGCGGAAATCTTGGGGCTGTTTTTTACCATTTCTTCGTTTATACCCGTAATCTTTTCGTTTTCAGCGTCTATATGATAATCGGGTTTAATAAGCGTGGTAAACTGTTCTACCTTTTTGCCACCCCTTACCTTAACTGCACCGATTTCGGTTATACCGTTAGACATTAAATCTAAACCCGTAGTTTCAATGTCGAATACTACGTATTCGTTTTCCATTAAAGACTTTGGCATTTGCTCATCTAAATCAAACACGCTAGACATTTTTATCGTAGTTACAGGCTCTGGGAATATTAAAGAGTATTTATCAGGGACAGGTTTTTTAAACTTATCCTTTTTAACGAAGTCTTTGGGGAAAGTGCATCTATTTATCTTATCAATTCTAAACGACTTTCTTCCGTCTTTATTCTCTATACTACCACGCATTATAACGTCTTCCCCGATTGTTATATCGCGAATTTTTTGACAGGTTGATTTTCTTGAAAAATATATTCCGCTAGTTCTACCCGTAGTATCGTCGATATGTATGATAAAATAGGGCTTGGGTTTTTCAGATTTGGTTTGTCTTTCGGTTATTTCGGTAACCGTTCCGCAAACGGTAACTTCACCGTCTTTTGCATCTTCAATATATATGGCTAAATCGCCCATATTTTCATCGTCTATTACAACAACGTCTTTTACTTTTATCGTTCTATGCTCTATCTTTTGAAGTTGAACTTTATATTCTTCTTCAGACGTTAAATTTATAGTTTCTTCCTGTTCTTTTATTTCGGTTGCACCCGAAAATTCTGAACAGAATTTCTTTGAAAGGTAGTCCGATAATTTTTTTAACGTTCCGTTTTTAGCAACGTAATCGGCACCGTCCTTGGTAAGGCGTAAGGTAAAGATAACCACGTTGCCCGATATTACGGATACAACGTCCGTAGGCTTTAAGAAAATAGAAATTGATGGGAAATTATCTTTTAAGTAGTTAAAGATTGATAAATTAATTAATGCGGGGTCGCTTACGATTTTAGAAAAGTTTGCAGAAACGCGCGAAAAGGCTTGTGGCGTATATTTCATCGCCACGTCTATTACCTGTTCTTTAATTTCTTGCGTAAGAGTTTGGTCGCAAATAAAATTATAAGTTATTCCCTTTTGGTCTTTATCTACTTCTATAGAAGACACTCTTAAGTTTTTAAGCAAGGGGTCAACTTCTTTTATTACGTTAATAAAATCTTCAGCATTTCTTAGTTTCGCCATTTATCTATCTCCGCGAAAAATTGCTGTTTAAGTTCTTCTTCGCTAACCGTTTTAAGTATTTCGCCTTTTTTAAATATTACGCAACCACCCTTAGCACCTGCAACGCCAATATCAGCATCCTTTGCTTCGCCCGGGCCGTTTACAACGCAACCCATAACGGCTATTTTTAAGGGTGTTTTTATATCTTTTACGTAATCTTCAACAACTTTTGCAAAGCCCATACAATCCCACGCACATCTACCGCAAGTAGGACACGCTATTACGTTGGGCGTATCGTTTTTAAGTTCTAATGCAGAAAGAATTTTTAATCCTGCTTCTACTTCTCTTTCTGGTGATGAAGATAGGCTTACCCTAATGGTTTCGCCTATTCCACGAGTTAATAGTGCACCGATACCCACTGCGCTTTTAATTATGCCTGAAAATTCCGTACCCGCTTCCGTCACGCCAACGTGGATAGGATAATCACACTTACTTCTAACGTATTCGCAAGCCTTAATAGTTAACGGAACGCTACTTGCTTTTACCGAAATAACAATATCATCTACGCCGAATTTTTCTAGTATTTTTACTTTATCTAACGCACTTTCTCCAAGTGCAATTTCGTTTCTACCGTATTTATCTAAAAACTCTTTTTCAATACTACCAGAGTTTGAGCCAACTCTAACGGGAATACCTGCATTTTTTAAAGCAAATGCAACTTCCTTTACGTTGTTTTCGCCACCGATGTTACCGGGGTTAATACGAATTTTATCAGCACCACCGTCTATACTTTTAAGTGCTAGTTTATAGTCGAAGTGTATATCTGCAACAAGTGGCATTTTTACGGCTTTTTTTATTTTAGCAAAACTTAAAGCATCCGCTTCGTCTAATACTGAATAACGGAAAATATCGCACCCTAAACGCTCCACTGATAACGCTTGATTTATAGCGTTATCTACGTCGGAAGGCTTAAACGTGGACATTGATTGCACCGCGGGAACCATACCCCCACCTATATAAATATTGCCTATTTTTACACTTTTACTCATATAAGTATTTTAACATATTAAATTTTCTTTGTAAAGATTATTTTAGCAAAACGAACGAATCGTAATCGATTCGTTCGTTTTAATAAGTGTTAATCTGTTGCTAACATCTTGTATCTATACACTACTTGTTCATAATATTCGTCTAAATACGGAATAATTTTCGTATCACTTTTAATTTTAGTATAAGCGGTTGCTGCATTATAGTGATTATCGTAAAAATAAGTCACGCATTTAATTACGTCTGCATAGTATCCCATATCTACAAGCATATCTTTCGTTAACATTTCGGAGTTAATTTCCATAAACCTTGCACGGAGCGTTGCGTTTATTTCTTCTATATTAATCCTACTTCTTTGATACTTTTCAGAAACGCTATTGTTATACTTAAATACCGAACGGATAAGTTCGTTCTGCTCGTCGTTTAGTTCGGATTTTTTTGCAATAACTTCTCTTGAAAACATCTGACTATACACGGAATTTAGGTTGCTTTTTTTAGTGTTTAACGCACTTATTTCACCGTTTATTGCCGCTAGTTTTTGGTCTCTTTCATTAGTTGCAGATATTATCTTTTCGTTCTTTTCGCTTTCTAGTTTAGCAAGCCTGTCTAACGTTACCGAAGAATAGTAAAGTCCGTTTTCCATTGCTTGTTTTTTAAGTTTTTCTTCCGTTTCTTGATAGGTTGCATTAATCAATTCTATCTGTGAACTCGTATATGCCGTTATCTCCGCTAATTGCACGTTTAAGGACGAAATTCTTTCTTCTATTTCTTCAGTTTCCTGAATAATTAATTTATCCTGTTTGGCTTTAAGTAGCGTTTCGGCTTTGGTTTGAAGTTCTGCACTAGTTAACGGGGTAAACTCTAATTCTTCTAACGTTATCGGCTCCATTTCCGCAGGAATAAACACTTCCCTTTCTAATCGGTAAAACCTAAATATTTCCTGTAAGGTATTATATAATTGTTCTTCAGTTGTTGGTAAATCAAATTGCATTTTTACTATCCTCGTGCACGATATATTTTAGGGTTATTTCTTCTAACGTAAAATCGTTTGATTGAAAAATTCTAGTAAAAGTAAATCTTTTAGACGTAAGGTTAACCCTAAGCATATTACACCCTTCTATTAATTTTACGTCTTTTTCGCCAAAGTCACCGCTTATTCGTAGCGTTGCACTACCCTTTACACACGCTTCTATTTCGGTAATAGTTTTCTGCTTGCACGTGCCCATATCTTCAGGGTCAGGAGTTGTTCCTAACAACCCTGCTTCGTAATACTCGTATTGAAATTTTCTTAAATATCCACCGCCTATTACGTAGCCGTCTTGCCTTGATAACGCTTGCGTGTTATCGGAAATTATTTGGTTATTTTCACTATCAAAATGATAAATAAACATTGACCTACCGCCACCTAAATAAATGGGTAAAAGATAGGTATTTAAAGCCGTTCCCGGTTTATCCGCAATCGAAAAACTCACCCCATCAAGTGCAGTCTTTTCAATGGTGATTTTATCGTTTTTTATAACGCACAACTTATCGCCACTTAAAAAGCATGCTTTGTTTCCACAACGGGCAAAAGTGTTTTTAAGAACGTTAAACGCAGGTGAAGATATCAATTTAACAGTGATATCTCCATCAATTCGGCTAACCTTAAACAAACTTTTTTCGGTTAATACCAACAGGTTTTCTCCACTAGATAGCATTCCTTGGATTTTACCTTCGCTATCGGCAAAACCTATTACAAAAAAGTCCTGCTCGGTTAAATTAACCCAGTCTATATCCCCTTTTTTAGAAACGTAAACTTTAGTATCATCCGATAAAATTAATCTGCCGTTTAAGTTTATAGCGTCTTTACCAAACGGGGCTTTTATTACCGTTTTTACGCCGTTTATAATTACCGTAATTAAAGTAGGCTCTGCTGAAGACGTAGCGATTTCCGTTTTAACGAAAGTGCCGTTATGTTGCTTATACACCGCTTTGTCAGCGCAATAAACGTAAACTTCACCATTTTCGCTGTAAGTTCTAATTGGATAAAGATTAGATGGAAAAGGCGTGTTTACTAACTTAAAAATAGGGCGTGATTTTCGATTCTTAAAGGGCAAAAATAAATCGAATTTTATCTTTTTAGTTATCGTTTTCACCCTTTCAAACTGTTTAATCATAAAAATTCCTACCTTTTATCTTACGGTTTTTAGGATGAATTTTTTCCTTTACTCCCTCAACAAAGCGTTTTCTCCACATTACCGCCTCGTCAAAACGACCAATGGTTAAACAATATTCGGCAGAAAGCCCTAACGCTAATAGCGTTGTTGAAACTTGGGTTTCATCGTAGTCAATATCATCTTCAAACTCGTGCACGGGCGGAATATATTGATATTTTACCATATCGATTCCGTTGCCTTCGATATACTCTGCGGTGATTGTGCAATCGAGTTCTCGCCCCATACTATCAAAAACTCCAATAATCTTTATCGGGCGGAAATTAAGCGAACTAAAATTTACCCTTCCGCCGTGCGGAACTACGCTCTCTAATGTTGTGACAGGAATATATGCCTCGGATAATTCGGTTACTACAAGGTTAGTTAAAAGGGTAAGTTTTTCCACTTCCTTTAATAATTCTGCATCTAACGTGCCACCATTAACGCAATACTTTGCTATTGTGGGCATATTAAGATGCGTTGCACTTATTTTAATAACGTCTTTTACTTTCATATTATCCTCTTTTTTAAGATACGCCGAGTGTAATTTTACACTCGGCGCACTTGTTTTGTAATTTTATTTTTACGCTTCGGTAATTCCTGAAAGTTTACCTTGAGCGTATGGGCGGGCACACATAAGTTCAGCATATTTTACAAGTGTTGCCGTATAAACGGGCTTACCTGCAACTTGCTTTAATACGTTGCCGTCTTCACTAGAAAGCCATTCCCAATCGCAAAGTTGATTGAGAACAAAGTCGTTAGTGTTAAGAATATAAAGTGTTCCTTCGGGGCAGAACTTGTCTGCTACGATGGGAATACCGTTATAAGAAAGTGCCTTAAATCCACCTGCTAATTCCACGGTGTCAAGCACTCTCTTGTTTTGACTGAAGAGATTAAAGAGCGCACGGCGAACACCCATAGAACAAACGATGATGTTTGCGCATTCTCCACCCCTTTCTTCAATTTCATCGAGAGCGGTTTGAAGTTGTAATTCGGTAATTTCGCCAACTTCGGTTTTATGATAAGGCTTAACCCAAAGGTTGTCTGCCTTACTTAAACCATACATATCGCTAGATTTACCAAAGATATATTCTAAACCTAAAATTTCCTTATTTGCTGACCCACTAACTACAAGTTTAAATCCGGGGAAAGCACTATCTGCGGTGAGATTACTACCACCTAAAGTTACTTTTTTATTTTCGCGGTCGATATTAATAATTTCTCTATATTCGCCGTCAGGTGCAATATAGTTTTGGTCAGTATAAAATTGAACTTTCATACCAACTTCAAGGTTTTTAACGCTATTAACGGTTAAAACGTTGCCTGCTACCGAATCAATAACTGCAAGTTCGCCAAATCCGTTACCGAAAAGCATTCTTGCGAAGTTAGCGTTAGATGCTTTAATTAAGCCTTCCATTTCTGCGTTAAGAAGGTTAATAAACGCACCGCTATTGCTTTCAGATGCTCTAATTGCCTTGTCTGAAATTTCAATAGTACCGTAAAGGTTTTTTAACGTTCCGGTAAATTGTGCGTATTTATTACCTACCGCATCGGGAAGGTCACCTTCTTCACTACCTGCACCAATACCGCCGTTCATACCGTGAATTGCAAGCATTTTTACTTCTTTTCCATAAACGTTATCCGAAGTTTTTTTAATCATTGCAAGCAAGGGGTTTGCGTTGTTTAATTGTTCTGAAATTGCGTCTAAATAATACGTTTTTAACGCATTACTTGAATTAGTTAAATTTACTGCCATTTTTATCCTCTTTTAATAATTTTTTATTTTGAGAAAATCTCTTTAACCAGTTTTCCCGCTTCCTCAATAGTCTTTGGCTTAGTTGGCGGAGTTTTTAAAAAAGCCCCTTTACCATCCATAACTATCGCCTTGGTTTTAGAATTTAAGACTTCTTTTAGGTAGCCTTTAAGAATTTCTTGTTTTTCTTCTTCGGTTATACCTTCTTGCTTGGTCTTGTCTTCTTCGGGCGTTTTAACAGAGTTTTCGTTAATTTTACCTTCTAATTCCTTAATCTTCTGACAGCGCTTGGTAAATTCAGCCGTTAAAGAATTATACGCTTTAAGTAACGATTCCGCGTCCTTAAATTTTCCAAATGAGGCTTCGCCTTCCTTTGCGCCTAAACTCTCTTCCGTCACTACGGGTTGCGCTTTTTCCAAGGTTTCTGCTTGTTCATTTATGATATTTTCCATTTTTAATTCTCCTTAATTTCTTTAGATAAATTTATTCTATCTTTATGTTCTTTGATATGACTAAATAGTCTTTGCTTTTCTTCTTCGGTTAGTTCGTCATATTCGCTTAATACGTATCTAGTGTGTTCGTCGATATGAATTCTATCTTCATCAATTTCTTCTATTGCACAGCCAAACTTTCTAATTTTAACGTTTTCGTTTTGCGCCTTTTCTTCGTGCATACGTGAAACGCCTTTTCTATAATCTAAATCATCGTATCCTAAAAGCGATAACACTTTTTCTTTAACTATCGGTCTTAACTTACCTTCTTCGTCATCTAAAATACCGCTTTTATAAAGGTTTAGAATTATCTCTTTTTTTGCCGTTGGCGTATAGAACAATTCGTTTTCATTTTCGATATAAACTTCATCAGAGTTTATTGCGTTCTTTTGCGTATAGGTCATCTTAAGTTTGCCGTTTTCGGTATATTTAATTACTCTTACACCTGCAGAAAATTGTGCATAAAGTCTTATTACGTGTTTTGCAATTAAAATATAACTATCTCTTACCGCTTCTGCACTTACAGTTAAACGTTGGTTATCCTGTTCTACTAAAAGTTCTAGCGCAGAACCACTAGTCACCCCTGCATTTTTAGAACTTGAAGATACTTCCGATACACCACTAATTGTTACAAATTCGTATAAAAGTTTATCCTCTTCTTCGCTAAACTCGGTGGGCATACTGTTATCTTTCATCATTTCAGGGGCATTAGAACCTTGTCTATACACTAAAATCTTACCAGGTTCTAGTCCTTCGGTTTCCAAATCATCTACGTCCACAGACCCGTCTTCAACCGTCATAACGCCCATAGAAAGCCTGTTTATAAACTCGTGTTTTCTATTTTTTACTGCGTTATATGCACGCTGAATAGGAATAAGTCTTTCGATAATACTCGTGCCGAAAAATCTTCCTGAAGAACTGATACTAGTTTGCTTAACGAACGGAAAAATTCTAGTTTGGTTTTCGCCGTTTAAGTATGGCATTTCACCATAATAAAGTAGTTTTCCACCCGCCACGGTAATTAATCTACCGTTAGGAAAACCTTTGCTTGGCTTTTCATACTTTTCAATAACGATTTCCGCATCTTTGATAACGCTTGCATTGTCTTTTCCTAACCTATCTTGACTAAGGCTTAAGGTATAAACTCCTACGTCTTTGCCATCTAAATCTACGCCATACTTTTCTTTAATTTCTCTAACAGGCATAGGTCTTGCGTGAATAATTGAAAAGCAATCGTCAATGTTTTCTGCATACAAGTTATCAGGGAAAATTTCAAAAGGCGATACGGGGATAATTTCCACTTCACCTTCATAAACGTCTTCTTTACCTAACTCGCCGATTTTAGCACCGCCTTTGTTATTCCATACGATTTTGTAAAACCCTGTTCCGCAAGTTTCACTCCAACCCGTAACCTTTTTAACGGTTTCCTTTAAGTTTTGCTTTTCAAAAACACTTTGAAGCAATTTCTCTTCTACGTTAGCCGACCTTACGTCACTATCGTCGTCCGTTTTGGGTCTTACGGCAATTAACGGTTCAACGCGTTCTAGCCTTGCCATACGCGATTCCATAATAGGTGCGATATGGTTGAACACCTCTCTACCTTGCCAATAATAAGTTTTACCTACACTAAAAATTTCGTCCTTTGAATTTATAGCAGAGTATTGCTTACCTGCAAAAAAGTCCATATTAAGTTCCCATTGTCTTTCGTGTTTTAACCTTGTTTTTTGTCTTTCTTCAAAGTCTTGTAATACGGCTTCTGCTATCTCTTCGTAAAATTTGTCCTTTTCCTTTTTGGGAATTTTAGTTCCCACAACCTTTTTTTGCAATGTTGTTGCTCCTTTAATTTTTTTCTTTATTGCACTTACTTTCTAACAGTTTTAATAGCCTTATTTTCTCTTGTTCTAGTTCTTCATCCGTTAGACTGCTAATGGGTTTATCTTCCGTTTCCAAAAGTATTTTTAAAGCCGTCACGTCTGGTGGAACTTCTTTTTTCGTCACTTTCTTTTTTGAAAGTTTTATTTCTCCTTCTTCCCCGCCGACGTACTCCTCAATAACTTCGGTTGCATCGTAGCCCAGCGCCTTTTTAATAAGTGCCGTTCTTAATTTTTTTTGATTCAATTTACTGCCTTCTCTCATTTAATATTTTCCTAAACAGCCTTTCTTTATCTTTTTGAATTTGTGATTTTTGCGGTTTTGGTGGACTGTTTTCAGGCTTACGCATTAGATAATAACGAAGTTCATCTAAACTATGGTCGTCTATCTTTTTTGGCCTATCTCCATCACCCCACCAATAACTTTTTAATTCTCTTATTAGGTTTACACAATTTTTAAAGATATAAAGTTTTGGTTTTCCATCATTTATTTTTAGGTATTCTTTTACCCGTTGAATTCCACTAAACATATCCTTATTAACTTGTGGATTAACCGCTATCCCATAATCGTTAAATAGTTCTACTACAGATTTTGTTCCTGCAAGCGTTTTTTGGTTTGCTGCCGAGTCTATTAGTGCTTCTATCTTGCCGTTATAATTACGTTTCCAACCAAGCCTGCTAGATATTTCCTTAATTCTATCAGAGTGATATCCTATATCCCTTTCCGCCTCGTAGTGTTCTGCTATAACGTAAACGTTATTATCGTAATCTACCGCATACCAATGCGCCGAAAGCGGGTTTTTAAGCCCCGGATCAATAGATATAATATCTTGCCACTCTTTAGGAACGTTAAAGGGTTCAATCACGTGTACGTTTTCATCAAATTCGGGATAAACTAGCCCACTATTAGACTTAAACCTACCGTATCGCCTAGACTCTAACTGGTCGCTTGATAGCGTTTTAGTTAAGGCATTTACTTCTTCGGTATTCAGATAAGGGTTATCTGCCCACTCCATAAACTCATACCACACTTCATCGGAATTGCCAGAGTTAAGATAAATTTCATCGTAGATAAAGGTTAGTCCTTTTAAGGGTGTCATCGTTCCAAACACTTCTCCACGCTTATCTAAAACACGCATACGGCACTCGTCGTAAATATCTTTTGGTGGTTCTTCATCAAACCAAATAAAATCTAACGAACTACCTTGGAATTTTTCTCTGCCTTGGTCACAAGACTTGAATCCAATGGTAGAAATTCCACCGAAAACGTTTTTAATTCTTATCTGGTCTATAACTCCGTAAGCAGGGCTATCTTTTTTACCCGAAAGCATTACAATATCATCTATCCACGCGGGATTAAGATAATGAAGTATTTTTGCC
>JAZRHN010000016.1:0-8117 GCA_045644785.1 Christensenellaceae bacterium
TAACGTACAAAATAAACAAGTTAGCGTTTTATAATCAAAATATTCTAAATAGGCACTATCTACGGGCACGAAAAAAGTAGTAATAATTGCCGCTAATAAAGCAATAAACATTACTATATTTTTCTTTATAAACCCACTAACTTTTTTTAAAACCATTAATATACCTATTAAAGTTTATTGTTAAAATGAACAAATTATAAACAAGCAAGACAATATTAAGCAGTAAACGCAGTATTACGAAGATAAAGTTTGTTTCTGTAAGAAACGAGTTAGAAGCAAGTGTGACAAGGCTCGACTAGCCAAAGGACGAAATTGACCTTGCTGGTCATTGAGGTCTTTGGCGTAGGCAGCAAACGCAGTCACACGAAGGTTATAACTTGTTTCTTTGAATTTTACCACTTATAGTCTTGGGTAATTCATCACGGAAGACAACTACCCTGGGATACTTATAGGGTGCGGTGTGTTCTTTTACGTATGCTTGAATTTCTTTCTTTAACTCTTCGCTAGGAGTGGTGCCTTTGGTTAAAACTATGCTTGCTTTAACTACTTGACCACGAACTTCATCAGGAACGGCTGAAACACCGCATTCTAATACGTAAGGTAATTCCATTATTACACTTTCAATTTCAAAAGGTCCGATACGATAGCCTGAAGACTTAATTACGTCATCTACACGTCCAACATACCAGAAGAAGCCGTCTTCATCACGCCAAGCGGTGTCACCCGTGTGATATAAACCATCGTGCCAAGCATCGTTGGTTTTATCGCTATCACGATAATATTCTTTGAACAATCCACAGGGAACACTCTTGTCGGTGTGGATAACGATTTCGCCAATTTCACCTGCAGGAAGTGAATTTCCATCAGGGTCAACAACGTCCACGTCATATTGCGGATTTGCCTTACCCATAGCACCGATTTTAGGCGTTGTACCATAAAGGTTAGCAATAGCAAGCGTGGTTTCCGTTTGACCGAAACCTTCCATAATTTCTAAACCCGTTGCTTCCTTAAATTTATTAAATACTTCTGGGTTAAGCGCTTCACCCGCGGTAGTCATATGATGGATTGAAGAAAGGTCAAATTTGCTTAAATCACCACGTATGAGCATACGTAACATTGTAGGAGGCGCACAGAAAGTAGTTATGCCGTACTTTGCAAACATAGGAAGAAGGTCGTTTTCATCAAATCTATCAAAGTCATAAACGAAAACAGCGCCTTCACATAGCCATTGTCCGTAAAGTTTTCCCCAAAGTGATTTACCCCAACCTGTATCTGAAATAGTAAAGTGTAAACCATCTCTTTCGCAACAATGCCAATATTTAGCGGTTACGTAATGGCCTAACGCATAAGTGTGTTTATGTGCAGCCATTTTAGGATTTCCGGTAGTGCCTGAAGTAAAGAACATAAGCGCGAGTTCATCGCCTTGTGAACAATCTTCAGGGCGGTCAAATTTACCTGAGAAAAGTCCATATTCTTTATCGAAATCAAGCCAACCTTCTTTTGCACCACCTACCATAATTAATTTTTCTACACCGGGGCAGTTTTTAGCAGCACTTTCAGCATATTGGTAGGTATCTCCGTCTGCCGTGCAAACGATTGCCTTTACGCCTGCAGAATTATATCTGTATTCAAAGTCGTGTTCTTTAAGTTGATTGGTTGCGGGAATTGCAACTGCGCCTAACTTGTGTAGCGCAACCATACAGAACCAGAATTGGTAGTGACGCTTTAACACTAACATTACCTTATCGCCACGCTTAATGCCAAGCGAAGTAAAGTAGTTTGCAACTTGGTTAGATGCACGTTTAATATCCTTAAAGGTAAATCTTCTTTCTACCTTATTTTTATCGAGATGAAGCATAGCAAGTTTTTCAGGATAACGCTCTGCAATTTCATCTACTATATCAAAACCGAAGTTAAAGGTATCGGTATTTTTAAATTCAATACTTTCAAGTTGTCCGTCTGCGGTTTCCTTTACGTTAAGGAACTTTTCGCAAACCAAGTTTTCACTCTTTTTAGCAGCCATAACGCTTTTTCTAACAACTGTTTCGTTAGAATTATCACCTGACATAACGACAGCAACGAACGTGCAACTTTGACCATCTACCGCAATCATGCCGTGTGGAAGTGATGAGTTATAATAAATGCTATCGCCCTCACCTAAAATTTCGGTGTGGTCACCTACTTGAACTTTTAACTTACCACTTAAAAC
The DNA here is from genome assembly GCA_045644785.1 of Christensenellaceae bacterium. GTDB lineage: Bacteria > Bacillota > Clostridia > Christensenellales > Borkfalkiaceae > UBA1259. The sequence goes on from JAZRHN010000016.1 coordinate 2,210, forward strand.
AAGGTCAAATTCTTGACCGCTGTGGGTAGTTAAATGAATAGGCTTGTTTTGTTGGCTTTGTGAATATTCATAAGTAACGTAATAAGGTTCTGCAAGTTTATCCTTAAACTTGGGTGCTAAATTAGAAATATCAATACCGTCTTCTTTAGCCGTTTCTTGTCCCCTACCTTTTCTAGTAACCGTATATGTAGAAAGTTTAGCAGAACGACCTTCTAATAAGTCGGTCATTTCTACGCCAAATGCTAACGCACATTTGTGGATAAATGAGAAAGGAATATCTACCTTACCACTTTCATATTCAAAATATTGTTGTTCACTAACGTCTGTTTTTTCAGCCATTTCTTTTACGGAGTATCCAATAATTTCACGCAACTCCTTAATACGTGTTGCAATCTCCGATAACTGATTTAAAGTGTTGTTTGTGTTCATTGTTAACCTCATTTAAAAAAAATTTGTTTTTATTATAAACACAGTATTGCGTAGTTTATATCCTATTAGTTTTTATTTGTTAGAAACAAGCAAGACAAGGCTCGCGAAGTGTTTTGGACGAAATAAACCTTTTTGGTTATTGAAGTCTTTTACGACGGGCAGTAAACGAAGTATTGCGCCGTTTATAGCAAATAAAAAACCGCCCCAAAGTTATTAACTTTGAGACGGGTATATAACACACTCGCGGTACCACTCAAATTGTAGAAAATCTACCTCTTTAGAGTCTATCAACTCCTATGCACTGACGTAGCAAACACGGAAAGCATCTACTAGGAAAAAATCTTTTTGGGCTTTCAGCTCAGAAGTGATAAGATTTCTACGTGTTTTATTGGGATTACACCAGCCCCAACTCTCTAGAAAAACGCTTTATAGAATCCGTCTTCGTCACAGCTATTTGATTAAGTTATCACGATAATAACACCAAAACGCCAATTTTGTCAAGCATTTTAGTAAATTTATAGATTTTTTTGATTTATTAATTATTTTTCTTTATAACACACCGAAAATGAGTAGTGCTAACATACACGTTATTACTATGCAAATAATTAATGCTGGAAGTGCTAAGTGCTTACCTACGGTTGCACGGCCTTCAGTTTCGCCAAATTGTTCTGCAAAATTTCTTGCATTTCTTCTTGCAATACTAGCAAAAATCCAACCTAAAATGGGGAAAGATATAGCGACTATAAGTAAATCTAATACATTTTTACCAAAAGCAATAGCCTCTACCGTTCCTAAAAACCAAAATACAAAACTAAATAGAGAAAAAACTATACTTGTTATACCAAAACCTAAAATGCTACCGCTTAAATTGCTTTTTTTGTCCTTAATAATTTCGTTTTCGGTATTTTCTGCAGTAAATAGCATTTCTTCTTCTATACGTTTACCACATTTAGGGCAAAAGGTTGTTTGATTATCGATTTCGTATCCACAGTGTTTGCAAAACATAATTTATCTCCTTTAATTATTATCTAATTTTTCTATAAACGAAGCGATTGCGCTATCATATCTATCTGTGTCGGTAATTCTAAGCATAGAGTGTGCGCCTTTATCAAACCACACTATTTGCTTATCTTTACTACCTGCTTTTTTAAATAATTCTTCTGCCCTTTCCGGCGTTGAATATATATCTTCCTTACTATGTAGCATTAAAAGGGGTTTATCTAACTTATCTATATAGTTAATAGGCCCTACTTTCATTGAATGTCCCGTGTATTTTTTCATTTGTCTATCAATTAAACCTAGCATAATAAACACGGGTTTTCTTCTTTCAATTAGGTGATTTTTAACCGACTCGGCAAAGTTTATAAACATACCTTCAGTTACCACACCTTTAACTATATCTGGGCAATCTTTTGAAGTTGATGCTAAAATACTACCTGCAGCACCAATACAGTTTCCGTGAAGAATAACCTTTTTAACGTTGAACTTTTCCTTTATATGATTTAACCAAGCGATAGCGTCCTTACTTTCTTCAAACCCAACGGTGTTAAACTCACCGTCACTTAAACCATGTGCACGCGGGTCAATTACCAACACGCTATAACCATGTTCAAAATACGGCTTTGTAAAATAGTATCCGTATTTGAGTGCCTCCGTTCTGCCCGATAAAATAAATACACATTTATCACTACCAAAATCGTAATACTCGCCGTAAAGATTAAACCCATCTCTAACAATATGTAAATCGTGTTTATATTTAGCGTATTTTTCCGCCCATATTCCACCTTGGTTATACATTTCAACCGTTTGCTCGTCTATTTCTGAAGGCACGTCTCTTGACCAAGCCTCTTTAGACGGACGTTTTAACGTTTTAATATAAACCATACGTGACGCTACGAAATACGAAGTGATAAATATTATTAGCCCTACTGCTAACAATCCACCTAGTATCCATAAAATAATGGGGTTATTTGAAAAAAATTCTATTATTTTATCCATTTCTTTTTCTTTTGCTATTCTTTAATTGTTCTAATTTTTCGCGAAGTTCAACTGCCTTTTGATATATTATACGGTTGGCTTCTGCCACTTCTTCTTTAGTTAAAATGGTAGATTTTGCGTTTACAATTTCCGATAAATGAATTTCTTCACCTATTATCATACTTACCCTTTTAAATAGCCCGTAATTACCATCTGAAATGATAGGTAAAATCTTACAGTCTGCCATATTAGCGATAAGTATATAACTCGGCTTAAATTCGTGCATCTTTCCGTCTGGTGTATTTCTTGCTTCGGGGTAAATTTGAACAAGATTGCCTTTGCTTATTGTTTCAGCAGCCTTTTCAATAAAACCCATATCCTTAACTTCTCTATTTGCTTCTATACCGCCAAAGAACTTCATACCAAACCTACCAAGCCAAGACTTAAAAACCATTTCGGCAGTAACGGCATAAAGTTGCCTAGGGAATACCTTAAAAAAAGTTAAGCCGTAATCAAGAACACAATAGTGGTTAGAGATAATGAGTTTTCCACCCTTTTTCCATTTTCTATTTTTTGCACCTTCGAAAAATATTCTGCGCTTAAAAAACAATAGTTGAACGGGATAGCCCATTATAACACCAAGCCAACGGAAAAACGTAAACACCATAATTACTCTACAATTTCTCCGCCGTCTTTTTTAATTTTACCGATTTCCTTAACAAGTTTAGGTAACTTAAATGAGAATATAAAGGTTAATGCTGATGCAAGGATAACGAGTAAAGGTAATAAGTAAATAACGTTATAATCTTTAAGCATTACAAGGATAAAGCCGGTTGCAATACCTGCAGCCACACCTTCAAACAAGCCTTGAACTGCAAAGTACATAGAAGCAACGTCTGTTCCCTTTTCTTCTAATTCACGTCTTGCTAAATGGCTAGGCACGGTGTATGTAATAGAGAAGAACGCACCGAGCGCAAACGAAATTGAAATACCGCCTAAAATAGCAATTAAGGTTAAGGTTAATTCGTTAAATTTATTGTTAAATACACAACAAACAAAGAGAACTAACATACCGAGTGAATATATGATAAGCGAATAACGAAGTGCAGGAACAACACCCCTATTTTTAACAACCTTATTATAGAGTATTAACGTAAACGGAACGGGTGCAAAAGAAGATGCCATAACGAACGTCATATTAAGCCCCGTATTAGAGAATACTTCGTTAATACCACCTAAAAATAACTGTGTTCCGATAGTTAAAATAGAAGTGGTAAATAACCAGAAAATATAGTTCTTATTTTGGAAAGAACACTTTAACGCCTTTTTAAGAGTAAGCGTTCTAACCTCGGTATTTTCATCGTTTTTCTTTTCCTTAAGTAAGAACATAGGAATCATCATAGTTAAAGAAAGGGGTAAAAATGCAAGAGCGACTATCCTAATGTTAATATCAAAACTTATAAATAAAGGTAAGAGTGCAAAACCTAAACTAAAGTACACTACGTCGAAAATTGATTTAGTGTTTGATAAAAAGATTGTTGCACGTTCATCTTCACAAACTTCAGAGAAAGTTGCGTAATACGTAAGCATTGTAAGTGTGTAGAACGCATAGAACATACAAAGCCAGAAGCCAAACCAAATGGTATTAATAACGCTTTCGCCATTAGTAATTGGAACTAGGAATAGCAAGTATGAAATAATCATAGGTATAAAACCAACTAATATTGCCGTTTTTCTACGTCCAAACTTGGTGTTTATCTTATCCGCAAGTGTTGAAAACGGCAAGTCGATAATACCATCTAACGCTTTTGCAAGGAATACGAATACCGCCCAAAGCCCAGCAACAACTAAATCTTTACTTAAATAAGTCCAAGATTCTATATGTGATTCAAAGCCACCGACTAAAAGTGCACTGCATAAATAAGAGCCAACTATAATGTTAAGCATATTTACGCCAAGACCTGAAGCACCATAAAGAATAAGTTTCTTTTTAGTTTTAATTTTCTCCATAATTTTTCCCCTTCGTTATTATATCAATTATTCAAATACTAGTATCAAACTATATGCGTTTTCCATAGAACATACTGAAGCAACTTCTACACCAAGATTAAGTGCATAAATCTTTTCTGATAAATATTCTACGAACTCTTCCGCAATTTCATCTGCATACACTATTGTAACAACACTACTACCCTTTTTGTTTACAACCTGTTCTACAGTTGAAAGTGCAACTTTTTCAATAGTTTCATCAACGCAGAGTATCTTTTCATTATTAACAAGTGAAAAGAACTCGTTTTTATCTATCTTAATTCCGTTGTATTTAATTTCTTTTTGAGAGTGGTAAACAAATACCTTAAAAAGAGCATTGATAGACTGATTGATAGAAACAACCGCGTCTTTTACACTACTATCGAAATCTAAAACGGAAAGTGCCGAGTAGCAATCTGCAACCGAACGGCTATTTACTACCGTAACGTTTTTATCGGGGCATAAACCCGCCGCCTGAACAGCCGCAAGAATAGAGTTTGCACTGTTCGGGAAAATTATAATATCCTTATCCACGTAAGAGAAAGCCGTAAGGAAATCTTGTGAAGACGGGGTTATTTCACTTAAAATAACAACGTCTGCACCCATTTCGATAAACTTATTTTGCATATACGCGTTGGTTGCCACCGCAATAATATTAAAGTTTTCGCCAAATTCTTCGGCTAATAAAAACTTATTAGTTTCTTCTTTAGCCTTGAGAATATTTTGAACGCTCATATTCTCTATTTTAATAGTTAAAAATTCGCCGTATTTTTGGCAAAATTCCATAAGTTTAGCAAGTTTTTTAGTGTGAACGTGAAGTTTAATTTTATCCTTTTCTATAGAAGCGACTACAGAATTGCCATAGCCGTTAAGTTCTTCTCTAAACCCTTCTATACTAAAATTCTTTTCATCAAAGCCGAGTTGAACTAAACCTTCTACACAATATCCGTAATTTAACGGCGTATCCTTATTGATTATTGAAAAATCAATAACGTTGGTTTGTTCGGTTTCGCTTTCTTCATCAACTATTTTTTCGCCTGATAAATAACTTAAAACACCTTCAAAGAAGCACACTATACCGCATCCGCCGCTATCTACTACGTTTGCCTTTTTAAGTATCGGTAACATTTCAGGAGTGTTTGCAAGCGTTTCTTTAGCCTGTGCTAAAAAAGCCTTAAATAATTCCGTAACACTATCAAAAGAACCTTGTTTTATAGCGTTAGTTGCTTCTCTAACAACGGTAAGCATAGTACCTTCTACGGGTTTTGCTACTGCAAGATAAGCATATTTTGTACCGCTTTCAAGTGCCTTTGTAATGACATCTATATCGGCTACTTGGCAATCTTTAAGCCCGTCGGCAATACCTTTAAAAAATTGTGAAAGAATAACGCCCGAATTGCCCCTAGCACCGAATACTGCAGATTGCGCAAACTGACCAGCAACGTCGCCTAAACTTGCTTGCTCTTTTTTGCAA
>JAZRHN010000017.1:0-31437 GCA_045644785.1 Christensenellaceae bacterium
GTCTATTGCTGAAAAAATTGAGGCGGTAGTTAAGAAAGTTTATCGTGGTAAGGGTATCAATATTATGCCTAATGCGCTTAAACAAATTGAAACTCTTGAAAAACTTGGTTTTTCAAAATCCCCCGTATGTATTGCAAAAACACAATATAGTTTTTCTGATGACCCCACTAAACTGGGTGCTCCTGAAGATTTTATCGTTACAATAAAAAACGTTAAAATTTCTGCTGGCGCAGGCTTTATCGTCGTTTTAACTGGAGATATTATGACTATGCCAGGGTTGCCTAAAGTTCCTGCTGCAGAAAAAATCGACGTTGATGATAACGGAAATATTGTTGGCTTATTCTAATTATTAAGTAAATAAAAAAGGCTACGTTTTGTAGCCTTTTTTTGTTTTATTTTTTAATTTTTCTTTTTATAACAATCACATCTTTGTGTGCCAACATAGCCTGTATCTTGACATTTTTCACAAGCAAATTTAGGGGATAAGTCGTCAAGTGTTATACTTATTTTTGCTAATAAAATATTGGCTTTTTCTGTTAATGTTAACTTCTCTTCTTCTAACTGTTGTTCTCTTGTTTTATTGCCGGAAATTTCAGCAAATGCTAAATCCTTTTCTATCCCATTTAAGCGTTCATAAATAGGAGAGAACCCGTCTAAATCAAATGCTTTATCCAAATTCTTTTGTGCTATAGAAATTGCCTTAGCACGTCTGTTTTCGTATTCACGATTATATTCGTCTTGTGACTGATACATTGATTTTTCGTTTTCACTAATATCGTTTACAGTAAAGACTTCGTTATTTTTCCAATTTGATAGTATACCATTAATGTAAGCGATAGGAGATGATTTACCGCAAGCAATTTTTGCTGCTTCTAAAATCATTTCTTCAGTAAACTTCCAATTTTTCCAAACGGTAAGATTTTCTCTATCCCATGGGGTAGGTCTTCTGCTTAAACCGCAGGTGATAAGCATTTTATTTATAAATTGATTTGATTTTTCAATATCAGCAAAATAATCACTAATAGCAATTAAGTCAATATAACCTAAATTACGTAGATTGTCTATGCGTTCATTCATTTCAAATAAGGTGTTTTTACCTTCCTTAAAACAAGTGTTTGCTATATATAAAAGTGCATCTTCTGAAAAACCATAAGAAAGCCAGGGATTTACATAGTTATTAATTTCGGTTTCTAAAACTTCAACATAAATTGATAACGTTTTATTAATTTTAAGAGTTAAATCAAATACCTGTTGTTTCTTTTCTGTATATAAAGCAATTTCTTCTTTAGATAAGCATTTCATTGCAAATAACTCTGATAAAAACTCATCTAATTTTTTTATACTGTTCTTTTTAGAAACTTTAGCGGCATAAACAATATTTTCAGGGTCAAATGAATATGTGTTTACCCATTTATCATAGTAGGTGAGGTCTTCAACGTCAGGACGACGTTTAAGTGATAGTGCCTTAAGAACTTTTGCGATTTCACTAGTATGTGATACATAAGTAGATAATTCATTTTCCACTTTTTCAATAGAAATAATACCTCTATTAGCAAAATCTTTTGCAACAGCAGATATGTACTTATAACTAATGGTTTGTCCCTTTAAGTCAACGCAATAATTTGCAATCATAAGCATAGCGTCAGGGGAAATGCCATATGTTTCCATAACGTTAAAATATTCGGTGTATTCGCCAACAGAAATCATTTTGTTAGAAAATAATGCCTGTATGCCTTTTGTGAATTCTGAATATTTTTCTGCTTTAATTTTACGTGGTTTTGTATTGGTTGCCGAACGAACGGGTAAGTATTGAACAGATAATGGTTCTTTAGAGAGTATTGTAATTAAACCGAAATCTTCCCAATAATTTAGACAATCTATAACCTTATTTTCATCTAAAGCAAGTTTATCACAAAAAGCCTTAAAAGAATCTTCAAGTTCAGGGTGATTGCACAAAAATAGGCCGTAAAGATAAACTCTTACGGCATTACCATCGGCTGAAAAAAGATATTTTGTTATAAATTCATTTTCAACAGCCGTTACTGTTTGCGCTGAAAATTCTTTAGCAAATGAGAACATTTATATTTCCTTTAGACCTAACTTTTAAAAAAACACTTGATTATAATAAAATTATAGTATATAATTATATAATATAATAATAGGCTAATTATCGCGTTTTAGTGGTGCATTTAATTATAAACTAATAAATTACAAAAATCAACTAAAACGTATAAACAATTTTTACAAATTAAAAACAGGAGTTTTGCGTTAGACAATTTTATTATGGCTGAAAATATTCTTACACCAAACGCCATTTGGCAAGGTGCGGAAATTCCCGAAAAAATTGAATACGAAGTTGTTTCTAAAATAATTGATGGCGATTATACCATTTCGCATATTTTGGTTAATGCTAATAAAACGGATGATGGACAAGTTAAAGTCTATTGTGAACTATGCGAAAAAAATGCAAATGAAAAATCTTCCGCAGTTTTATTTGTTAAAGGTGAAAATACCATTAACGATGATGAACTGATTAAAGCGCTTGCAGATGATTATGGATACGTTCTTTCAGTTGACTTAAAAGGTGAAAGAGAAGGTGTAAGATTTTTTACTGAATACCCTGAAAGCCTTTTTTATGCAAACTACGATGAAGAAATAGCAAACGTTTGTGCTATAGAAGGTTCTGTTTCAGAAACTTGTTGGTATGTTTGGGCGTTAGCATTAAGGTATTGTTCAAAGTTTTTAGCAGATTTTACGGGTGCTAAAAAGATTGGCGCTATTGGGTTTGGCGATTTTGCAACTCCTTTATGGCAAACAGCGTCCATGACTGATTGGTTTGATTGCGTTGTTTTTGGTTTTAATGCTGGTTGGAAAAGTTTTCAATCATATCCAAAATTTCATGGCGAAACACAACCTAAATTTACCGATGCCGAATTTGCTTTTTCAGCAGGTATTGAACCACAGGCTTATGCAATACAATTAACATGTCCTACAATGGTTTTATCACCAACAAATTCACAAAAATATAACGTCGATAGAGTGTTTGATACTATTTCACTTATAGATGATAAAATTTTTAGCGTGGTAAATTATTCTGTTGGCGCACGTGACGTTTTAGATGATGAAGCGTTTGTAAATCTAAAATTATTTTTTGATAAATTCCTTTTAGATAAAGACGTTATAATAAATGATGAAATCACAATAAACTACGATGACGAGATTGATACTATTTTTGTTAAGCCAAATGCAAAATTTATTGAAGACGTAAAAGACGTTAATGTATTTGTTGCAGAGAATATTCCTGAAAATGGACTTCGTGTTTGGCAAAAACTAAATATTTCTCCTTCAAACAAAAAGGGAACGTTTAAGTTTGAATATAATAAAAAAAGTGGTGTAGAATTTGCTTATTTCTTTGCAAAAGTAACCTTTAGTAGTGGATTTACTGTTTCTTCAAAAATTATTTATAAAGAATACTCTAATTTAGACGCTATAGTTAAAAGCAATATTTTATATTCATCGATAAATAAGGGAAGCGAAGACTTGTTTTATCCTGCAGATGAAAATGCTAATTTGTTATCTTCAATCGATATTAAGTCGGAAAAAGTTAAGGTTAAAGCAGGGGCTTATTCGTTATCTGGAATTTGTTGTTCTAACGGCTTATTAACTTTTGCTATAGGAACTGAAAAGTTTAAACCACAAATCAACTCTGTTCTTATCTTTGATATTTTTACAAAAATAAAGGGTATGGTTACAGTAAAACTTATCGTTGATTATTTTGGTGAAAAGATTGAATATTTTGCGCAAGAAGACGTTGAAATTGAAAATGCTTGGAACAATATAAAATTAGCACACGGTGAATTTAAATCAAAAGATGGTAAACCCTTAATTGATTTTAACGACGTGCAAGCAATTTCCTTTAACTTTGATAAAATTTCTAACAATGAATTTATTATAAATAACGTTCTTTGGATATAATTAGGATATGAATAATCAAGAAACAAAAAAATCAAATAATAACTTCTTCTGGATTTTCTTATCTTGCACCCTTGTTTTTATTACTATCGTTTTAATTTTTAATACAATTTTCTTTACTTCGGTTGTAATAAAACAATCTTCGATGAACCCAACGCTTTACGATGGAGACGTAGTGTTATTATATAAAACGACTTCGGTTGGCCGTGGGGACGTTGTAGTTATTAAAGGGGAAAAAGATAACGACGAGTGGATTATTAAACGTGTAATTGCCGTTGGTGGCGATGAAGTTATGATTTATAATGGTAGAGTATATTTAAAAACACCTGAAGACGCTGACTTTATACCGCTAGTTGAAGATTATTTAGATGCTTACTATACTTTTTATCCCGACCCAACAAACCCCAACAACTATGAAAAACATATTTTACAAATTCCTGAAGGCGAGTTGTTTTATTTAGGCGATAATCGTATGTCAAGTTATGATAGCAGAACTAACTTTGGTTTAGAAAATTCAACGTTTGGAACGTGTGAAAAAGACCAGATTGTTGGCTTTGTTCCAAAGTGGGCTATATCCCTTAAAGGTGTATTTGGATTTTTCTATTCGATTAAACAGACATTTATTTAAAGATTATTATGATTAACTATTTTGATGAAAGAGAAATTGAAATTTCTCACAAACAATACAAAAATAATTTATTATTCTTTTTGATAGTAACGGCATTATTTCTTGCATTAATGATAACTTTTTTTATCATTAATTATAATTTACCATATAATGCTTCTATTAAAACCTTATACCAAATTATCGGTATTATCGTAATTTTTGCATACGTAATTTTTGCTGTAATATTTATAGCGATAAAATTGGTAAGAGTTAGAAAATTTTATTTTCATTGTCTAAACGTAAAAGAGGGCTTAAGAGAAAAAACAACGGCAGTTTTTTTAAGATACGATGATGAAAATCAGGTGAAAGACGGCGTAGATTTTAAGCAACTAATCTTTTCTGAATGGAATAAGTTTAAAGGTGAGTTTTACGAAAGAAAAGTATTGGTTTACGCTGAAAAAGAATATCCTCTCATTGAAATAGGTGCAACGGTTACATTTATTACACAAGGCAACGTATTAGTAGAATATCAAATTGAAGATATAAAGGAGTAAATTATGAAAGTTATCGTAACAGTTATAGGAAAGGATAAACCGGGAATTATTGCAAAAGTATCTACAGTTCTTGCTGACAACGACGTTAATATCGAAGATATTAGCCAAACCATAGTTCAAGATAACTTTACAATGATAATGGTTTGCGAATTATCTGCAAGTAAATTATCAGTTAGTGATTTAGCCAATATGCTTGTAGAACTTCAAAAGCAAATTGGGGTTTCTATTCACGTTCAACATGAAGACATATTTAATGCAATGCACACAATATAATAACGGAGAACAGTATGGCTTTATTTTCTAGAAACGATATTATAGATACAATAAATATGGTTGAAAAAGAACATTTTGATGTTCGAACCATTACTATGGGGCTCTCTTTACTTAGTTGTATTAGAGAGGGGGCAGAAAAAACTGCTGATTGTGTTTACGATTTAATTTGTAAAAAAGCACAAAACATAGTTAAAGTTGCCGATGAATTGGGTAAAACTTATGGTATACCCATTATCAATAAAAGAATTTCAGTTACACCTGCAAGTATTATTGCTTCAGGTTTTCCTGGTAAAGAAGTTGTTTTAGCAAAGGCTTTAGATAGGGCTGCGGTAGAATGCGGTATAGACTTTATCGGTGGTTATTCTGCATTATTACAAAAGGGAATAACTTCCTTTGAAAGGTCTTTTATCGAAAGTATTCCAGAAGCACTTTCAGTTACGAATAGAATGTGCTCATCAGTAAACGTTGGTTCATCTAAATCAGGCATTAATATGGATGCAGTAAAATTAATGGGTGAAACTGTTAAAAAAACCGCGCTTATGACGGCTGATAAAGGTGGACTTGGATGTGCAAAATTCGTAGTATTTTGTAATGCGGTTGAAGATAATCCGTTTATGGCGGGTGCTTTCCATGGTTTAGGCGAAGGTGAAACTGTTATTAACGTGGGTGTATCTGGCCCGGGTGTTGTTCATCATGCTTTACAACATGTAAAAGGACAACCTATTGAAGAAGTTTGCGAAACAATAAAAAAGACTGCATTTAAGATTACGAGAGCAGGCGAACTTATCGCAAAAGAAGCTGCTAAAAAATTAAATGCATCATTTGGTATTGTTGACTTATCGTTAGCACCCACGCCTGTTATGGGTGATTCTGTAGCCGAAATTTTAGAAGAAATCGGATTAGAAAGCGTTGGAACACACGGAACTACCGCTGCATTAGCATTGTTAAACGATGCTGTTAAAAAAGGCGGCGTAATGGCATCGTCTCAAGTTGGTGGTTTATCTGGTGCATTTATTCCTGTTAGTGAAGATAATGGCATGATAAAGGCTGCGACTTCTGGTGCGTTATCTTTTGATAAACTTGAAGCAATGACTTCAGTATGTAGCGTTGGTATTGATATGGTTGTTATTCCCGGAGATACTCCTGCAACTACTATTTCAGGTATTATCGCGGACGAAGCCGCTATTGGTATGATAAACAATAAAACCACCGCTGTTAGGGTTATTCCTGCAATAGGTAAAAACGTTGGTGATACGGTTGAATTTGGCGGTTTATTAGGTCATGCGCCTGTAATGAGTATTAATAAAAATAGTTGCGCCGATTTTATTAATCGTGGTGGAAGAATTCCTGCACCGATACATAGTAATAAGAATTAATGGAGAATTTATGAGCCAAAAATATTCTTGGGCAATTGAAGATATATATGATAGTATTGAATCTTGGGAAAAAGATTTTAAATACGTTGAAGATAATCTTGATTTTATTGAATTTAAAGGGAAATTATCGTCATCTAATAGTTTTTTAGAGTGTATGAAGAAAGACGAAGCGTTAAGCCGTGTTTTTGAAAAGTTAAGCGTTTATGCAATGATGAAACACGATGAAGATACTTCTAATTCCGTTTATGATTCTCTTTTATCAAGAGTTAATATGCTTGCAAGCGTTTATGGTGCAAAAACATCTTTTATTATGCCTGAAATTACAGCACTTAACGCAGACGTTATAAATGGTTTTATTGCGGATAAAAGTTTAAGTGATTACGATTATTTTCTTAAAACTGTGTTAAAGAAGAAAGAACACGTTTTAACTGAAAGTGAAGAAAAAATAATGGCAGAGGCTTCTGAATCACTTTCATCTTTCCGTGAAATATTTACTAAAATAGATAATGCTGATTTACCACTTGCTACCATTAAGTATAACGGCGAAGAATTCCCTTTAACACACGGAACTTATGGTATGTATATGCAAAGTGATGATAGGGATTTTAGAAAATTAGTTTTTGATGAGTATTATAAATCTTACATCTCACTCATTAATACTATTTCAGCAGTTTATTATGGTAGTGTTAAAGCAGACGTGTTCTGTTCTAAAACGCGCAAATATTCATCAGCATTAGATGGAGCGTTAATTAGAGAAGACGTTTCGCCAGTAGTTTATAAAAACTTAATTGATTCAGTTTCTGATAACGTAGGGCTTTTACATCAATATTTATTAGAAAAGAAAAAAGTTCTTAATCTTTCAGAAATGCATATGTATGACGTTTACGTGCCAACAGTTGCAGGTGCTGATTTAAAATTAGAATTTGATGACGCTTATCAGTTAGTTATAGAAGGTTTATCTATTCTTGGAAACGATTACGTTGATTTGTTAAAAAGAGCGAGAGATGAACGTTGGATAGACGTTTATGAAAAACCAAACAAGAGAAGTGGTGCATATAGTGTTGCGGTTTATGATACTCATCCTTACGTTTTGTTAAACTACCAACAAACCACGCACGACGTATTTACGATTGCTCACGAATTAGGGCATAGTATTCACTCTTTCTTTTCTAATAAAAATCAACCTTATCAAAAGGCTGACTATAAAATCTTTGTTGCCGAAGTTGCAAGCACGGTAAATGAAATGTTGCTTATAAAGCACCTATTAAAGACGGCTAACGATGATAAATTAAAGAAATATTTATTGTCTTATCTAATGGAAATGATAAGGTCTACACTTTATAGACAAACACAGTTCGCGGAGTTTGAAGAATTTGCGCATTCATCAGTTGAAAGTGGCGTTCCATTAACAAAAGATAATATGTGCGATAAATATTTAGAAATAAATAAAAAATATTACGGTCCTGACGTTGTTTCTGATGATAATATCAAATACGAATGGGCTAGAATCCCACATTTTTATAGAGCATTTTACGTTTACAAATATTCTACGGGCATTATAAGTGCTATGGCAATAGTTAACAGGATATTGACTGAAGGACAGCCTGCCATTGATGATTATTTTAAGTTTTTATCATCAGGCAATTCAGACGGACCTGTTGAATTATTAAAGATTGCTGGTGTAGACTTAACAAAAAAAGATGCGTTTAACGGTGCTTTTGAAGTTTTCCGTGATGCGCTTGAACAATTTAAGAAGTTATAAGAGGAAAAAATTATGGAACAATCTAATAAAAAATCTAACGCCTTAAAAAAGTATAATTTATTAGGCGATATGCCACACAGCCCTGAAGCGGAACGCGCGTTACTTGGATGTATTTTGTTAGACCCTGAAATTCAGAACGAGGTAGTAGGTTACGTATCGGAAGATATGTTTTATGAAGAATCTCATAAATATATTTTTAATGCAATAAATACTATTATCGGTCAAAATAAAACTGTTGATTTAGTTACTTTAACCGATACGCTTGAAAAACAAGGCACACTTGAACAATCAGGTGGTATTATTTACATAACTGAACTTACTAATATTCTTCCGTCATCAGCAAATTATCATAGATACTTTGATTTAGTATCAAGAGATTTTATGCTTCGTAAACTTATTAAAGGTTCGGCAGACATCGTTGATAATTGTAAGAATAGTACTGATGAAAAAGGTTCGCTCGCTTTTGCTGAAAAAACTGTTTACGATATTTCAAATTCTGCGGATACACGCGAAATTGTAAAGATATCTGATATTATTCCAGACGTAATGATGAAGTTAGATGAAATGTCTAATGACAAATCAAAACATCGCGGAGTTATGACTGGATACAGAGCACTCGATTATATTCTTAATGGTTTCCACGAAAGTGATTTAATAATTCTAGCAGCAAGACCTGCGGTAGGTAAAACTTCACTTGCAATGAATATTGTAGAAAATATAGCATCAAAAGGGCTTACTTGTGCTGTTTTCTCTCTAGAAATGAATAAAGAACAATTAGGTCAAAGACTTTTATGTTCTGTTGCTGGCGTAAGTATGGAAAATGCTTCTAAAGGCAAACTTAATAAAACTGAATGGCTTAAAATTGCTAAAGCAAGAGAAATTTTAGCAAATTCTAATATTTATATCGACGATTCGTCTATTATTAAGTCAAGAGAAATTCTTTCTAAATGTAGAAGATTAAAGAAAAAGTGCGGGCTTGATTTCGTTATGATTGACTACGTTCAACTTATGACTGCCGAACGCCGTTCGGAAAATCGTCAACAAGAAATTACCGAAATTTCTCGTAATTTAAAGATTTTAGCAAAAGAAGTTAACGTTCCTGTTCTTGCTCTTTCTCAATTAAGCCGTGCAGTTGAATCTGAAAAGAGACGCCCACAACTTTCTGACCTTCGTGAATCAGGTGCAATTGAACAAGACGCAGATATTGTATTATTCATTCATCGTCCTGACATTAAGGCAAGTGAAAAGGATATTAATGAAGGAAAGGTTCAAAGGAACGTTGCAGAAATCATAGTTGCAAAACACAGAAGTGGTCCTACAGGTTCAGCAAAACTTTACTTCAAGGGCGAATGCACTAAATTCGTTGACCTTGATGGTGAATCAGGCGAACCTATTTTGGATAAAGATATAGCCGAAGAACCAGTTTCTGATTTAGAACCCGCTTTTGAAAATAACGATATTGATGATATTTTTAATTAAACTTTATGATTACTGAAATAAAGAAAGTTGATGATAATAGTATTCAACTTGCTAAAAATATTCTAATAAAAGGCGGAGTGGTTGCTTTTCCCACGGAAACGGTATATGGTTTAGGTGCTATCGGAACTGATGAAAATGCTGTAAAAAAGATTTTTGAAGTTAAGGGTAGGCCTACTGATAATCCACTTATTGCACACGTTCATAAAGATTATGATTTAACCAAGTTAGTGTATATTGACCATGCTTACGTTTATGACTTAATTAAAGCATTTGTTCCTGGCCCGTTAACGTTGGTTTTTAGAAGTAATGGAGTTGTGTGTAGTTTAGCCGTTTGTGGTGGAGAAACTTTAGCGGTAAGAATACCCGTCCATAGTGATGCGCAGGTTTTACTTAAAGCAATAGATAAGCCCATAGTTGCGCCTAGCGCAAACGTAAGTAAACACGTTAGCCCAGTAACTGCCGAACACGTTTATAATGACTTAAATGGCAAAATTTCACTAATTTTAGATGGCGGTAAATGTGATGGTGGAATAGAAAGCACGGTTTTAGACGTGACCGATAAAGTTCCAAGGATTTTACGTGCAGGACTTATAACAAAGGAAATGATAGAAGGTGTTGTTGGTTGTTGTGAAATTGCCAAACATCTTGAAACTGATAAAGTAAAATCTCCGGGCGTTAAATATAAACATTACCGCCCAAAATGTGAAACTGTTTTGTTTTATGAAAATCAACTAGATTTAGTTGAAGAAAGATATATAGAAGAAGAACAAAAAGGCAATAATCCATATATTTTATGTTCAAATGAATATGCGAACAGTTTTAAGGATAAAAATCTTCTTTTACTTGGAAATAATGCTGAAGAAATTGCTTCTAATTTATACTATAAACTTTTGGAAGGCGAAAAAAAGGCAGGAATTATTATAGCAATAGGTTTTAATAGGCAAGATGGGGTTTATTTAGGCATTATGAATAGATTGACAAAATCTTGCAGTTAAATATGAGAGGTGTATTATGAAAGTTGCGATTGCATGTGACCATGGTGGACTTTATTTAAAGTCAATTTTAACAGAATATTTAAATAGAAGTGGCGTTGATTTTAACGACTTTGGTTGTTTTACTTCTGAATCGGTAGATTACAATGATTACGCTTTGAAAGTTTGTAATGCGGTAACTAATTCTGATGCAGAATTTGGTATTCTTATTTGCGGAACAGGTATTGGTATGAGTATCGTTGCAAATAAGGTTAAAGGAATTAGGTGTGCGCATTGTCACGACGTATTTTCAGCAAAGATGACCAGACTTCATAACGACGCAAACGTTTTAGCGTTTGGTGAAAGAGTTGTTGGAGCAGGACTTATGTGTGAAATTGTTGACGCTTTCTTAAATACTAAATTTAGTGAAGACGAAAGACATATGAGAAGGGTTGATAAAATAAAAGCCTTAGAACAAGAAAATTTTAAGTGAGGAAAATTATGAAAGTAAGAAAAGCAGTTATTCCCGCAGCAGGTTTAGGTACTAGATTTTTACCAGTAACTAAAGCTGTTCCAAAACCTATGCTTTCCGTACTAGACAAACCTACTATTCAATACATAGCAGAGGAACTTAATGCAGTTGGGATTGATGAAATTATAATCATTGTAAACCCCGAATCTGACGTTATAAGACGTCATTTTGGCTCAGCTGAACAACTAGAAAATCGTTTACTTGCAGACGGTAAAAAGGACCTTTATGAGATTGAAAGACAAACTCAAAAGTTTAATATTCACTATGCCGTTCAAACTGAAGCAAACGGTTTAGCGGGCGCAATTTTATGTGCAAGCCATTTCATTGATAACGAGCCTTTTGCTCTTTTATTGGGTGATGAATTGATTTATTCAAACGAGCAACAAAAATCTTGTATGAAGAAACTCGTTGAAATTTATGAAAATACGGGTAAAAGCGTTATAGCGACAATGGAAGTTTTTGGCGATAACGTTAGTAAATACGGTAATATCGGTATTAGGTCTGAAGAAAACGGTATTATAGACGTTAGTGCTATCGTTGAAAAGCCAAGTATAAACGATGCTCTTTCAAATAATGCGATTATTGGTAGATACGTTTTATCAGGTGATATTTTACCTATGTTAAATAAATTAACACCCCGTAATAATGAAATTTATTTGACTGATGCTCTTGATATACTTGCTAAAAATGGCAAACTTTTAGCAACTAATTTTGAGGGGATTAGATACGACGTTGGCGATAAATTAGGATATATTCAAGCAAACGTTGAATATGCTTTAAGGCACAATGAAATTGGTGCTTTAACTAAAGAGTATATTTTGGAATTGGCTAAAAAACTTTAATTACAAAAACAAGGAGTTGCACGATGTATTACGATGCATTTTCTAGAAACGTTAATCAAGTTATAGATATTGCCGCTGCACTTGCTAAAAGATTTGGTTGTAGATATATTGGCAGTGAGCATATTTTATTTGGCTTACTTAATGCTTCTGAAGGTAGGGCTTCAGCATATTTAAGACAAGCGGAAGTTGATAACGATAGATTTTTATTTTATTTTCAAAGGTCTATTAATAGGAATACTATTATTCCCGGTAATATGTTTACACCTAAAGTTAAACAATTATTTGAAAAGGCAGTTGATATATCATTAAAGGCGCGTTCTGGTTACGTTGGCACAGAACATCTTTTGCTTGCACTTTTAACAGATAGAGAAACTGTTGCTGTTGCAATCTTAAATAATATGCGCGTTGACATTGTAGAACTTGCTAGCAATATCGCATACTCTTTAGATAGTTCTTCAGAAATGGATGCTGACGACGAAGAAATAATCGAAAATGAATCAATTTTAAACGATAATAAAACGCCTGATAAAAAAACACAAACAAAAGATAACGACGGCGAGTTTGGTCCTTTAACAAAATTTGGTGTTAATCTTAATAAACGTGCGCTTGATGGTAAACTTGACCCTGTTATAGGCAGAAAAAACGAGATTGAAAGGGTAATTCAAATTTTATCTAGAAGAACAAAAAATAACCCCGTACTAATTGGTGAGCCTGGTGTTGGTAAAAGCGCAGTTGTTGAAGGATTAGCGCAAGCAATAGTAAAGGGTAACGTTCCTGAAATTTTAGCAGATAAAACGGTATTCTCATTAGACATTGGTGCAATGATTGCCGGAGCAAGATACCGCGGAGATTTTGAAGAAAGATTAAAAAACGCTATAGATTTTGTTAAGTCTAACGGCTCAATTATTCTTTTTATTGACGAAATTCATAATATAGTAGGTGCAGGTAGCACGGGCGAAGGTAATATGGATGCTGCAAATATCCTTAAACCTATGCTTTCACGCGGAGAATTGCAGACTATTGGCGCAACAACTATAGATGAATATAGAAAGTATATTGAAAAAGATGCTGCTCTAGAACGCAGATTTCAGCCTATAATGGTTGAACAACCTACCGTTGAAGATACTATCGAAATACTAAAAGGCTTACGTGATAAATATGAATCTCATCACGGAGTCTTTATCCCTGATGAAGCAATAGTTTCTGCTGTAAAATTGGCAGATAGATATATAACAGATAGATTTTTCCCTGACAAAGCCATCGATTTAATTGATGAGGCAGCTTCTAGAGTAAAACTTGATAGTTATAAATTCCCCGTTGAATTAAAACAAAAGGAAAATGATTTAAGTTATTTAGTTGCTCAACTTAACGACGCCAAAAGACGTGGCGATATTGAAAGAGAAAAAAGAATAAATGTTGAAGTTGAAAAAGCACAACGTGAATTAGATAAAATTCGCGCAAAATCAAATAATTTCTCATTAAATAGAGATAATTTAACGTTAACTCCAAACGATATTGCTAAAGTTGTAAGTAATTGGACGGGAGTTCCTATTGTTAAACTTTCTGAAACTGAAGCGCAAAGATTACTTGATTTAGAAGCAGTACTGCATCAAAGGGTTATAGGTCAAAATAATGCAGTGCGCGCAGTGTCAGATGCTATTAGACGTGCAAGAGCAGGACTTAAAGACCCCAATAGACCTGTTGGCTCTTTTATTTTCGTTGGTCCTACCGGTGTGGGTAAAACTGAACTTTCTAAAGCATTAGCAGAAGCAGTTTTTGGTAATGAAAATAGCATTGTTAGAATTGATATGAGTGAATATATGGAAAAACACTCAGTATCAAAAATGGTTGGTGCTCCTCCGGGATACGTTGGTTTTGATGAAGAAGGACAACTTACTGAAAAAATTAGAAGAAAGCCTTATTCAGTTGTGCTTTTTGATGAAATTGAAAAAGCACATCCAGACGTATTTAATATAATGCTACAAATTCTCGATGATGGTAGACTTACTGATAGTAAAGGCAGAGTTGTTAGTTTTAAAAATGCCATTATTATAATGACGTCTAACGTAGGCGCAACGGAAGTTTCTCATAAAACTACTTTAGGTTTTTCAGGCGGGCTTACTGCTGAATATGATAATATGTGCGACAGATATATGGATGCGCTAAAATCTAAATTCCGCCCCGAATTCCTTAATAGAATTGACGATATTATTGTGTTTAATAAACTTTCAAAAGATGAAACTTCTAGAATTGCTGAAATTCTTTTAACTAATCTTCGTAAACGTTTAGCGGTTATGGACGTTAAGTTAAATATAACTAACGAAGCCATGGGACTTATTATCGATAAAGGCTATGATAACGAATACGGCGCAAGACCGCTTAAAAGAGTTATTCAACGACATATTGAAGATAAACTTTCTGAAGAAATATTAAAAGGCTATTTATCGGCGAACACAACCGTCATTATTGATGCTAAAAACGGAGAATTCGTATTTAGAAAAGGCTAATTATGAAAATAGGTATATCAACAGCATCGTTATTTCCTAATTATTACACTGAAGATGCTCTTACATTTTTTGATAAAAATAATATAAAAGTATCAGAAGTATTTTTTGAATCTTTTTGCGAATATAACGACAAGTTTGGTGGACAATTAAATGAGATAAAAGGAAACGTGGAAGTTCACTCTATACATACACTAACCACGCAATTTGAACCGCAGTTGTTTAGTATGAATAAGCGAGCTCAAAATGATTCCTTTGAAATTTTAAATGGTGTATTAAACGCTGGTAAAGCCGTTGGTGCAAAATATTATACTTTTCATGGGCCTGCAAGACTAAAAAAATTACCATTGATAATTAATTACGATAGATATTCAGAAACGTTACAAAAGATTATAAATCAAGCAAAAGAACGTGATATTTCTATCGCTCATGAAAACGTTCATTGGGGATATTATAATTTTATTGGATTCTTTAATGAAATAAGAAAAAGAACTTGTGGATTAAAAGCAACTTTAGATATTAAACAAGCAAGATTAAGTGGCGTTGACTATAGGGAATATCTAAATGAAATGGGTGAAGATATTGTTACAGTTCATCTATCCGATATAGATGAAAACGGTAAAATGTGTTTACCTTTGTTTGGCACTTTTGATTTTATAGAATTGTTTAATAGATTAAAAGACGTTGGTTTTAACGGTACTGCTATGATTGAAGCATATGCGTCTGACTATTCTAATGAAAATGAATTGTTAGAATCTTATAATAGACTAAACGAATTGGTTTATAAAATTTTTTAAAAAATAAAAAACCCTTCGTAGACGAATGGGTTTTAGTGAAGAAATAAGCATTTTAAAAGGTTTACCCAGAATAGGGTAAACCTTTTTTATACAATGCTAGTCTTGAGGTTTTGCTTTTTCTTCTTCGTAAGCTGCAAGAATAACTTTAATAAGTTCTTCTCTAGTTTCGGTTTTGATGGGGTGAGCAATATCTTTATATTCGCCATCAGCAGTCTTTCTGCTTGGCATAGCGATAAAGCAACCTTCAGTACCTTCAATAACTTTAATGTCGTGAACTACAAAACAATCATCAAAAGTTATTGATGCAACAGCCTTGAGTTTGCTATCGTCTTTTTTAACGATACGAACTCTTACGTCAGTAATAACCATAATTTTCATCCTTCCTTAACATAGATTGTATTCATTTTATCATAAGAAATGCATTATTTCAATAGGTTTTTTAAATTTTTTTGCGTTTTTTTGCATTTTTTTATTAATTTTTGTAAAAAAACAACAATTTTTGCCATAGTATATACTATGTCTGATTTTTTTTCTAATTCAAAAACTAAAAACGTTTTTTTAATTGGCATAGGTGGAATTTCTATGTCGGCTATTAGCAAATATCTTTTAGATAATGGTTTTAACGTATATGGAACTGATATAAATTATAATAATATTGTAGAAGATTTAGTTAAAAGAGGCGTAAATTTTATAAGTAATAATCAGCCAAATATTTTTGATAATATTGAAGCTGTGATATATACTTCTGCGATAAAAGAAAATGACTTTTATTTTATGCTGGCAAAGGAAAAAAATATTCCTATCTATAAAAGAAGTGAAATATTAGGTGAAATAACTAAAAAGTATAAAGTTTCAATAGGGGTATCAGGAAGCCACGGAAAGACCACGGTTACTTCTATGATATCCGAAATTTTTATTAAAGCAAGAAAAAGGCCTACAGTTTTTTTAGGTGGGGAAAATTTTAAGTTTGGTAATTATTTGTTTGGTAACAGCGAATTCGTTATTTATGAGGCATGCGAATTTGAAAAAAATTTTTTAGATATGAAACCTAAATTTTCGCTTGTCCTTAACGTTGATAACGACCATATGGATAGTTATAAAACGATAGATGATGAGATTGAAACTTTTTCGCATTTTATTAAAGATAGTATATCGTTTATAAATGCCGACGATAAATATTATGAAAAGATTAATTCTTTATCATCAATTACATATGGTATAAATAAAAAAGCCGTTTATAATGCAAAAAACTTAGTAAACGGAATGGATAATATTTATTTTGATATATATAAATACGGAAAAAAGACTTGTAAAATTAAACTAAATTTTGGTGGGATACATAACGTATATAACGCACTAGTTGCTTATGCCGTTGCAGACTATTTTAAGATTGAAAAAGAGATTATTATTGATGCACTTGGAGAGTTTACTTTAGTAAAAAGGCGTAACGAATATTTGGGTAAGATAGTAAATACTATAGTTTATGCAGACTATGCGCATCATCCCACAGAACTTTACGCAATGTTTAAGCAATATGAGAAAGAAATTAGTAAGATTTTATTTATTTTTCAACCACATACTTTTTCAAGAACAAAATTATTAATAGAAGATTTTGTAAACGTTTTATCTAATTTTCAAAATTTAGTTATATATAAAACATATTCGGCGCGTGAAGAATATTCTTATCTAGGTTCTGCAGAATTTCTTGCAAAAAAAATTAGCAAAAAAACTAAAAAGGAAGTTTCTTGTTTTAGCGAAAAAAACGAACTGTCTAACATTATAACTAATTATGAAAAAGTTGTATTTTTAGGTGCAGGAGATATTTACGAAATTGCTAAAGATTTATTGAATAAAAAAACGCCTTGCGATTGACGCAAGGCGTTTAATGTTATTTTTAGTTAACCTCAACAACTGAAGGTGAGAAGAGGAATATATTTTTTTGCATTTCGTAAACACCGCCGCCTAAAGCGTAAACAGCACCAGAAAGCATATCTATTATTCTAATTGCACATTCCTTTTTAATTTCGTCTAGATGAACAATTGTTGACTTACCTTCTTTAAGATTATCTATAATAGTTTCAACGTCACTATATTTTGTGGGCTTGAAAACTGAAAATGCGGGCGGTTGCTTTGCAGAATCTTCTTTTAAACTATCTAAAGAAAAATTTCTTTCTTTAATAGTAGAAGATGAATCAGTTTTAGAGTTTTTACCAAACAAATCAAATACACCCATTATTTGTTTTCTCCATAGTTTCTTTTTCCAAAGATTGCGCTGCCAAGCCTAATCATATTGCTACCATTTTGTATTGCAATTTTATAATCGTTAGTCATACCAACGGATAAATGCTTAAGTGCAAAGCCTTGTAATAATAATGTATCATAAATTTGACGCATTTGCAAGCAAAAGTTTGAAAGTTTATCTTGATTATCACTTTTAGGTAACACAGTCATTAAACCAATTATGCTAACGTTTGAAAGTTTTGCAATTTGGTTTGCAAAGTCTATAGCATTATCAAAAGTAGCGCCTGCCTTATTCGGGTCATCGCCAATATTTATTTCAATAAATATTTTTTGGACGATATTTTTTGCTTTTGCTCGTTTAGAAATTTCTTCTGCTAGGTGATATGAGTCAACCGATTGAATAACGTCTATGTTTCCAACTAGATATTTAACCTTATTGGTTTGTAAGCGACCTATAAAGTGTTGTTTAGCATCTTTTATTAATAAATATTTGTCACGAAATTCTTGAACTTTATTTTCAGCGACAACCTTAAGCCCGTAAGATGTAGCTAAATTTATAGTGTCAACGTCGACCATTTTAGTTGCACCAACTAAAGTGATTTCTTCACCTAAATTATTGCCATTTTTAATTTCATCAAAAATTTTTCTTAAGTTTTCTTGTAAATTTATCATTTAAGTGTGTCCTGAAGAGAGTATATACCTTTATTTTTATTTTTTAAGAACGTTATTGCTTTTACTACGCCTTCAGCAAAAACGTTTCTATTTGTTGCCTTGTGTTCAATTATAATGCTTTCATTGTTGTTTGCAAATATAACCTTATGTTCGCCAATAACGTTTGAAAGCCGTAGTGAGTGTACGTTAACCTTGCTATTTTCTTTTAATACAATTTCTTTTAATTTTACTGCAGTACCACTAGGTTTATCAAGTTTATTCGTATGATGTGTTTCTAAAATTTCTACGTCCCAGTCGATAGTGTTTTTAGATACTATTTCAACTATATCAAACAGTAAATTAGCACCAAAAGACATATTGGGGGAGAAAAGTATTGGAATCTCTCTTCCTGCAATTTTTATTTCATCAATTTGTTTTTCACTGTAGCCCGTAGTGCAAATAATTAATGGAATTTTATTTTTAAGTGAATACTCTAGTACGTTATTTAGTGCTTTTATTGATGAACAATCGATTAAAAAATCAATTTTATTATTAATTTTTGAAAAATCATCATAAATTACTATGCTGTTATAAGAATTTGAAGATATATCAACGCCAATTAAATCAGTATAGCCATTTTTAATTAAGCAATCAATAACACTTTTACCTAATCTGCCGTTTGCACCATTAATAGCTATTTTCATAATTTATTACCTATTAAATTATTTTCTTTTAGTGCTTTTGTTAGATTATCTATGTATTTATCTTCAAGTTCAGTAAGCGGGGGACGAAGAATGCCACTATCTAATCCTAATAAATAAAGTGCTTTTTTTACGGGTATTGGATTAATACCAGATAGCAGAACTTGATTTAATAAAGTTAGATTTTTATCGAGTAATTTGCAGGTTTTATTGTTAATATGAGCAGTGTAGTGTTCTATAACAAGTTTTGGTGCTACGTTGGCCGTTACAGAAATACAACCTCTTGCACCTAATTTATACAATCTAGTGTTTAGGTTATCGTCACCCGAATAGAGTGTAAAATTATTTTTTGTTAGAGAATACGTTTGTTTTATCTGTTTGATATTCTTAACAGATTGTTTTATAGCGCAGATATTAACATTTTCAGATAATTTTTTAGCGGTTTCAGGTAAAATATTTACGCCAGTTCTTGTTGGAACGTTATACGCTATTATAGGAATTGTGACGGCAGAGGATACGTCGTTATAATATTTTATAAGCCCGTTTTGCGTGCATTTATTATAATACGGTGTGATGACCAAAAGGCCGTTCGCACCGTATTTTTCTGCTAAAATGCTTTTTTCTATTGCTTTTTTAGTGCAATTATGTCCGCTACCGATAATAATTTTTGCACGTTTATTAATTGTTTTAACTACAAAAGAAAGGATTTCTTTATATTCATCATCAGATATCGTAGAACTTTCTCCTGTAGTTCCTAAAAAACATAGAGTTTTTATTCCGCTTTTTATTTGATATTCAATTTGCTTTTCAAATAGATTGAAATCTATTTTGTCTTTAGTAAAAGGGGTTACGGCGGCAGTGCACACGCCATCGAATAATACTTTATTCATAATTACCTTTTACTTTAATTTTTTTATAATTGGTTTTTAACAGCTCCTAATTCAATTGCCTTTTCTGCGATTTGAACAGCGTTAGTTGCTGCACCTTTTCTAATATTGTCTGCTACAACCCATAGGTTAATACCTGATTTTACGGTATCGTCCTTTCTAATTCTACCTACAAAAACTTCGTCTTTATCTTCAGCGGTTATAGGCATAGGGTATAAGCAATTTGCACCATCGTCTTCAATTACGATTGAAGGTGCGTTTTTAAGAATTTCTTTAACTTGTTCAACGGTGCAATCTTTTTCAAACTCAATATTGATAGATTCACTATGACCATAATAAACGGGAACTCTAACGCACGTTGCAGTAACCTTCATATCAGGGGCTTTAAGAATCTTTTTGGTTTCAAAAATCATTTTATCTTCTTCTTTAGTGTAGCCGTTTTCAAGGAACACGTCTATGTGGGGAAGACAGTTAGCAAAAATGGGGTGGGGGAATTTTTGGGGTGCTTCACCACAAATTCCACCTTTTAAATCGTTAAAACCTTTTACACCTGCGCCAGAAACGGCTTGATAGGTTGAGTAGATAACACGCTTAATTTTAAATGCATCGTCTAAAGGTTTTAATACAACCATTGCTTGAATAGTTGAACAGTTGGGGTTTGCAATGATATTTTTGTGATTTTTAATTTCATCGCCATTAACTTCGGGAACAACTAGGGGAACGTTAACGTCTCTTCTCCAAGCGTTTGAATTGTCAATAACTAAAATGCCTTCCTTTGCAAAAATGGGGGCAAATTCCTTGCTTATATCTCCACCAGCAGAAAAAAGAGCAATATCGATATTTTTACCCTTAATATTTTCTTCACATAATTCAATAACTACGTGCTTTTTACCCATAAAGTCTATTTCAGTTCCTGCAGACCTTGCAGAAGCAAATAAATAGTAGTTTTCAACCGGTAAATTTCTTTCTGATAATACTTGTAAAAACTTTCTTCCAACCATACCAGTAGCGCCAACTACTGCAACGTTATATTTTTTCATAACTTACTCCATAAGTTTTTTATTGATTTTATCAAAATGCTAATTATTTGTAAAGTTTTTTAAGGTATATACCTTAAATTATTTGTAAAAAAATATAATTTGGTATAGAATATATAATTAGAATACTATAGCGTAAATTTTGGAGCGATTATGGCTGTAAAAAAGAAGAAAAAATTTTTTGAGCGTATCATCTTCGGAAGTGAAAAAGCTGAAGGATATGCTAGGTCTACACTTCCGTCAACTAGATGGGAGCAATTTTGGGATATTTTAAAAGGAAACTTTGGTAAACTATTTTTAGTTAACCTTATTGTTTTGCTTACGTTAGTTCCCGTTCTTTTTGTTTTTTATATGAGATATGGAACAATAGTGGGCTATAGCACGGTTTATCCTTTTTCACAAGGATTTGGCCTTGGATATATGGCACCCAATAGTTTAGTTGGGTATCCTGAAAGTATTATTTTTTCAAGCAATATTTCTTCTTTAATTTTCTTGCCTATTGCTTTTATAATCGCTTCTATCGGTATTTCAGGCGGGGCTTACGTTGTTAGAAATATGATATGGACTGAAGGTGTATTCGTTGCTAACGACTTTGTGCGCGGTATTAAAACCAACTATAAACAAATACTTAAAATTACTTTTTTATTCTCAATGCTTTTTTATTTGTTTATGGCAGGTATTTCGCTTTGTAACGTTTATATCGCACAAGGTGGGTCAACTTGGATTTATTCTCTAATAAAATATATGATTATTTTATTGCTAGTTATGTCGATTTTTATGTGTCTTCACATGATTTCACAAACTATTACGTATGACCTTACTTTCCGTCAATTACTCAAAAACTCATTTTTATTTACCATTGCATTATTACCTTATAACATAGTTTTCATTATTGCTGGTATTTTACCTGCGGGATTGTTATATTTAGGCTCTTTATTAACTGTTATTGGTATTTTATTCTATCTTATTATTGGTGTTGCTTGGTTTTTATTGGTTTGGTTTGAATATTCACAATGGTCATTTGATAAATTCGTTAATCCCAGAATTCCTACAGCAAAGAAGAATAGGGGTATCTACGAAAAAGTTAAAGCATCTAATGAAGACTCTCTTAAAAAATACAAACAACAAATTGCCCTTGCGGATAGAAGTGCTTATAGTTTAAGACCTATCAAGCCTATAACAGACGACGATATTAAAATTGAAGAATTACCTGCGTCATTTAATAGACGAGATATTATTAAACTTGCTGAAAGCAAACAAAATATGTATGATGACCACGAAAAATTCGTTAAAGAACATATTAATGACGAACAATACGTCATTGTAGAAGACGAAGAAACGCTTAAACTTAAAGAAAAACAAAATAAAGCTATTGAAAAGGCTAAAAAAGAATTATCTAAACGAAAAAAGAATTAGTATTTTGTAATTATGGACTTTGTTGATTTTTTATTTCAATTCGCCCTTATATTAACCATAACTAAGATTTTGGGCATTATAATGAGAAAACTTGGTTTTCCACAAGTTTTAGGTTTTATTGTTGCAGGTATACTTATTGGTCCTGCTATTTGGGGTGCTATTTTTCCGCTTAATGGGTCTGAATTATTCCCGATAACAAGTGGAGAACATAACCCATATCTTAAAGCCTTTGCTGAAGTAGGCGTAATTTTCGTTATGTTTACCGCAGGCTTAGAAACTGATTTGGAAGAGATTAAAAAGACTGGTTTTGCCGCTTTTATGATTGCATTTGCAGGTGTTTTAGTTCCTTTAGGGGCAGGAACGCTTTTAGCGTCAATTTTCTTACCACAATTAACTTGGCATTCTTGGATATTTGTAGGAACTATTATGACCGCAACAAGTGTTGGTATTACCGTTGAAGTTTTGCGTGAGTTAGGAAAGTTAAAGACAAAAATTGGCACAATAATTATGAATGCCGCCGTTATTGACGACGTGCTGGGTATTATGGTGCTTTCCGTTGTATTATCTATTTCAGGTGGTAATAGTGCTAGCAACAATCTTTTAGGCGTTATTAACCCCAACAACATACCTGTAATATCAATATTATGGATTTTGCTTTTCTTTGTTGTTGCCGTTGTTGCAGGTGTTGCATTTGCTAAATTATTTAAGTATATTGAGAAAAAATCTCCGCATACAAGAAGATTGCCCATTTTTTCTATTGCATTATGTTTAATGTATGCTTTTATTGCGGAAAAAGGCTTTGGCGTTGCGGATATTACAGGTGCATATATTGCAGGTTTGGTTCTATCTACAAACGTTGAAGCGCAATACGTTGATAGAAAGGTTACGATAAATTCATATACCTTATTTGCGCCTATATTCTTTGCTAATATCGGTATTCAAATTAGTTTTAGTGGTTTTGATTCTAGCGTTATTTTATTCTCAATTCTATTCGTTATTTTTGCAATATTATCAAAAATTATTGCTTGCGGTGGCGTTGCAAAGATTTTTGGTGCTAAAACTAAAGATTGTTTACGAATTGGTATGGGTATGATTGTTAGGGGTGAAGTTGCACTTATAGTAACTCAAAAGGGTGTTGCAGGTGGACTTATTGCACCTGAATATCTAACAATGACCGTATTGCTAGTTTTAGTGACTTCAGTTTTTGCGCCTATTATATTAAAACTTTTATATAAGAAAAACGACGAAGATATAGATAAAAATATTCAGGATAATGGTAATTTAGTTGGACAAAGTTCTTAAAACGCTTATATATGACAATCAGTTGTCTTTATCAGTTTTAGAGACAACCGATATGGTAAATAAAGCGATAAAATTTCATAATTTGACCCCCGTTTGTGCGGCTGCTTTAGGTAGAGCACTTACCATTTCTACTTTTATTTCAAGTGGATTAAAAAACGATAGAGATAACGTTTACGTTACCGTAGCGGGTGATGGCCCTGGTGGTAAAATTACAGTGTGTGGTAATAGAAAGTTGGAAATGAGGGCTTCTATAGATAACGTTGTTGATTTGCCATTAAAACCTAATGGCAAATTAGACGTTGGCGGTTTAGTTGGAAACAATGGTAGATTAACTATTGTAAAAAATATGGGCTTAAAAGAACCATATTCAGGTAGTAGTAAATTAATTAGTGGTGAATTAGGTGAAGATTTTGCCGCATATTTTACCTATAGTGAACAACAACCAACGGCTATTGCGGTAGGTGTTAAAATAGGTAAAAATCTTAAATGCGTTGGCGCTGGTGCAGTTATAATTCAAGCATTACCTTTTGCGGAAGAAAAGAATTTAATTAAGGCTGAAAAATTAATTAATGGTTTTTCTAATATATCTACGTTTATTGAGGAAATTGGTGCTGAACAAGTTATGAAAAGCATAACTGACGGCGAGTATTACGAGTATTTTCCAAAATACAAATGTAATTGTTCAAAAAGAAAGGTAGATAATATGCTTTACGCGTTAGGTGAGGCTGAAATTAACGATATAATTGAAAAGGAAGGATTGGTTAAGGTAAACTGTCAATTTTGTAATAAAGAATACGTATATGACAAAATTGCAGCCCAAAAACTATTCAATAAATAAACAATGGGAAAAGTTTTACAATACGGTAGGGATAAAAATAAACTAATTCGTATTGCAGATTCAAAACTTGATAAAGATGATTTTAAAGGAGCGTTAAACGTATTGTTTAATGCTCTTGAAAATTATAAGCAGGATACTGATATTATTGAACGTATTGCTTTGGCGTTATCTAAACTAGATTTAAACTCATTATCGAATAAATATTATTTCTTGTATTTAAGATATAAAAAAGATAAAGCGCTTAGAGAAGCGTATAGGGCAATTTCTATTAATTTCTATAAAATGCACGAACAGTTGCTTTCTTTTTATTATGCGAGATTATATTTAGATGACATATATCCCAACTCAAATACAATGGAAGAGCGAACTTTAGATTTTTTAGATACAACTTTTGAAAAATTGATGCTAAAACGCTACGTTTCAGTTTATCCTAACGTTGAAAATCTATATAAACTTAATATTGAAGACGGTATTAAGTATTTTTTATTAAATTATTATGATAAAGCCATCGATAAACTCTCAAGTGTTCCGTATGAATTTAAGGATGTTGATGCGCAAAATATGCTTTGTGAGTCATATCTTGCTACGGATAAAGACGTTGAGTTTTTAGCAGAATGCAAGCAAACGATAAGTTTTTATGGTAAAAATATTAAAACATACTCGTTATTATACGAGTATTATGAAAAAAAAGAAAACACGTCTAAAACAGATTACTATTATGCACAATTAAAAGAGTTATATTATTCTGAAGCAGATGGTTACGAGCCTATTATTTACTCCGCAATCAAGCAAAACGATAATGCTTTTTTAAATGTTTTATTACAAAAAATAGTAAAAGATGAGCCTGAAAATACAGACTGTCTTTTTAAACTTGGTAAATCGTATTTAAACATAGGTAAATATAGTTTGGCAAAAGACTGTTTTACGCAACTATATTTATTAGATAGAAATTCTTTTTTATATAAATTTTATTTAGATTTATCATCTAATTTATTACATAATAAAGTAAAAGATACGCAATTTTTACCCATATCATATACCGAAGATTTACCTGCGTATTTTATTAAAAAAAGTTGTAAAATAGTTAAGCAAAATATTAAATGTATATTAGATGGTAAAAAACCTGCAAACGTTGTAAATGAAGTTAAAAGTTGTTTATTTGATAATAGAACGATAGAAGATGCTGTTCAATTTATTTGTATGGTTAATAAAAGGGAATATTATGATATATTAAATGAGTTTTTAGTTAATCCTTTTGTTGATGATAGAGATAAAAACTTTGTTATAGTTGTATTATTACTAAATGGATTCAATAAAAGTATTTCCTTTACAAATCAGGGAATATTTAGAACAATTAATTCAAGAAAAATATTATTTGACAATTCTGATTTCGGTAAATTAGTTTCAGAAGCATATATAACGTCTGCAATATTCTTACTTTCTAATCATTGTTTTGCTATAGAAAAACTTATTTTTAATGCTAACAAGATATTTAAGAAATTTAGTGAATACGTGTCGTTATTGCAAATTACTGAAAAAGAACTATCTACAGCGCTGATTATATTAAGTAATGATTTAGGTATAGATGAAAAATTTATTTGTAAACGATTTAAGGTAAAAATTGATAGAGTAATGCAAATAATACAAGCATTTAAAGGTGAAAAAAATGGTAAAAATAATTGATTTAGACAAGGCTTTTCAAAATTACATTGAAAAATACGTAATGGAAAATATTGGCAAGATTGACCCTGAGGATATTGAAAATAAAGTGTCTGATTTATACTTGTCATTTGGCGATGAAATAAATGCGCTACTTGATGGTTTTTCGCCAAATGAATACTATAAGCAATATTCAACGAACGAACTTTTAGATGCTTTAAGTGAACACGTTGATAAAGGTGTTCCCGTATCGGATTATTTATGTGAAGCAATTATCGAAAAGAGTGATATTGATTTAATAGTAAAGCGTTTATCAGGCGATTTAAGTGAGCAATTTACCATATATTTACTTAATTTGTTAAGTGATTGTGGTGGAAAGTTGCCTATAGGAAGAATTATCGAGTTCTTTTTGTATGATTATTCTGATACGATTTTTGAAATTGCAACAGAAATGCTTAAAAATCAAGCGGACGACGTTAAAGATAGATTATTAGAATTGTTTGAAGAATTAGATGGTGTTAAAAAAGAGGCTGTTTGTGAAATTCTTTCCAATGCTAAAGTTGATGAAAGAATTACAAAATTATTGCTTTTAGAATTAAAAAATAATCCTAATAAGTTACCACTTTACGTTTCATTTTTAACAAAATATAATGATGAACACGTTTTGCCTTTCCTTTATGAAAAAATAGAGGATGAAAAGATATCTTATGCGGACTTTGAAGAGCTACGTTTTGCAATAGAATCATTAGGCGGTTCTTACGATAAAAAAAGAGATTTTTCACAAGACAAATCTTACAAGAAAATTGTTGGAAAAACAAAGATAAGTAGTTAATGGTTGGTATATATTTTTTATAATTGACAATAATAAACTCATCATAAGGAGATTTGTTATGTCAAGAAAGAAAAGAAATGGCGTTAAAAAATTGTCAGATGAAGATTACGCAAAATATATAATGGCGCTTAAAGATGAAAATCCACCTTTAGCGGTACAAAAATTACAAAGTGAGGATTAACTCAAAAAAAAGATCTCAACACGTTGAGATTTTTTTTATTTATTTGTTGCACTAAAAAAATAAAATGTTGTATAATATTTGAGTAGGAGAAGATGTATGATAATCGTTAAAGAAGTTAAAACTAAAAGAGATATAAAGAAATTTGCTACATATCCGCTTAAATTATATAAAAATTGTCCATACTACGTTCCATCTTTTACTAGTGATGAAATAAATGCATTTAATCCCAAAAAGAATCATGGACTTAAAGATTGTCAATGTAAAGGATTTTTATGTTATAAAGATGGTAAATTAGTTGGTAGAATTATGGGTATAATTAGCCATAATGAAAACAAGTTATATAATACTAATTTCGTTCGTTTTTCTAGATTTGAATGTATAGATGATATTGAAGTGTTTAAAGCACTTCTTGGTGCTGTAGGTAAATACGGTAAAGAAAACAGTTTAACAGATATTCACGGGCCTTGGGGCTTTAATGATACCGATAGAGAAGGTATGCTTACTTATGGCTTTAATGAACGTTCTACGTATGCAACAAACTATTATTATCCATATTTTTCAGAGAAAATGGTTGAATTAGGTTATGCAGACGAATCTAAATGGGTAGAACGTAGATTTACCATTCCAAAAGAACCTTATGATAGAATCAACAGTATTTCTGCTAAACTTAAAGAAAAATATAAGTTAACTGAAGTTACTGAAGGTAAAAAAATAAAAGAAATTATTAAACTTTACGCTGATAAACTTTTTGAAACTTATAATGATGCTTATTCAAAGTTAGACGGCTTTACTCCTGTTGTCGGTGAAGAAGTTGAAACAGTTAAAGCGCAATTTGGAACTATTATCAATCCTAAATATTTAAGTATTTTAATTGATGAAAAGGGTGATTGTGCAGCGTTTGGTGTTTTATTCCCATCAATCTGTAATGCTCTTATTAAACATAGAGGAAAGTTGTTCCCATTTGGCTTTATAAGTATTCTTCGTTCTATTAAAAAGCCAAAAGAATTAGAAATGGCGTTGATAGGGGTTAAGAGTGAATATAAAAATACAGGTATTAACTCAATCGTTATCAACCACATAATGAATAATATAATTGAAGGTGATATTAAAAACCTTGAAAGCAATCCTATGCTTGAAACAAATTATAATATTCAACAACAATGGAAATTTGCCGAAAATGAGATAATCAAAAAACGCCAAACCTATAAAAAAGAGATTGGTAACGATGTGTTTGATTACGTAAAATAAATATAAAATTTAAAATCTAAAAGCAGAATTTTTTAATTCTGCTTTTTTATTATTAAAAATACTATAAATTGTATTTAAATCCTTGATTAACACAATAAATTGTGGTAAAATTATTTTATCTAATGTGGAGACGAATATTATGAAAAGATTAATGCTAAAAGAAATTTTTAATGATTATCAAAACTTTGCTGAAAAAGAAGTAGTTGTTTGCGGTTGGATTAGAACTGTAAGAGATAATAAAAATCTCGGTTTTATTGAACTTAACGACGGTTCTTTTTTCAAAAATTGTCAAATAGTTTTTGAATCTGCAAATATTAATAATTATGATGAAGTTGCACATCAAAACGTTGGTGCTTGTATTTGTGTTAAGGGCACTGTTGTATTAACTCCCGAAAGAAATCAACCTTTTGAAATTCATGCTAAAAACGTTGATATTTTAGGAACTTCTACGTCAGAATATCCTTTACAAAAGAAACGTCATTCACTTGAATTTTTAAGAACTATATCTCACTTGCGTCCTAGAACTAATACTTTTAATGCGGTATTTAAAATTAGAAGTGAAGCGGCGTTTGCTATTCACTCGTTCTTTAATTCTAAAGGCTTTGTTTACGTTCATACTCCCATTATTACGGGAAGCGACTGTGAAGGTGCAGGTGCAATGTTCCAAGTAACAACTTTAGATTTAGATAACGTTGCTAAAAATGACGACGGAACAACTGATTATACCAAAGACTTCTTTGCTAAAAAATCTAGTCTTACCGTATCTGCTCAGTTAGACGTTGAAAACTTTGCAATGGCTTATGCAAACGTTTATACTTTTGGTCCTACCTTTAGAGCGGAACATTCTAATACCGTTAGACACGCGGCAGAATTCTGGATGATTGAACCTGAATTAGCATTTGCTGATTTATCAGATGATATGGATTGTGCTGAAGCAATGGTTAAATATATTATCAAGCACGTTATGACTACTTGTTCAGAAGAAATTAAGTTCTTAAATCAATTTGTTGATAATGGACTTATTGATAGATTAAACAACGTATTAAATAACGATTTCGTTCGCTTAACTTATACCGAAGCAATCGAAATTCTTGAAAAAGTTCAAGATAAGTTTGATGTTAAGGTTAGTTGGGGTGTTGACCTTCAAAGCGAACATGAAAGATATATTACTGAGCAAGTTTTCAAAAAACCTGTTTTCTTAACCAACTATCCTAAAGAAATTAAGGCATTCTATATGAAGCTTAATGATGATGGAAAAACTGTTGCCGCTAGTGACCTTTTAGTTCCTGGTATCGGTGAATTAGTTGGTGGAAGCCAAAGAGAAGACCGTTACGACGTATTAATTAACAGAATGAACGAATGCGGACTTAACCCCGAAGATTATAAAGAATATCTTGATTTAAGAAGATATGGCGGTGTAGAACACTCTGGTTTTGGTCTAGGTTTTGAAAGAATGATTATGTATCTAACAGGTATTTCAAACATTAGAGACGTTTTACCATTCCCCAGAACTGTAGGCAATCTTTCATAATTGGTGATTTATGATATTTAACGTAACGGAAATTGAAAATAAAATCGGATATTCGTTTAAGGACAAAATGCTTTTAAGGAAGTGTTTTACTCATTCTTCTTACGCTAATGAAAATAGTGAAGAAGATAATGAGGTTCTTGAATTTTTTGGTGATTCTATTATTGAATTTATTGTTACTGAATATCTTTATAAGCAAGTTAATGGAGATGAAGGAAATCTAACCGAAAAAAGAAAGGAAATGGTTTCTAATGCAAATCTCTTATTAACTGTAAAAAAATTAGGCTTACATAAACACGTTTTACTAGGTAAAGGACAAGGTAAATCTGCTAACGTTGATGAAAAACTTTATTCAAGTATTTATGAAACGTTAGTTGCAGGTATTTATCTAGACGGTGGATTATTACAAGCAAAAAGTTTCGTTAATAAAACCATAATCGCTGATTTTAAGTTTAACGAAAAAAAGAAAAAAACTGATGATAAAACTGCTCAAGCAAAATCTGATTTGCAAGAATACGTGCAAAAAAGAAAACTTGGTAGTATATCTTACGAAATACTTTCACGAACAGGCCCAGACCATCAACCGGAATTTCGTGTAGCGTTATTGCTAAACAACTCAAGAATAAGTGAAGGTAAAGGTGTAAGTAAAAAACTTGCACAGGCAAAAGCGGCAAAACTTGCGCTTAATAAATTAATTAAACAGGACGGTAAAAGAAATTGAATTTTGAAAAAGTAGAATTATACGGATTCAAATCGTTTGCGGATAAAGCGGAAATAAAATTCGGAAACGGCATAACCGCCATTGTTGGACCTAACGGTTGTGGTAAATCAAACGTTGCTGATGCTATTCGTTGGGTAATGGGTGAACAATCTGCTAAAAACCTACGTGGTTCTAGCATGCAAGACGTAATTTTCTCTGGTACGCAAAATAGAAAGTCGCTTTCTTATTGCGAAGTTTCGTTATACTTTGATAACACGAATAGAATGTTTAGTTTAGACTATAACGAAGTAATTATTACTAGAAAATTATATAGAAGTGGTGAAAGTGAATATTTTATCAATAAACAACCATCTAGACTAAAAGACATTGTTGACCTTTTACATGAATGTGGTATTGGTAAAGAAGGTTATTCTATTATCGGACAAGGTAAAGTTGAAGAAATAATGTCAGCAAAGCCTGAAGATAGACGTATGATTTTTGAAGAAGCAACAGGTATTGCTATCTTTAAGGCTAGAAAAAATGAGTC
>JAZRHN010000018.1:0-4595 GCA_045644785.1 Christensenellaceae bacterium
AGCATCAGCAACCATTAATGCACCGGTAGTTCCCTTTTGAACACCAATCTTCTTATCTGCTAATGCTTCTAATGAAGTGAAAGCTTCGTTAGTTGCGCTGATAATGTATTGAACTGAAGAATAGTATGCATTTGAGAAATCTACGCTTTCTTTACGTTCATCAGTAATGGTGATACCTGCTGCACCAACTGCATCGTTTTTGGTTTTAACTGCACCAACGATACCGTCGAAGTCAACGTCTTGAACGTCAATCTTCATATCGAGTTCTTCACAAACTAAAGACATTAAGTAAATGTCTACGCCTACAACTGAACCAGTGTAACCTTTAATCTTTACGTCAGCGCCTTCTTCACCACCGCAAGCGGTAAGACAAGCTAAGCAACCGATAGAAAGAACAAGTGCCATAATAAGTGTTAATAATTTTTTCATTTTTTTCTCCTTTGCTTGCCTCACGCAAGCCCGTTTGGTTTTTACGTTTCCCATTATAGCCCCCTGTTTTTTATTTGTCAAACATTTTTATGCATATTTTTAAAATTTTTTTCTTTTTTTTGAATATTTATGCTTTTTTTGAATAATTTAATGCATATTTTTTATTTCTATACGTTTTTAAGTATAAAAAAGAGCGGAAACATGAATTTCCGCCCTTTTATTTTGCCTTTCTATTGTTTATTTTCCGTCGTTTAAGTATAAAACACCAAGACAATCTTCACCACAATGGCAAGATATAGTTGCGCCTGCACGCGTAATATATACGTTTTTAAAGCCAACTTCTTTTAATCTTTCACTTACCTTATCAACTATTTCTTGGGGAGCAGTTGTGTAAGTTAAAAATACGGTTTCATAATCAGGTGTTGAGTACTCTGTTAAAATATCGTTTACGTAAGATTCTACTACGTGGTTATAATTTCCCCTATACTTTTTACCCGCAACCATTTTACCGTCCTTTAATAAAATTTGCGGACGAATTCTA
This sequence comes from Christensenellaceae bacterium, assembly GCA_045644785.1. Lineage (GTDB taxonomy): Bacteria > Bacillota > Clostridia > Christensenellales > Borkfalkiaceae > UBA1259. Next base: position 971 of record JAZRHN010000018.1, read on the forward strand.
AGTAAGTTAGCGCCGAGTAATGCTAGAACAGAACATCTGCCACCTTTATAAAGACAATCTACTCTCTTTAAGCAGAAACTTGCCTGAACGGCTGAAATTCTTTCAGAACATTTCTTTACGATATCTTCGGGGCTTTCGCCTTGCTCTGCTAATTTTTTAGCATAAAGAACTAATAATGCGATACCCGTTGATAAACTACGAGAGTCTATAACGTAAACGTTTTTAAATTGTTTAGAAGCGGTAACCGCGTTATTATACGCACTTGAAAGTTCTGAAGATAAACTAAAATGCACGATAGCATCGTTTTCCTTTAACACGTCTTCAAAAAATTCGGTGTATTGAACTTCGTTTATTGCGCTTGTTTTAGGAAGGTCTTTATTGTTTGCAAGATATTCCATAATATCGTCTTGCTTAATTTCACCATCTAAACCAACTCTATCCCCCATCATTACGGTAAAGGGAATTGTTCTAATGCTATATTCTTTTAAAAGTTCTTCTGTTAAATCTACGGTAGATTCTGCTGTAATTGCAATTTTCATAATACGTTCTCCTTACGTATTACATAATAACTATAGAATATAAAAAAATCAAGTTATATATAAAATTTGTATTCTACAATTATTTTTTACACTCTACTGGCGGTAGAATTAGTTGATTTTATATAAAATTTATTTGATTTATGGCCGTTTTTGTGATATTATACGCTTATGGACTTAAAAGAGAATTTCGCAAGAAACCTTTGCGAATATAGAAAATATTATAAATTAACCCAAGCAGAACTCGCCGCTAAACTAAATTATTCTGATAAGGCGGTTTCTAAATGGGAACGCGGAGAATCTCTGCCGGACGTTGTTACGCTAAAAAACATCGCTGATTTCTTTGGCGTAAAGATTGACACTCTACTTTCTAACCACGGCGACTTTAGAACAAAGATTATTCCCGCAATTAGAAATTTGGCTAAAATACGTGCTATTAAAAGTTTAGCACTTATCGTTGTCGTTTGGTTTTTAGCACTTTGCACTTACGTGGCCATTAACCTGTGCACCGAGTTTGATAAGTCTTGGATGATTTTTATTTACGCGCTTCCTCTTTCGTTTTTAACTTCGGCAATACTATCACCTGTTAGAGAAAGGTCGCTTATTAACTTTATAATACTTTCACTGCTTGTGTGGACAACACTACTCGCTATTTACCTTTCACTTTTCCTTTTTACCGCTATGCACAAACGTATTTGGGAAATATTCCTAATAGGTATCCCAATTCAGATTCTATTACTATTTAGATACTTATACAAAAAAGTAAAATAATTAAAGCACGCTACGTAGCGTGCTTTTTTATATCAATAATGCAATTCCATATAACACTGCAAAATGTAATGGGAAGTAAAAATAAAATAAATATTTTAACCTTATCTTTCCCCTTTCGCCATTATAGAATATGAGCGGGATAATCGCTAGTAAACCCCATAAATAAAACGCATCGTTATACATTGTAGCAAGTATAGCAATAAATAATGCAACCGCTATAATTTTTAGCCATTTATCTTTAAGTAAATATACCGCAACGGGTAAAAATACACCAACGGCATCATATTGCACCCTAAACCCATAATAGTTTATTTTAGTGGGCAATACGTGTGAAATATAGAAAAACACGCCAGACAAAACACCAAACAATATGTATAAAATAAAACTCTTACGCTTTTCTGCTAACTGTAAAATAGTTATTAAAACTACCGACATTGAAAAGGTAATTAATATACATTGTTCTAATGATTTTGAGAAGATGAAAAAGAAAATTTGACAGATAACGCCTGTCGTAAATATTAAAAGCAATCGTTTATAAGGTTTTTTGGTATAATAACACCCCTCTGCTATCATATAAGCAAAAAGTGGAAATGATATTCTACCTATAATATTAAGCACTTTTTGTCCACCAAGCAATATCCAACCAATATGGTCTATTGTCATGGTAATTAATGCTAATATTTTTATAAAGTTTGCGTTTAGCCACATTGGCTTTTTTATAGTCATTAGTTTAAGGTTATATCCTTTAATTTATCAAATTTCTCTATCGCAACGCGTTTAATTTCGGGTAAGTTTTCACCCATTACAAACGCTTCATCACTAATCTTTTTTGCTAGGAAAATTGCATCTGTGCCATAGTTAAGATTGCCAAGGTCTTTCATAAACTTTCCGCTTTGCCTATCGCCCATAAAGTCGCCAGAACCACGAAGTTTATAGTCAAGTTCAGAAATCTTAAAACCATCGGTAGTTTTTGCTAGCATAGAAAGTCTTTCTTTAGCCGTTACTGAATTAGCATTAGTAAGTAAAAAGCAATAACTCTTTTTATCCGAACGCCCTACTCTACCCCTTAATTGGTGTATTTGAGAAAGCCCAAACCTTTCTGCGTTATATATAATCATAACTGTAGCATCGGGAACGTCCACACCTACCTCTATTACGGTAGTAGATACTAAAACGTTATATTTCTTATTCTTAAAATCAGCCATTACCGATTGCTTTTCAGCATCTTTCATTTTGCCGTGTAGTAACCCTATAGATAACGACGGCAATTTTTCTTTTAAACTTTCAAAAAGTTCAGTAACGCTCATTATAGAGCCTTCTTCATCGCCATCTATTTTAGGACAAACGAAATACGTTTGATTACCTTTTTCGGCTTCGTCTTTTATAAAGCCTAGCATATCGTTATATTTTTCTTTGGGAACAATATTTGTTTGAACGGGTATTCTATTTTGCGGTTTTTCGCTTATTGTAGTTATATCTAAATCACCATAGAATATCAAAGAAAGCGTTCTCGGAATAGGCGTTGCACTCATAACTAAGACGTCTGGCGTTACGCCTTTATTCATTAGCGCACTTCTTTGTGCTACGCCAAAGCGTTGCTGTTCATCACACACGCAAAGCGAAAGTTTCTTAAACTCTACGTCTTCGGTTAAAAGAGCGTGTGTGCCGACTATAATATTTATAAACCCGTCTTTAAGTGCACTTTTAATATCTCGCTTTTCTTTTGCCGTGTTAGAGCCTGTTAAAAGTTCCACGTTATAATCAGGAAAAGCCTTTTTTACTGCATTAAAGTTTTGCCTTGCTAATACTTCGGTAGGTGCAAGCATAACTGCTTGATAGCCACTTTTTACTGCAATAAATAATGCACACATTGATACTGCCGTTTTACCGCAACCAACGTCGCCCTGCATAAGCCTATTCATAACCGAACTACTCGTCATATCGGCAAATATTTCATTTACCGCTTTTTCTTGACCTGCGGTAAACTTAAAATCAAATCTATTTACTATAAACTCTAAAAGTTCGGTTGCTGAGCAATTATATTTGTTTATTCTAACCTGTTCTCTACCACCCTTTATTACCTTAAAAGCAGAAATTAGTGCAAAATATTCTTCTACCGCTATCCTATCGGCACTTTCCTTTTCAGACTGAAAACTTGATGGATTATGCACGTCCCTATAAGCAGAGTATAAATCCTTTAATTGATACTTACTTATAAGTGACGGCGGAATAATACTCTTTGGTTTTTCAATATCTACAGCAAGCCTTACAGCATCTCTCATGCACTTTTGGGTAAGGCTACCCTTTAATTGATATTG
>JAZRHN010000019.1:0-7874 GCA_045644785.1 Christensenellaceae bacterium
GGTCGGTAGCCGTTTTTTCGCCTATTCCACTAACGCCGGGGATATTGTCAGAAGTATCGCCACGGAGCGCTTTATACTCTATAACTTGAATAGGGTTATATCCTACCTTTTCTAAAAAGTTTTTAGCGTTATATATTTCTACTTCGGTAATGCCACGCTTGGTAAAATGCACTTCGGTAGAATCATCTACTAATTGAAAGGAGTCCTTATCCCCTGTTAAAATTACCGTTTTAACGTCGGTAGCCTTACAAAGCGTGCCGATGATATCATCTGCTTCTATACCTGCTTTTGCGTAAGTTTTAACACCCATTTGGTCTAAAAGTTGCTTTAAAAGTTCAATTTGCGGTGGAAGTTCTGGGGGGCTTGGCTTTCTAGTGCCTTTATATTCGGTGTATAATTCGTGACGGAAAGTTTTTGCGTGCACGTCAAAAGCAACGGCAACGTGGGTGGGTTTTTCATCGTTAATCATTTTAAAAAACATATTCATAAACCCATAAACCGCATTGGTATAAACCCCGTCTTTACTAGAAAGTAAGGGCATTGCGTAAAAGGCACGATTTATTAAACTGTTTCCGTCTATTAGCACTAATTTTTGCATAAAATTCCTTTAAGCGCTTGCATTAAAAAATAAATTGTGTTATTATTTTTTAGCAAAGTTTTTGGCTTAATATAATTCTTTCTTATATTTTACCAAAAATACCCGATAAAAGCAATAAATATTTACAAATTGCCGATGTGGTGAAACTGGCAGACGCGCTGGACTCAAAATCCAGTGGGCTAACCCCCGTGCGGGTTCGACTCCCGCCATCGGCACCAGAAAACACCGATGGTCTCTTCCATCGGTGTTTTTTGTTTGTTAATAAGGGAGTCGAACGCGAGCGTTAAGAAAAAAGTCCTGTGGACTATTTTTAGCGAGACGGCGTGATAGCAAAGTTTACTTTGCGGAGCGACTCCCGCCATACTTAATTTATAAAATACTTTTTGCGAGTTTTGGGCTTTAAAACACTAACGGCGGACAAGTTGTCCGCCGTTGTATTTTTTAAATTAATTTTTTATGAATTCAATAATGTTTTTCTTTTTATCTAATGGTAAAGATTCAATTAATAACCTTAATTCGTTGTCAACTTTATAATCGGCAATGTTAGAACTAAAAAATCTTTCAATAGGAAAGTCGCAAATATCTAGAATCTGCAATAATTTTTCAACGGTTAACACAATTCTTCCGCTTTCTAGTTGCGCAACGTATTGCGGACTCATTCCCATTCTTAAACTAACTTCCCTTGCAGATAAGTTTGCTTTATTTCTTACATAACCTATTCTTGATAAAATCTCTTTTATTTCCATAAAAACTCCCCAAATAGTCCTTACATAATAATTATAGTTTTAGTTTTGCCATATATAAAAAAGCCACACACATAAATTTTTCTCAAAACCTTTATTTTGAATACTCATAAACATAAATATGTGTTATAATGATTAGCAACAGTATTCAAAATAAGATTTTTTGGGGGTTTTTATTATGGAAACACATAAAGCGTGTTCGTTTTTTGGGCACAGAGATGTTAAGGAAACGGCAAGCCTTAAAGCCCGTTTAAAAAGCGTTATCATTAAACTTATTGAAAGCGAAAACGTTAACGTTTTTTTATTTGGAAGTAGGAGCACTTTTGATTTGCTTTGCCACAACATTGTCACGAATTTAAAAACTAGATATCCACAAATACAAAGGTGCGCTTACACCTGTAGAAGTGAAACGTGCACTTTAGAAAAAGAACGTGCTTATTGGGAAGAAATTTATTCGCACTTTAAAAAACACCCCGTCACGTTGCTGGGTGTTGAAGAAGAAATTGAACATAAAACAAAGTGGACGTCTGGAAAAGCACAATACGTTGAGCGAAATCAAGCAATGATAAACGATAGCGATTTTTGCGTATTTTATTACGATAAAAATTATGTTCCCCTATCAAAATCTAAAAGTGGCACTAAAATTGCTTATGAATATGCGCTACGAAAGAAGAAAATCATCATTAATCTATTTAAATAAAAATATTATTAGTTTTTAAAATCATAACGGCGGACAACTTGTCCGCCGTTTGTTTTGTTTTTAAATTATACGTTTGCTTTTTGTGAGCCGATAGGATTAAGAATACTGTAGCCCACGTTTACAAGGTGGTCTGCTACACGTTCTAGCCCCGTAACGGCTGATGAGTAATACGGGCTAACGTCTATACAACAATTGCCTTCTGCTAAACGTGCGAAGTGGTTTGCAATAAGTTCTTTTTTCATTTTGTCCACTTGGTTTTCTAGTTCGGTTAGTTTTGGCAATCTTTCTTTGTTACGATTTTCAAACGCATCTTTAGAAATATCTAGCATAGCGAATATTTTTTCTTGCATTTTGCTAATTTCCTTACGCCCGATTTCCGAAAACTCTATACCTTTATCTCCCATTTCTTCGGCTATGCCGTAGAAGTTTTCAGCGTGGTCGCCAATACGTTCTAAGTCGTTTAAAACGTGGAAGTAAGAACCTATTACTCTTTCATCGCTAGGCGAAGCGGTTGAAGAAAGTTTAATTAGGAACTTTGTTAGCGCGCCGTTAGTAAAGTCGATAACTCTTTCGTTATTTCTTACCTTTTCCCCGCTTGCCCTATTGCCGGTTACTAAACTTTCTAAAGAAAGATTAATATTTTCTTCTACGACGCCTAGCATATAATCCATTTCTTTTTTAACTTGCATTAACGCAACGGGTGGCGTGGTTAAAAGTCTGTCGTCCACGTATTTAAGAGTAAGCGTTTCTTCTGCCTTTTTATCTTTGATAACCAAAGTAGAGTATTTAACTAAAAGTTTGGTAAACGGAAGAAGAATACAAGTAGTGGTAACGTTAAAAACAACGTGGAAAAGCGAAACGCGCATTTGAAGCGACATAGCGTCCGTGCCAGGGAATACCGAAACTAAAAGGTTAACGGCTGGCTCTTTAAATATCCAAAGCAATGCGGTAAAAAGCACCGTTCCTATAACGTTAAACGTAAAGTGAATTAATGCTACGCGTTTAGAGTTTGCGTTTGCACCAGCAGACGCTAAAAGTGCGGTAACGCAAGTTCCAATATTTGCGCCAAGCACAATAAATAACGCTAATTCTAAGGGCAACACGTTTGTTCCTACCATAGTAATAACTACGCCGGTGGCGGCAGAAGAACTTTGGATAAGAGCGGTAAACACTGCGCCAACAAATATAAGTAATAACGGGAAATTGATTTTACTAAAAATATTAGTAAACATTTGCTCTATAACGGGATTGCCGAACGCTTGCTCGCTACTCATAATATTTAAGCCAACGAAGATTAAACCAAGACCACAGCATAAACTACCTGCGATTTTAATTTTTTCTTTCTTAATAAAGCCCATCATAACGCCTGCAAACGCCAAGAAATACATAAGCATATCGAAAACGTCGTTTTTAAGAGCAACTAAAACACCCGTTATCGTAGTTCCGATATTTGCACCCATAATAATGGGGGTTGCTTGCATAAGCGTCATAACGCCTGCGTTAACTAAACCTATAACCATAACCGACGTTGCTGAAGAACTTTGAACGATTGCAGTAACGCCCGCGCCTATTCCTACGCCAGAAAAGCGGTTATTACTAATTTTTTCAAGCATACGTTTCATACCGACGCCTGCGCTTCTTTCCAAAGCGTCACTCATAAAATTCATGCCGACGATAAACACGCCAACGCCTGCTAAAAGCCAAATTAAACTACCTAGCATATAAAATCTCCTTTAGTAAAATATATTTAGTTATGCTTTTATCAAAAAAAATTTAAAATAAAAAGCCACCGAAGTGACTTTAGATTTGTTCTTTATTTAATTCTTGGTCTTGTTTTTTCTTGTCTTTTCTTTTCCAACGCTTTAATAATACGAAACCGATAATAACGAAAGCGTAGTATGATAAAATTCGCCAAAAGAGCATTGCGATAAACGAAATACCTGCAACGCTAACGCAAGGAAGTATGCACGATTTAAATAGTGCAAAGAACGATAAGTCCGCCGCGCCCGCGTTACCTGGGGTAGGAATAAACGATACCGCAGCATAAATAATCATACTTAAAACGACAACACAAACCCACTCTAACAATCCGTTAGGATTAGGCGCTAAATCGTAACCGAACGCTTTAAGCGTAAAGTATGCAATAGAGCAAAGTGCCAAATGTTCTAAGAAACTCATTAAGAAAGCCGACCAAAACGCCAAAGGTGTTCTTGAAATCTTTTTAATACACTTAGCGTTCATTTCTAGGTTTTTAACCGTTTTTTCGGTAGTTCCTTTAACGTCTTTAACAAACCTTAGTTTTCCGCCAATTCTAATAGCCCAACCTACGACTTTAGAGCCGAATTTAGGAAATAAACAGAATAAAAATACGCCGACGGGTGTTAATAAACACAAGCCAAGCCCGATTATCGCCATTGCGTATAATAAACTAATTGCACCGGCAACGTCCCTAAAATTTTCTACTATCATAAACGCGTCGATAGAGAAAAGCACTAACGATAAAACACCTAAAAGAACGAAAGCAACTTGGTGCATAAAATAGGTTACAACGGGAAGCGAAAGTGCCGCACCGCCCGTAACTCCGTGCTTTGATAGGTGGTAAATTTCAAAAGGTTGACCACCAACCGCTAGTGGGGTTACGTAGTTATAATAATGCCCAACGACACCCGTTTGCATACACGTGCTAAAATGCCATTTCCCTGTTGCCGTTTTGCATAAAATTGACATTTTTACACCCTTAAATACAAAACATAAGGCTAAAGCAACTAAGGCAAACACGCCGTAATACCATTTTTTTGCAACAACGTCAAAAATAGCCGTCCACGAAACGGACTGTGGATTTGCAAAAAAATCATCGTAAAAAGTATAGGCTAAAACGCCGAAAACTACCACGAAGAAAAGAATAGTAACCACCCTTTTTAGGATTAGTTGTCTTTTTTCAATCGCCTTGTCTTCAACAAACACGCTATTTATCTTAAGTTGTTTTCCGATAGAATGTTCCGCTTCGTATTGTTCAACGACTTTTTTATCGTGAACGATATCTTCCGCAATATCCTTATCCGTTGCGGGAACAATAATAGGCTCTGCATCTTCACCGATGTCTATTTTATTTACGGAAATATATTTTTTGTTCTTTTTCATACCTATCCATTATATATACACGTGGGCGCGTTGTCAAGTTAAAAATTGTTTTATAAAACTTGTCAACTGCTAACCGCGTAATTAATTGATAATATTAACGTTAATTTTTGCCGTTTCTTCGGGCGAAATTTTAATAGTTACAGGATAAACGCCTGCCGTTTTAATATTACTTGAAATTATGATTTTCTTTTTGTCGATATTAAAACCTAATTCGTAAAGTTTGTCGCCGATTTCCTTATTGGTTACGCTACCAAAGAACTTACCCGTAGCGCCAGCCTTTACTTGAAGCGTAACTTCAATACCATCTAACTTTTCTCTTAATTCTTTATTCGCTTTAAGTTCTTCTTGTCTATGATACTGAGCCGCCGCCTTTTGTGCTTTATTTTCATTAATAGCAGAAGCATCTGCAACTTTAGCATAGCCGTTTTTAATTAAAAAGTTTTGTGCGTATCCATCTTTAGCATCGATAATATCGCCTGCTTTACCTGAACCCTTAACGTCTTTAAGTAATACTACTTTCATAATATTAATCTCCTTACTCGTTATATTTTAACTCATTTTTCAAATAAAGTCAAACGGTGTAAAATTTAAAAAAATTTTAAAAATTTCAAAAAATTTTTCATAGTTTTTTTCGTGCGATTGACATTTTTTTTACAAAAGTATATAATTTATTACGAAAATATAGAAAAGGAAATTTATTATTATGGATTATCAAGGCACAATTTCACGCGGAATTCGCGCCCCAATCATTAGAAAGGGTGATGATTTAGTTAAAATCGTTGCTGATTGCGTTTGCAATGCTTCTAGCACGGGCGGTTTCCCCATCCAAGATAAGGACGTTATTGCTGTTACTGAAGCCGTTGTTGCACGTGCACAAGGCAACTATGCAACCGTAGACCAAATTGCTGAAGACGTTAAGGCAAAGTTCGGCGATGAAACAGTTGGTTTAATTTTCCCCATCTTTTCTCGTAACCGTTTCTCTATGCTCCTTAAAGGTATTTCTAAAGGCGTAAAGAAACTTATCGTTCAATTAACCTATCCGTCTGACGAAGTTGGTAATAGTTTTATCACTTACGAACAAATGATGGACAAAAACGTAAATCCTTATACGGACGTTTTTACTGCTAAAGAATTCCACGATTTATTCGGGGACGTTAGACACACCTTTACCGGCGTTGACTATATTGATTATTATGAAAACGCAGCAGAAGGTTGCCAAGTTATTTTAGCAAACAACCCCACCGAAATTTTAAAGCATACCGGCTACGTTATTAATGCCGATATTCATACTAGAAAGAGAACCAAAAACATTTTACTTAAAGCAGGCGCTAAAAAGGTTGTTTCATTAGATGAAATTTTAACTTCTTCAGTATCAGGTAGCGGTTATAACGAAAACTTTGGGCTACTTGGTAGCAACCTTGCAACCGACAACAGCGTTAAGTTATTCCCCAGAGATTGCCAAACTTTCGTTGATAGCCTTCAAAAGGAAATGAAAGAAAGAACAGGCAAAACCGTAGAATGTATGGTTTATGGCGATGGTGCGTTTAAAGACCCCGTTGGCGGTATTTGGGAACTTGCAGACCCCGTTTGCTCACCCGCATTTACCGATGGCTTAAAGGGTAAACCCAACGAAATTAAGTTAAAGTATCTCGCTGATAACGACTTAAAAGATTTAGACGGCGAAAAAGCAATCGATGCTATGAAGCAAATGATTAAGAACAAGCAACAAGACTTAGTTGGCAACATGGCAAGCCAAGGCACAACGCCCCGTCAATTAACTGACCTTTTAGCAAGTTTATCAGACTTAACTTCAGGTAGTGGCGATAAAGGAACACCTTTTATTCTTATCCAAAACTACTTCAAAAACTTCTCTGAATAATATAACTAATAAAAAGCAAAGCCCCACCTTTTCGGTGGGGTTTTTTATCTTTCTAATTTGTAATAATTAAACTTTTCATCTTCACTTGATTTACTAAACCCAAGTTTAGTTAGTAAGTTATTTGACGGTAAATTTTCCTTAAAAGCCCGTGCTTTTAGCGAAGTTACCTTTAACTCGGTAAAAGCGTAATCTATTAATGCTGTCGCACTCTCAAAAGCATAGCCGTTGCCTTGTTCTTTAGGAATAAATCTAAAACCGAGTTCTGCCGTGCCGTAAAAATCAAAATTATATAAGCACAATTCGCCGATTAACTTGCCGTCCTTTTTTACTGCAAAATCGTACTCTTCTTTTTTATCCTTTAACTTTTGAACAAACTCTATAAAATGCTCTGGCGTAGGCTTTCCTAAACAATCTTCCTTATAATCGTAGCCGAAATATTTATTGTTATCTTCATCAACACATAATTTATAATATTGTCTTTTGTCTTTCTTTTTAATATCTTCAATAGTTAGCCTATCCGTTTTAATAAACGGCTTAACAATTTTAGAAAACGCAGTAGAAATTTTAACGAAGTTCTTTTCCTTAACTTCTATGGGGTGGTATTGTAGTTTAGAAATACGTAGTCCCGTATCTCCGCAGTCTTCTTCGCGGTTAATATACTTTACTTGCGGAGTGCAAAACTCGTTGGCGAATAAACTTGCAAGCGTAGGGTACACCCCGTCATACTTTCTGTCGGCTTTTTCCACGTGCACGACTAACGTGTCGCCCACAATTTCACCAAGAGAGTAGGCGATAACCTTTCCGTCTATTTCA
>JAZRHN010000020.1:0-2603 GCA_045644785.1 Christensenellaceae bacterium
GTTAAACTACTTAAAACTGTGTGTTTTATTATATCTAACTCTTTAAGCGTTATATCACATTCGTAGAACTGACCTGATTGCATTCTGTCAGCAATAATTCTTTCTACTACTTCTTTTACCTTTTCACCAGAACGGTCTGAAAGCGAACGAACTGCCGCTTCACAACCATCGGCTATCATTATTATAGCCGCAATTTTACTTTGCGGTTTTGGACCTGCATAACAGTAGTTTTCAATAGGCACGTCCCCATCGGTAAATTTCTTTGCTTTATCATAGAAATATAAAATAGGCAACGTTCCGTGGTGTTCTCTACAAACGTCGGCTATGATTTTAGGAAGCCTACTTTTAAGCGCTAAACCATAACCATCTTGCGTATGCGCTCTGATTATATTTGCTGAAAGTTCAGGGGTTAAATCGTCGTGCGGGTTAGCGCCGTCTGCTTGGTTTTCCTTAAAGAATTCGGGACGACGAAGTTTACCCATATCGTGATAATATGCACACGTTCTTGCAAGCAAAGCATCTTCCCCAATTGCCGTAGCACACATTTCAGCGATATTTGAAACGATGATTACGTGGTTAAACGTTCCCGGTGTTTCGGTTATCATCTTTTTAATAAATTTAGATTTATGACTAGTAAGTTCAGCAAGTCTAAACGGCGAAACTTTCTTAAATACAACTTCAAAAATAGGAAGTAGTAAGAAGAACGCCATAATAGCAAGCGGACCAGAAGATATGCCTGATATAAGTGCTATTATTCTATCGCCAGACGTGCCGAAACTTACCATAGGAATAAGTATAAATATCACTACGGGCATAGAGATTACAAAACTGAATACTATATTTTTTGCCCTTGAATATTCTCCGCGTAATAAGTAAATTGCAATAACGCCTGAAGCAATACCAACGATTAAGCAAAATAACGGATAACCTAACGCATCTCCACCATCAAGCCCTAAAAATTCATCAAATAAGAATAATATAATACAGAAAATGCTGTTAGTGAAAACTGCCGTTTTACTATTAGTTAAAAATAGCGTTAAAATTGCAACTAAAACTATGGGGCGCACGTAAACGTTTGCATACGCACCAATAAGATAGCACGCTAAAAGTGAAATTTCTATTATTAAAAATAGCATTTCGGAATTAGATGCTTCTATTAAAAAGTCTTTATCTTCAAAACAAAAGTAAATTGCTATTATAGACACGGCAAAGAGTAGCAAAAATAGAAAACTGAAAAACTTTTGCTTGTCCATAAAAAACTCTACTAACGTGTGCTGTCTATCATAAACAGCAAGCACGAACATTCCCGCAAGAATAATAAAGTTTGCAAAATATACGGCAATTACCGATATTACGTTACCGGTTGTCCATCTTTTGTTTTTTGTTAGTTGTTTTACTTCCATATTTTTATCCTTTTATCACGCTTACCCTATAGGGTACGCATACACGATAAATATTTTCCTTTTTTGTAACCGTTTTTATTACTTGTGGTGAAAGAACTTCTTTATCCCCTAACGCTTCTAACGCAAGAAGCAAGGCTTTTTCTTCTTCACCATCTTTATCCGAACGATATTCAAACAAAAACTCTGCACGAAAGGTTATTGTTGCAATAGCATAGGTTTTAACCGGTTCTTCTTTTACGGTCATCACACCATCTACAACCGTTTCGCCTATAGTAACCGTATCGCCAACGCTTTTTAATGCCGTTCCACGATATACTTTTATGCTTTCTATAACGCCGTTTACAGGTGATAAAATCTTTTCTTCTTTACCCGTAAGCGTAGATACCGTTTGGTTTTTAATAGCCAGTTCTACGTTTAAGCGTTTGCCTACCTTAACACATTGACAAAACGTTAAGTTAGGATTGTTTGCAAGAATCTCATCTGCTAATTTATCTAAATCAATGTCGCTAAACTTGCTAAATTGTTTTACGCCAACGCTATTTAAATATTGCTCTACTTCTCGGTATAAAACACGCCCTGTCCCCGTATAGTCAATAGCCAAGATATAACCATCAACTAGCACGGTTGTTAGTATAAACAATATTGCACCGATAACTATGCCTATATTCCTTACTGCAAATAATAACGGATAGCCTATACCAAAAGTTTTAATTTCTTTAATATTATAACACAATTCACGGCTAATTGCAAAAAATTTTTCGCAGTCGCAATATTTAACGGATAAAAGCATTTCTTTATTGCTTTTTCTCTTAATATTATACGTTGCAATGCCGTTTTTAGATAGTCTGTCTATTAATCTGCTTTGGTTTAACCCCGTTATTAAAAAGCGAGAATATATCCTTAAATTCTTTCCGTAGCCTTTATTTTTCCGCAAACTACAAGGTCTCCTAAAACGTATTTTTTAACCGTAAGGTTTTCGCCTACGATAACGAAACTGCCATTTTTTAAGCACACTTCTATTCTATCGTTATCGTAACTTTTAATAGATTTTACACCTTGGATATATACGGCGTTATCTCCGCATATAGTTGCCTTAAAAATAGGCTCAAACGGCGTATCTGCACTAATTGCATTTATTATTTCATTAAAAAAACTCATAGTTTAGTTTATGCCGTTTTTGAAAGTAAAATACCCGTAGTT
>JAZRHN010000021.1:0-1539 GCA_045644785.1 Christensenellaceae bacterium
TCTATTGCCGTTTTATTGCAAAAAAATTGTTCCCCGAATATTCCGAAGAACAGTTCCTAGCAACTTACGGTATGCTTACGGGCACGGCAAGTACGGGTATAATACTACTCCGTGAAATTGATAAAGACTTTATTACGCCCGCATCTGATAATATGGTTTATCAACAAATCCCCGCAATAGTACTTGGCTTTCCTATAATGATACTACCCACAATGGCACCCACACAGCCACTTACCGTGCTAGCAATAGCAGGCGGACTATTCGTGTTAATGAATTTAATATTGTTTAGAAGATTTATTTTCAAAAAACGCGCTAAGAAAAATTAACGCACTCGCCACTAACGGCATCTTGAAACATCATAAAATAACCCTTTCCGTGTATGTTAAATACTGAAAGCGGAATAAACGTACAATATCCGTCGAGTTCTCTCGGCGGATTTTTACTATAATCACTCGGCACGCCGTAACATATATATTTTACTTTATCTTGCTTTTTTATTACGCCTACAACGTAAAATTTATCTTTATCATAATTGATTTTTACAAACTCCGATTCAGGGAATAAGGCGCGTAGTTGGTCTTCGCTTTGGAAATTAGAAAGCACGCTATTAAGTTCATCTTTTACCGATAAGTAGTAGGGGTTGTTTTCTCCGAAAGCCGTGAAACCGCACGCAACCTTTTCATCTTGGCAAGCGTTAACGCTCTGGTGGTTTTCTTGTTTTTCTTCTCCACCGCAAGCACAAGCAACTTCATCTTTAATTGATAAGCATCCATGGCCAAACTCCTTTTCGAAATAGTTTTCTTCTGCAATCACGTAATCGTTGTATGCGTTTTCTCTTTCTTTTTTTATTCGCTCCTTTCTTAAATCCATAAACTTTTCGTTTGCTAAACTCTTAAATTGCTTTATTGATAGTGAAAAGTTTTCACTGCGCTGATATGCAACTAATACGGGGATATCGCTCTCTACTAAAAACACCCCTAATGAAAACTCTAGCGTATCGATTTCATCATCAAAATTATGAAAAAAATAAGTAGGGCGGTTGCCTAACTTAAAACTAAAAAGTTGGTTATTATTAGATAAAAAAACAGCGTAATATTCGCCGTTTTCTAGTGCGCGAAAGTTTACAGGGGTAAGAAAAAAACAGGTTACCCCGTCTTCTTTTTCTAGCCTACATATTGCCGAAACGGGCGAACTAAACGCCGAAAATCCCGATGTAATTTCCTTTAAGACTATAACTTTTTTTTCTAACATATAATCACCCCGATACTAATATATATGCTAACGATTATCGGGTTTTGTTAGTTTTTGTCAAATAACGGCAAGTTTTGTAAAAAAACCCCTAAAAAATTTTTTATATTGTTGACAAGAAAAAAATATAGGAATATAATATGTATCAATAGGAGCAACAAAAATGGCAAATTACAGCATTTCGGTATTTTTTAAATATTATTTTTTTAAAACCTTATTGAAATAATACGGTTGTTTTGCCTATGCTTTTTTTATAGAAGATTATCAAGCGACCGTTATTGATACGGTCGT
>JAZRHN010000022.1:0-6578 GCA_045644785.1 Christensenellaceae bacterium
CTTGTTATTCCCGAAATACCTAAAGGTAGTTTCGCTAAAAAGTTATATTCAACTTTTTTAAGTTATTTGCCTAAAGAAAGGGCGATAACTTCCTTAAAAATGAATACAGACGATAGGGGAAGTTTTACCGAACTATTAAAAACCGAAAAGTGTGGACAGGTTTCTATTAATATTTCAAAACCCGGCATAACAAAAGGAGAACACTGGCACGATAGTAAGTGGGAATTCTTTATCGTAGTATCAGGCGAAGGTTTAATAAGACAAAGAAAAATTGGAACTGATGAAATTTTAAATTTTAAGGTTAGTGGACAAAATATTCAAGCAGTAAAGATGCTTCCTGGATATACTCATAACATAATCAATCTTTCTGATACTCAAGATTTAGTAACAGTTATGTGGGCTAACGAACAGTTTGATAGTAGCCACCCAGATACGTTTTTTGAAAAAGTAGAAAATTAACAAAGAACCGCGAAAGCGGTTCTTTTATTATTACTCATAATAATAAAGATTTTTAAAAACGCCCAAAAGGATAGGGACTAAATCGAAAAATATTTAACATTACTTGCAAACGGGTATGTAATATGGTATAATTAGTAATAATTATACGCAAGAAAGTTAAAAAGGAAAATTACGTTGGTCGCTCTTTATCTTTGCATGTTGCCTACCGTGGCGTTAATTGCGCTCGGGCAATACAATAAAAAGTTAAATTTAAGCAAATATTTAAAGATTTTATCCTACGTTTTAGCAGGGCTATTTTTCTTTAGATATATGCTTGGCTCAGATGCTATACAGAATATGTTTATGCTATCGGGCACACCCTTAAAAAGTAAGGTTTGGAGTTTTGTTGCACTTTTCTTAAACTGGGCAACACTTTCAAGCACCTTACTTTTAATTCTTTTCCCGTTTTTTGAAATTAATTGGATAAAGAAATTCGTAATATATTTTTCTTTACCCGTTAGCATACTTAACGTGTTATTTTTCAAGTTAGACGCAATCGCTATATTAGGTGGCGAAAACTTTACTTTACGCGGAGTATTTTTTGCATTAGAACTTGGTCTTTCTTTGGCTATAGCCGTAACGGTATTTTTAAAGAGAAATCAAATTTCTTATGAAGAAGAAGTGGTGGCGGAAGATGCGGAAGTTCCTTATTCAAAGCCTTGGCTTAACAAAATTAAGAGATTTTTAAAAAAGAACGGAATATATATTTTTGCTGGATTTGCAATGGCTTTAAGCGTTATGCCCGCTTATACCGTGCAGGCGCTTTTTGGCTATTTAAGTATTGCAGGAACTTGTAAAGATTTCCATATTCCGCACAGAATTATATTATATATAGGTCTTGTTTTGCCGTTTATAATCCACTTCTGTTTAAGAAAAAGAACTTATACAGAGCGCAGATTTTTACTTTTATTTATCTGCCTTGGCACGCTAATCACTTTCTCTTTAGATAGAAGATTTGCAGTTTTTGCTGACCCTGTTAAGTGGCCGTTGCACCTTTGCAACACCGCAATGTATTTAATGCCTACCATATTAATTTTTAATATGAAAAGGTTTTATTACTTTACCTATTTTATCAACGTAATCGGCGCATTATTTGCAATGTTTATGCCAAATTACGAAGCGACGACAAATATGTTTAGCACCGAACTCGTGCTTTTCTTCGTTAATCACTATATTGCATTCTTTATGCCGATATTGTTTATTACGCTAGGTATGTTTGAAAAACCCAAGTTTAAGGAATTTACTTATTCGATGATGGGTTTTGCGGCATACTTCGTGTTGGTGTTAATACTAAACGCGGTATTTACGGGTATGTATGAAGTAGGGCTTGCAAGTGATAAAACCGACTTCTTCTTTATAAACAGTAATTTCGTTGCCGATAAGTTAGGTAGTTGGGCGGAAAAATTATTACTTATCACATTACAAATACCCGTCGGCAAAATAACGCTTACCTTCTATCCCGTATATCAAGTGTTGTTCTATATCGTGTATAACTTTATCGCGCTTGCAATGTGGTTTGTATACGTTCAAGGTTTTGATATTGCAGCGTCGTTTGCTGATATAAAGCGTAGAAACTTAAAATTAAGATTAGATAAATACGCACTAGAACAAAAATTAAACGGTAGAAGTATGGGAGAGCCTGTAGATATGGAAAACAAAGATAAATTGATATTAAACAATTTTTCAAAGAAATATAGCGGAAGCAAAGTTTATTCAGTAAAGGACGCTAATTTAGAAGTAAAAGGCGGAGAAATATTCGGATTTTTAGGGCCTAACGGCGCAGGTAAATCAACGATAATTAAAAGTATTGTAGGAATTCAACCCATAACCGACGGGCAAATTTTAGTTTGCGGATACGACGTTGAAACTCAATCAATAGAAGCAAAAAAACAAATTGGTTTCGTGCCTGACCACTATGCGTTATACGAAAAATTAACGGGTAGAGAATACATCAACTATATTGCCGATTTATATGACGTAAGTATTCAAGATAGAAACGCTGTAATAGACGATTTAGTAGAAAGGTTTGAACTTAAAGGTTCTTTCGACAACCAAATCAAAACGTATTCACACGGAATGAAACAAAAGATAACCATTATGGCAGCATTGGTTCACGACCCTAAAGTATGGATACTAGACGAACCCTTAACAGGTCTTGACCCCAACAGTATTTTCCAAGTAAAAGAATGTATGAAAGACCACGCTAAAAAGGGCAACATCGTGTTCTTCTCAAGCCATATTATAGACGTTGTTGAAAAGATTTGCGATAGAATTGCAATTATCAAAAAGGGCGACGTTAAAGTTTGCAAATCAGTAGAAGAAATAGAAAAAGAAAGTTCGTTAGAAGAATTCTATATGAGCGTTATTAGCGATGAGGCAAAGTAAAGGGAAGTAGGTTATGAACTCTTATTTTAAGGGATTAAAAACTTTGGTTTTAATGCAACTGAAAGATAAGTTAGACTTTTCCTTCTTAAAGTCGCCAAAAACGGTATTATTTAAAACCGTTTACAAAATTCTTTTATTTGGATTAATAACCTTTGCAATTAAAATTTTATTCGACTATATCGTAGGTTTAGGATTGTTCTCATTTGTAAGGGAACTTAATTTCCGTGCCTTTTTAGTATTGATGACGGTGCTTTTTACGCTGTCGTTTATATCGTGCTTATTTAAGGTTACAAGCACTTTGTATTTTGCTAAAGATAACGCCTTTTTGGTGACGATGCCAACAAATAACCACACGCTATTTTTATCAAAACTCGTTGTGTGCTTAATCTACGAATTTATTAAAAACGTAAACTATATACTCCCGTTCTTAATTGCATACGGACTTAATATGGGTTTACCAGTTTTATATTATTTATGGGCTATATTTACGGTGGCGTTAACAACTTTGGTTAGTATTGCGCTTTCAGGTTGTTTGTCAATACCGTTAATGTATATAATCATATTCGTTAAAAAAAGCAGAACGTTAGAAGTTTTTGCATTAATGGCGTTTATGGTTTTATTTACTCTAGCATTAGTAAATATAATCGGGATAATTCCCGAAAATATCAACTTAATAAGAGATTGGGGTAAAATTTATTGGGGAATACAAGATTTCTTAAAGGCGTTTGCAGAAAAAACGGTAATATTCGATTTATTCTTGCAAATGGTAACGGGTATGCAATACGGCGTGACTTCGTTTAATCCCTTTAGGCTTGCTCCGCTTTTAACTTTAGGTGCATCTGTTTTACTTATCGGAATTTGCGGTGTAATTATATTCTTCGTATCAAAACCCTTATTCTTAAAAATGATGAGTTCTCCGTTTGAATACAAGAAAAACGAACTCATTATTCCTAGAAAAAATAGAAAGCGTGGCGTTTTTGTTTCAGCAGTATGGCAAAACATTATTCAAACGTTCCGTTCGCCCGCAATACTTTATACCATTTTAGCCGTAGGTTTAATGACGCCTGTTGCAATCTACTTACAAAATAAGATAATTGCGGCTATGGATACGGCAATATTCGGCAACCATTTAGCGGTAGTATTTAACGTTTTAATAATACTTTTAATGACGCTTTCTTCTAACGTTAATATGGCAAGCGTATTTAGCCGTGAAGGTGCTTCTGCATACGTGGACAAGGTTAACCCCGCACAATATAGTAAAGTTTTAAGTTCTAAACTCGTGCTTGGCGGAGTGGTAAACGTGCTTTCAATCATCGCTTCAGTTATAATCATCAATGCATTTGCAAAACTTGGTGCGCTTTCTACCATAATGCTTTGCTTTGGTATTTGTGGTGTTTACGTAGCGCACTTATTCTGGAGCGCTGAAATGGATATAATGAATCCGCAAAACTTACAATATCAAACAACCGGCTCTGAACAAAAGAATCCCAACGAAACCAAAAGCATTATCGCAGGCTTTATCGTTTCTATAATCTTTGCGTTTATCACTTTCTTCTTAATGTTAGAAAATGCAAACGTAGCGTTTACCAAAACGGCAATAGTAGCGGTAATTTTCTTGGGAGTTAGAGTATATTTATTCTTTACTAGAGTCAAACTATATTATAAGGAAAAGCAATAATGAGAAAATCAACCGTACTCGTTATTTTCATAGTGTATTTCGCGTCGATAATACTTATCGGCTTTTTCGGTATGTCGCTCAGCGTATCGGACGAAGTGAAATACGTAAAAGACATACAGTTAGAAGTAAAATCGGTTTATGCCGAGGCTTACGATTTCGTGCAAGAAGAAGATAATGAATTAGGAAATAAGCAATATTCGTTAACCGTTCGTTTTTCTTATGCGGAAGAAGTTGAAGAAGAAGTTGACCACGATGGCTTTATCGTAATAGAAACAAGAAAATACGTTGCGTTAAACTTTTTGCCTGAAGTTACATACGACACGGGCGACGTTGAAAATGCTGTAGAAGAAGCCATTGTTTATGGAATAACAAACGACAAAATAACCGAAAAAGGTGTAGCAGAAATAGACGAAAAGGGTGTTTTATACTGCTATAAAAAAGATTCGGCGTTTATTATAAGAATAAATCCAAAAAGTAATTCATTTAACAACACGGCAATAATAGTCCGCGTATTCGTTGTTTAATACAACGGGGAGGCAATCATGAAAAAGATTTTTAAGAGCATACTATTGGTTTGTTTTGCATTAGTTGGCGCATTATGTTTTACTGCGTGCGATAAGGCAGAACTAAAAAGTATTTTCGTGGAAGGCGAAAGCAATACCATAGAAATTGTTTACGGACAAGACTGGAATTTTGCTGAAGAAGTAGACGTTAAGGGAAAACTTTCTAACGGCAAGACTATTGATATTTCAATAGAACAATGCGACGTTGTGGTTTTAGATGGAACAAATATCGCAAATCTTTCTAACGTTGTTGGTAATCACGAAATTACGATAACCTATAACGCTATTTATGAAACGACTATTTTTGTTAACGTAAAAAGAGAGGCTACTAGAATTTCAGTTAAATCTAATGCAGAACTCTTATACGGTGCAGTTGTAGAAATTGCCGAAACGGAATTAAAGGTAGAATATTCTGATGGTTCTACTGAAAATATAACCGAAAATTATGAAATTTACGACTTAAACGGCAATAAATTAGATAGTATTCCTACAAATATTCACGGCGAAAATACTGTAAAACTCGTTTACAACGGCATGGAAACCAACTTTACTTATAACGTAAATAAGGTTATAACCGAAGTTAGTATTGGCGGTATTTATTCACGCTTTGCCGTTTACGGAACCACTTACGACTATTCAGGCGTAACCCTAGTGGTTAAGTATTCAGACAATTCAACCGCTTATTTAGATTTAGAAGACGACGGCGTTGAATTAGAAGAAATCGATTTAAGCGTTAAAGGCGAACAAACTTTCAAGGTGATTTATAAAGGCAAAACAGCCGAAAGTGAAATTGTTGAAATTGGTGCTGAAATTGATGCAATTATCTACGTTTCAGGTTTATCTGACAGTGTAAAATACGACCTTATTCCCGAAACCGTTAAGGTAGAAGTAAAGTTCTCTGATAACACTAGTGAAATAGTAGATGCTTCAGTAAATTATACCGACCCTGAATTCCTTTCAGTAAACGAAGAATTAGTAGAATTTACCATATCATTTGGCGGTAAAACGATTACTAAAACCGTAACCGTTTATCAACAATTAGAAAGCCTTGAAATAACTCCTAAAACCAACCTTTCTAACTATATTTTAAGAAGCGAAGGTATTGATTTAGATAAGTTTGAACTCTCTAAAAAGTTCACTAAAACTACCGAACAAATCACCGCTGAAGACGTTGAAATTTCAGCGCTTTTAGGCAATGAAACGGACGGGTATTACTATCAAATTTCATTAAAATCAGATGATAGCATAACCAAAAACGTAAACGTTTTCGTCGTTGAAGATTGGTCTGATATCCCTGACCTTTACGTTAGTTCAGTTGCAATCGCTTCAGGCGTTCCTAATACGGTAGCGCAAGGCGAAAATACGCTTGACTTATCTAACGTAAAAGTAGAAATTACCTATTCAAACGGCGTTTCACTTATCGTTAATTACGATGCTGAAAAGATGACCGCTAC
>JAZRHN010000023.1:0-4242 GCA_045644785.1 Christensenellaceae bacterium
GCGTATCTATCAAGTGCGCATTTAGTTACAGCATAAAGCCCTGTAAACGGCAACGGGTCTATGGGCGCAAGTTCGCTTGTCGTTAAAATAATTCTACTGCCGTTTTTAAGCAATGGCAAAAAGGTTTTGTTTACGTAAAACGCACCCGTAAAATTAACGTTTAATATTTTTTCAAATTGATTTTCAGGAATTTCTACCAATGAATTTAGATTATAAATACCTGCAAAATGCAATATATAATCTATTTTATCGGTATAACTTTTAACAATATTAAGCGCGTTTTTAACCGACTCTATATCCGTTATATCAGTTTTAATTGGTATAACGTTTTCTTCACTTTCCTTAACGCATAAATCAAGCGCAAAAATCTGGTAGCCACTTTCCTTTAATCTTTTAACAGTAGCATATCCCATACCGCCATAAGCACCCGTAATTAATACCGATTTCATTAGTTCTCCAATTTATCTAGTAGTTCGTTTAGTATAGGATAAACGCGTTCTGCCATGCGTAAAAATCCTAGCGAATCAGGGTGTGTGTTATCCATTGTTGCACTTTCACCATTAACCAACTCGCCCAAGCAACCTATGCAGTCTATTAAATATACGTTTTTATCTCCACTATCCACCATTTTCTTAAAATTATCGAAAATGATTTTTCTGCGTGGAATATACCAAGAATGATTTTCAAAACCACGGACAATCGGCATAGTCATTAAAATAATAGGCGTAGTGGGGTGAGCATCTCTTACCGTTTGATATAACGGGTAATGCGTTTTTTCTAAATATTCCGCATCAGGCGCATTATGGTCGTAATCAAGAACGAAAATAGGCGGATTTTGTGCAGCCAAATAATCTGCCATAACCTTTTCTGCTTTAGCGTTTCCTGAAAAACCTAAGTTTACGTAATCGAAACTGAGTAAGCGTGATAATCTGCTAATATAATCATCGCCCGCCTTGGTTGCACAGCCCCCTTGCGTTATAGAAGAGCCGTAAAAGAAAATAGGATTAGGATGTTTATACGGCGTAGGTGGCAAAATAACACTACCCTTTTTTAAGCCAATTAAAATTTCCTTTACTCCCCCGTAAGGTGGTAAATTTATCTCCATTTCATACTGTTCACGTCTTCTTTCGCAGTTTTCTAAATGAACCCTTAATCCATCAAAAACTATCTCGCCATTTCCACCGATACTTGTGTCGCCTGCCTTTATCTGAACGTAAGTGGGCGCAAACGCGCGTGAAAACACGCCGTCTACGTAAATACTTACACCATATATCCCCATAAAAGGCATATTAGAAAATGGCGGTATAAAAGGCTCTCTTACCCTTACAGCATAGTAAGGCGAATTAGTTATAAACCTAATTCTTCCACCCGCCGTCTGCTTAACTAGTTCGGAAACGCCGTCGCTTACTTTATCGGCAACTTCTTTTGGCATTCTTCGATATAAGCCTTCTTCATTAGAGTAGGTTACGCCATACGTCACAAACGGCTCTTGTCGAACACTAAACCACTCTATATCTTCAGGTGCAGTAAAAGTAGTATCAAAATTTTTATCAATTTTTGTTATATCCATTTTTATCTCCTAACGTTAAACCCTACTAACCCATAAGGTGGAATATCATCTAAAATAACCTTATCTTTTTCCAGTTTTCCACTACAATTTATAAAATTTATATCCGTATATTCGCTATCTAATTTTATGGTAGTGTTTACACATTCATCTGTAAAGAAATTGCCTATCCAAACGGCTTTTTCGTTTTCGCTTTCCTTACATAACATATAGCAATCAGGGTTGCCGTGCATTTCGGCAGGCAATACCTTACCTAAACTCTTTATAAACTCTAAAATCTGCGTTCCACGTTCATATTGCTTAAACGCAAACTCGTTCATACTATACGCATCGTAAGCAAGCACTAAAAACTTTTGTCCGTTAGCGTTTTCATAAGTATAAGAGCATACCGTTTCTTTATCATCGTTGCTTGCATAACTACAAATTTTAGCGTTAGGCTTAACTTCTATCTCGTTTACTCTACACTTAATAAGCCCTACGTAGCGATTATTATTTACAAAGCGTTCCCTTTCTGCTAGGAAAACGTCGCCTTTACTTTTAAGACCAACGTCTATACCTAAATCTTCTAAAAATTTAGCACCAACAACGTCTATAATAAGCCCGTTAGAAAGCGCGTCTTTATCAAGATATTTTACGTTTTCACCAAACGCCACACCAATCGTTCCTAAACCATTATAAACGGTAGGGATTGTATGTGAAGTTATTAGTCTTGATGCTGGCGAAAAGAAAGTATCCTGCACGCCATCTAATCCGTCATAATAAGGCTGAACGTCCATATTTTCAAACTTGTTCATAAATTCGTAAATACGTACACCAACTGCCTGTTTACCACTAAAATAGTCGTCTATTTTTTGGTAGATTGCTTTATTTTTTAGGTGTTTATCGTTATAACCCGTTTCGTAATCAACGTCTCCGTAATAGTCAAAGGTATATTTTAAGATACCATCTACCACACCAGAAGCACGCATAGCCGTATCAAACCCTTCTAGCATATTAGCCGAACAAGTAAAACGCGGGCGTGGATAAGCGTCCCCTTCTGCGTAAAGTTCTATATCGCTATCACACCAAGAACTTTCCATACGTTCTAATTCAATAACGTCAGCAAGCCTATTGCCCCAACTTTTAGCACGTGCCCAGTAAGGTGCACCTATCAAGCGTAAAAAGGGTTTAGTATTGCCTGCAAGAATTTTAGAAAGTTCTGCTGCCGACACCCCGTCAAAATCCCAAGTAGACATACAAGAGCAAAGCCCCAATCTAATATTAGGATTAATGCTGTCTAATGCCTTTCTTGCACCTAAAGCAAACTCCTTAAAAAAGTATGCGTTTGCCTTTAAGAAAGCCGTTCTATACTTATTTTTACCACCACCAAAAACGTGTTTAGCGTAATCAGATGGCAATTCTTCGCCTAAAAGTTTAGAAGCGTAATCTCTGTGATTAGCACACGCACAACCTAAACCGCAATCTAAAAATCCATAACGGAAATCATCGTCATACATTATGATATCTGGGTTAAAGGTAGCCAGTTCTTTTAGGTATTCATAAGCAAATTTTTGAAATTCCGGGTCGGACGGGCAAACTATATCCTTACTCTTTGCCCCATTAGGAGAAGTTATGTGCGTATATGCAGTATCATCAACTACCATAAACGCCCAAAGCCAAATTCCAACCGTAAACCCTGCCGTTTTTAACTCATTAACAGCGTTTTTAATACTTATAAACTTTTTAGCGCGTTTTTCTTTATCAACAATGTATGAGCCAATACCAATAAATACCGTTTCTGCGCCAATTTTATTTAATATTTTAATAGATGGTTTTAAGCCGTATTCTTCTATTTGGTCAAGAAGTAAAGGAACAGCAAGTTTATACATATATTACCTACCTTTTTATGCTATGGTTAATTATCGCATACCACGGCTACTATTTCAATACTTTTTGTAAATTTTTTATAAAAAAATATATAACTTATTTTTTTGCAAATAATATAGTTATGGCTTACTTTAACTACCATAAAACTGCAAAAAAATTATTAGCAGAAAATAAACTTTCTTATTTTTACTTTACCGAAAACCATAACGGAATAAAACCCGCACTCGTTTTAATTTTTAACGATATAAAACACCCAGTTATGCCCATACGAATAGAGCGATGGGAAGATTATATTCCTATTCTCCCTAGCGAAAAACTTATAGAAAACCAAACTTAAGCATACAAAAAAGGTCTGGCAAAAACCAGACCTTTTTATCTAACGTATATTATTTTTCGTTTTTGTAAATTTCCTTAAAGTATTTGTAGGTATCAACCTTTAATTCGCTACTAGCAGGCTGGTCACAAACCATTATCCCTTCCTTATGTAATTGAAGCGCACTAATGGT
Organism: Christensenellaceae bacterium; assembly: GCA_045644785.1. Lineage (GTDB taxonomy): Bacteria > Bacillota > Clostridia > Christensenellales > Borkfalkiaceae > UBA1259. Next base: position 3,940 of record JAZRHN010000023.1, read on the forward strand.
CCAAGCGTGGTCAACACCACCTTCAACACAATGGCGAAGTGCACGTGCCTTATTATGTCCGCTGATTAAAAGCATAACTTGTTTAGAATCACAAACAGTGCCAACACCAACAGAAAGTGCAGTTTTAGGAACTTTATTAACGTCGTTATCAAAGAAACGTGAGTTTACGATTAAAGTATCTTCGGTAAGTGCACGAACACCCGTTCTAGAAGTTAAAGAAGTAAAAGGTTCGTTAAACGCGATATGTCCGTCAACACCGCTACCACCCATAAATAAATCAATTCCGCCGTAAGAAGCGATTTT
>JAZRHN010000024.1:0-2240 GCA_045644785.1 Christensenellaceae bacterium
CGATAAGAATTTCCTTAATCCATTTCCATAAAATTCTAGTCATTTCATCCCCATCCATTTCTACGATGGGGTTTTTCATTACTATTTTGCTCATAGGTATCTCCGTTTTTATTTTCGTATTTCATTTTAGCATAGCAAAAGGTTTTTTACAAGCGTTTTACACCCTTTGAACCATATCCGTTCAGTATTCCTGAACTATAATTTTTTACAACCGTTTTTTCGCGTGCAAAAAGATATTCTCTATACTCTATTTGTTCTGTTAACATATCGGTAAAACCCGATAACGTATCACTAAAAAGATAATACGAAAGCGAACCGGGGACGGCGTTTATTTCGTTTAAGTAAATCTTTCCATTAGATATTAAATAGTCTATTCTAATCGTGCCTAAAAAACCTAGTTCACGATACACCTTTTGCGTTATTTGCTTTATTTTATTAGAAAGGCTTTTGCTTATATCCGCGGGGAAAATTCTACCGCCGTTTTCATATTTATCCGAAAACGAAAGCACCTTATCTCTTGCTAATGGGCGTTCGCACTCCGAAACGTTTATCTTTCCGTTTCTACCCGTATATACGGCGCAATTAATTTCAATAAAGTCAGTTAAGCACGGCTCTAAAATAACTTTAGTTCCAAACTTTAACGCATAGTTTACCGCCCTAAATAATTGCTCCTTATTTTCCGCTTTGTTTACGCCTATGCTAGAGCCACCTAACGCTGGCTTTGCTATTAGCGGAAATTCTAAACCTAAATCTTGATTTAAGTCGGTATCTGCTTCGGCTACGAAATACGGAAGAACGTTTACACCTATTCCCTTTAACACCTTTTTGGTATGTATTTTATCCATACTAACGCTTGAAGCAAAAAGTGACGGAAAGGCACACGCTATATCACAGTTTTTTAGTATTCCGTAAAGCGTTCCGTCTTCTCCACCTTCGCCGTGCAAACAATTTATTGCAACTGATATTGCGTATAGTTCTTTTAATTTTCCTTTTTTTAAGGAGTAGAGTTTATTACTGCCTTGTAGTATTGTTAGTGGGGTTAGTTTTTTATAGTCCTTATTTTTATAAAAGTCTAAATCTCTTAATATTTCTCCACCATACCACTTGCCATCGCCATCTATAAATATGGGAATAGGATTATACTTGCTTTTATCAATACTATTTACGGTAAGCACACCCGTAATACAAGAAACTTCTCGCTCTGGTGAAGTTCCGCCAAAGAATACCGCTATATTTTTCATAAAAAAACACCTCCGCATTATTTTTTGCTTTGGTGTCTTTAAATTTTTTCTTTATGAATAATTGTCGGGTAAGTCGTTTTCAAATAAAACCACGTCGCCTTTATTTAATATTTCGTTAAGCATAGCATTGCCCTTATTAAGCGTTTTGGCAAACATAATATTTTCTCTATTAAAACCGCCGTCAATTAAGCCTTGAATAATCATTTCCGCGTTATGCTTACCGATTACGATAACTACGTCGGCGTGTTGTGCTAGCGTTTTACCAAACTCAAAGTTTGCTATGTTTTCCCTTTTGCCTAACTCTACAAGCCCAGGGGTTAAAACTATTTTTCTACCCGAATAGGTATCTAATACTTCCATAGCACCCTTAACGCCGTCTTCATTAGAATTATAACTATCGTCTATTAAAACAATGCCTTTATTGTTAGGCACTAATTCTAATCGGTGATTTACCGTTTGAATTCTGTTTATGCCAAGCGCTATTTCTTTAGGTGTAAGCCCTATTTTATAGGCAAGTGCAACTGCTAAACAAATGTTGCTGATACTGTGCTTACCTAAAAGCACGGTATTGCATTTTATAGGTTCTTCGCCTTTAATTTTAAGGGTAAATTCCGTGCCGATTTCATTAATAGATAAGTCTTCGGCACACACTTCGCCACCTGAAATGCCTGCTAGATATTTTTCTTTATCGCACTTATCGTAAAGGGTTTTAGCACCGTCGTTATCAGATGAGAAAAAGCCTATTCCGTTTTCGGGTAAACTTTCTATTAGTTCGTTTTTGGCTTTTAAGATGTTTTCGTAGCACTTAAACGATTCTAAATGTTGGCTATTTACACCCGTTAAAAGCGCATAGGTCGGCTTAACTAAATCGGTTAGCACCTTAATATCGCCAACGTTTCTTGCACCCATTTCTGCAATAAAAACGTCGTGCGTGTTATCCAAGCCGTTTACCGTTAAACATATCCCCATAGAAGTGTTATACGATGCGGGCGTTGCTAA
>JAZRHN010000025.1:0-3964 GCA_045644785.1 Christensenellaceae bacterium
TTACAGGCCACAACTATTGCCTTAACGTTATATTCTAACAATGTTGTTATGCCGTTTATTGCTAAACGCCTTAATTCTCCTATCCCTTTCTCTCCGTAAGGGGCGTTAAAGTTATCGCCAAGATAATAAAAGATTTCGTTAGGAAACCTTTTCTGCATTTCTAAAAGAACGGAAATACCGCCCACACCACTATCAAAAACGCCTATTCCACAATTATTCATAGTAAAATTTATGACGTTAGCGATAAAAATAGTTAATTTTGAAATAAAAAGAAAAAAATTAAGGTTTATGTGCTTGCTTTTAATTATTATTTGTGATAAAATAATGCCGTAATTAAAGATTAAGAAATTTAAGGAGCAAATTATGCCAAACATTAAATCTGCTAAAAAAAGAGTTTTAGTTAACGACAAAAAAACTGAACAAAACAAAGCTATTCGTTCAGCTGTTAAAACCCAAATTAAGAAAATTGACCTTTTAGTTAAAGAAGGCAAAATTGAAGAAGCTAAAGCTGCACTTCCCTGTGCACACGCTGCTATCGATTCTGCTTGCTCTAAAAACATCTTCCACAAGAACAACGCTGCTCATAAGAAAGCAAAACTTGCAAAGAAGATTTCTGATGCAGAAAAAAAGGCTGAATAATTACATATAAAAGTTAACGGCTTTCTCAAATGAGAAAGCCGTTTTTTTTATTCTTTATTTTCTTCTGTATTTAATTGTTTATCCTCTTTTGGTAAACGGAAAGGTATTTTCTTTATTTTATAGAAAACAAGAATTGCAACACCTATTCCTATAAATATAAATGATTGCCATTGTGATGGAGAGAATATTCCAGCACCACCCCTAAAGTCAGTACGTAAATACTCAATTAAGAAACGCCATATACCATATGCGATTAAATATACAGACATTAATATATTATATCTCTTAAAATATAATAATGTTAAAACTGCAAATAAAGCAAATAAGAACAACGCTTCATATAACTGGGTGGGCACGTAATATCCCCACGTTGCACCCTTATCCATAGACATTTTTATACCACCAAAAACGTATTCACTGCCAAGATAAGCACCATGGCAACAACCGCCCATTAAACAACCTATTCTACCAAAAGCATGGGCAACGGTAATACAACAAGGCGCACAAAGGAAAATTTCGTTAAACCATTTTACGTGTAAGTTTTTATTTTTGCCAGTAAATATAAATTTGCCTGAAACAAAATATAATAGTAAAAAGGTTGCCGCACCACCTACTATACCGCCCATTACGGTAATTCCTGCCGAAGCAAAATCAAACGTACCGGTAGCCAAGTAATTGTAAAACGCTTGAAATAATTTTGCAAATAAAAATCCAACCGCAATAGCCGCTATCGCAATATAAAAAATAAAATCTTGCACTAAAACAGGCATTCCCATTTTCTTGGTATAAAGATAAAACACGCCTAGGCATGCTAAAATACCAACGGCAATACAAATACCATATAGATTAACTTCGTTTCCTAATAAAGTAAATAGTGGTTGTGGATGCATAAGCGCACCTCCTTACTAAAACATTATATATTATATATAAAAAAAAGTCAACAACAATGTTTTTTTGTAGGCTTTTATTTGATTTTAAACCTACCATTGTGTATAATAAGAAAGAACTTACGGAGAAGTATCGAAGTGGTCATAACGAGCTGCACTCGAAATGCAGTTGTCCAGTAATGGGCACATGAGTTCGAATCTCATCTTCTCCGCCAATAATAATAAAAATGCACGGATAGTTTCCGTGCTTTTTTACTATAAAATGAGTTAATAATCTTCTACTAAACCTAAAAAATAATCTGCGGATATATCGTAAGCAATAGATATACGTTTTATTATGTCGTATCCAGGTTTTGCTTTTCCTTTTAACCACTCACTTACTTGACTTTGTTTAACCCCTATTATTTTAGCAAAAGCAACTTGAGTTAAATTATTTTCCTCTAAAAAATCTTTTAAAATATCTTTGAAATCATTTCCCATGACAATATTATATAGAATTTTCTATAATTTTAATTGACATATAGAATATTCTATATTATAATGAGTTTAATTTATTTTTGGAGTATTTAGTTGTGAAAAAAAACATTCTTTCATTTTTATTAGTTTTATGTATTATTTGTTTATTCCCCTATGCCTGCACTAAAGAAGAAGCTTATACTCTACCTAAACATTACTATAATTTACAAAGCAAGTGTATTGCTTATACTTACAATGATAGCGTCTACAATAAAAACACATATAAATTCTTGGCAAAATTTGATTATGATAAGAAAATTTTTATAGATAAATTTGGAAAATATTATGGTGAAATTATTGAAGATAATATTTTAATATACGACAAAAACTCCCACTATATAAACGAGCAATTTAACATACCTGAATATATAGAAATCGGAAAAATATCAAGTATACCAAAAATCAGAGGAATTATTGCAACTCAACCATTAAATATTGTAAACGTAGTTTTATATAACTAACATTTCAACTGTATTATATATACCTCTAATTAAATACCACTTACAACTTCGTTTAATACACTTATTAGATAAGGAGAAAATGTCATGCTTGAAGATTTATTTGATAACTTAAAATTGAAATATTATATTATATTTCATTACGGGTCAAAGAATATTGGCTACATAATACTTAAAACATTATTAATAATCCTTTTTTTCATGCCCTATTTTTTATATGGAATCTTTGATTTTTTTGTAGAAATACTATTATTAATCCCTTCATATCTCCCTATAATTTGCATACCCGTAAGAATTGTATGTCTTGTTCTGGGTGGTATTAGCTCTATATTTTTTGTATTACTAACATTAGCTGATGCTTTTTACCATACCAGTAACATGTGGAAAATAGAATATTTAAATAATAATGGCAACCTATACTAAACAAATATTTATATTTCCACCAATTCACCACATATAAAACAGCCTAAACCGAGATTGGTTTAGGCTTTTTAGTTTATTTGGAGCAGGTGATGGGAATCGAACCCACCTCTAAAGCTTGGGAAGCTCTCATTCTACCGATGAACTACACCTGCAATTTGTATTTTAATAATATCATAATTTGGGTATAAAATGCAAATATAAAAAACTGTTTAATATATTGCAACAGCAATTTTTATGTGTTATAATGTAAAAAAGTGAGGAAAAAATTATGGCATTATTTTTAAAAGTAATTGAATGGACAGATTCATCTAAAAATACATTAGTATATAAATATCCCCTTCCTAAAGGCGGACAAGAAATAAACCACAAAAGTAAACTTGTAGTACGCGAATCACAAGAAGCAATTTTTGTTCATAAAGGTCAAATATGCGACGTATTTACACCCGGCACTTATGATCTTAATACTAACATCTTCCCTATCCTTTCTAAACTTGCAGGTTGGAAATACGGCTTTCAAACTCCGATTAGGGTCGATATTTATTTCGTTAATACCAAACAATTCACGGGTGGCAAATGGGGCACTTCTAACCCCATAGTTATGCGTGACCCTGAATTTGGCATGATTAGAGTTAAAGGCTTTGGTTCTTACGCATATAAAGTAGATGATTCTACCGTGTTCTTAAAAGAATTATTTGGAACTAATAGTTCTTTCTCTACCGAAGATATTAACTCTTGGTTAAAGTCTATTTTAGTGTCTTATCTTACCGACGCTATTGCAGAAAGTAAAGTTTCCGTATTAGATTTAGCCGCAAATACCACTGAATTTAACACATTAATAAAATCAAACATACAAACCAAGTTTAATGAAATTGGTTTACAACTAACCAACTTTATCATTGAAAACATGTCTGTTCCGCAAGAAATTGAAAAGGCTATTGATGAACGTAGCAAACTTGGTATTCTTGGTGATAAAACTGACGTTATGATGAAGATTGCTGCGGCTGAAGCAATGAAAGACGCTGCTAAAAATCAAGGTGCTGG
>JAZRHN010000026.1:0-6807 GCA_045644785.1 Christensenellaceae bacterium
CTTTTGGCAAAAGGAAATTGACGGCGGTAATAATTTACCCGATTTATATATAGTCCATATTGCAATTGGTGCACAAGGCGTAACTAGCCAATATATGTGGAATCCTACACGTAAAAAGAAGTTAAAGACAGGAAAACTCGGTAAAGTAGATATTTCATTATATCCTTTGGCGGTGCACGTTTTATCGCTTATAGACGATAGTTTTAAAAAATTAGGCAAAGAATATCAAGTAATGAACTTGTATTGGCGTGGTGGAGAAGAAGACACGTCAGTGCCAACTAGCAATCTAAAACAACAATTAAAGGGTATATATAACCAAATGCTAAATGGTTTTTATAACGCGTTAGGAAAAGTTGTACCCGTAACGATAAGTAAACTCTTAAACGAAGATTATCTGTTAAAAATAGATAGCAGCGGCGAAAAGTGCAAAAGTATGCACTTTATCAATAGCGTGTTTAATGAGTTAGCAAGCGAAAATAAAAACGTTAGTGTATTTGATTGTAGCAATGCTCCCTTTTATAATCCAACATTAAAAAATAAAGGTTTATTTATAGAAGATATGGTGCATTACACCCCACAAACTAATATATGGGTTGCAAGCCAAATATTAAAAGATTTTATAAAATAAAAATAGCCCCCACTTATTACAAGTGGGGGCGTTTTTTTGTTTATTTTCTATTAAATTTTTCGCATAGTTTTAAGGTTTCCTCTAGTGGCAATATTCCGCTAACAGCGTCGCTAGAAAAAAGTGACGTGACGGCAACCGAAGAAGCCATTTCCAATATTTCCAAATCGGGCTTATCTAAATAAATACCAAGTAATGCACCCGCACAGAACGCGTCGCCTGCGCCCGTCGTTCCCTTTATTAAGTCGTTAGGAATGTTGTAAGAAGAAAGTTTAACAACACCGTTATCAGAAGCGCATACACTAAAATTTGGCGTGTGAATTATAACTCTTTCGCTAACACCCAAAGACTTTAATTTTAAGGCAATTTCTTCTAAATTATTATCGGTTGGGGTAACGCCTGCTAAATTGCCCGCTTCTATTTCATTAATGATAAGATTGTCGGTATATTTTAGACAGGGGAGAACGAGTTTGTATCTATTCGAATTTTCACTAACCAAATCTATAGAAGTTTTTATTCCATTTTCTTTGGCAAGTTTTAGTATCTTTTCTCCGTCGCCATTATCTACTTTATCCATTAGTAACAAGTAACCTAAATGGAACATTTTTACGTTTAGTGCACTAAAATCTATATCGTCTTTGCCGAAAATTGCATTAGCACCAGCGTAGGTAAAGAACGTTCTTTGTCCGCCAGATATACTCATAACTTCGGTAAAACTTGTTTTTTCTTGGCAAGTTTTAACCATAGAAACGTCTAGCCCGTTATCCTGTAAAACTTGTTTAACGAGTTGACCTTCTGGGTCATTGCCTATTTTACCAACGGCTTTTACGGGTAGGCTTGGCATAACCTTTTTAAGGTCTATACCAACGTTAGGAACGCACCCACCAGTAGCAAGCGTAACGTTTTTAATTTGTGTTAATTCGCCACAAGCGGGATATGCTGAAATTTCGTTAATTTTATCAACTAATATCACGCCTGCAACAGCTATACCATTTTTCATCATATTACACCCTAATTGTTTTGCCCGAAAGGTCATCACAATAATTTACTATTTCTGCAACAGACTTGTTGGCTTTAAGCATATCGTAAATTTTTGCAATAAGTTCTACGTGTTTTCCGCTATAATTAGAATATTTTTCTAACGCCATTTTAACACCGTTTTCTTTAGCATAAGTATAAACGTCAACGCTATTAGTATCAGCAGTGGGCGCGAAAAGTAAGCCAGAAGCCACACCTATACAAATAAACTCGCAACTAACGCCGTGCTTTTCGCATAGTAGGAGTGCACCTATAAGTCTATCGTTATTGCCAAGTTTTCTAATAGTATCTTTGCCAACTCTTTCTACAGTATCTTTAAGTTCTCTATTGCCAAAACGGAATAAGAGATTTCCAGCATGTGAAAGTAAAAAGCCTATATCTACGCTGTTTTCTTTAGCAACGGCTTCCGCTGACTGACTTAATGCGCGGAAAGCAGCGTATCTAATATCAAAATCTTTAACTGCTTGGTAAATATATTCATAGCCTTTAAGATTGCCTAAATATGCGGTTAAAGCGTGGCTCATATTGTGCATAAAAAGTTTGCGTTCGATAAAAAGGTTAAACGGAGAGTAGGGGTAAAGATTTTTTACGTCGTCTAGTTCCGTTTTAAACGCATCTTTATCAACGGGTAAAATATTATATGGTTCTACCGCTACGCGTAAGGGGTTACCTTGGCGTTTTTCTTCACTTAACGCGGGAACCATTCTGCCAATACTTGCTTCAATAAACCCAATTTCTTTATCAATGCGGTCAGAATATTCGGGAATTTGCTCTTTTATTAGATTTTTTAAATAAGAATCTGCGCCGATTAAGTTTTCACAAATGATAACGTTAATCGGTTTTGCGTTTTTTATAAAGCGTTTTTTAAGACCTTCAGCAATAGGCTTTGCAATAAACTTTAACACGTTAACGCCTATTGCCGTTGCCATAGCGTCACAACTAGCGATTTCATCAGACACAAGGTCGATATTTTTGCCGTCTATTCCGTAAACGTTTTCTATTATTGTAGTAACGTTTTCATCATTACAAACTGTATCTAGGGGATAGCATTTGTCGCTGTTAAGTCTATCGATAACTTCCATATTAATATCGATAAAACCAACGCTATATCCGCTTTGTGAAAAGGTGGGGCCGATAAATCCACGACCGATGTTACCAGCACCATACATTATAAATTTTTTCATAAATCAAAGTTTTAGTTGCATTCTGCTTGGAGCGGACCTGCAAGTTCTTTTAAGAAGAAGAGTCTTCCTTTAAGTGTGGGGATATAAGAAGAAGCAATCCACGGAGTTTTGCCATGTCGCAAGGTCATCCAAAGTGATAAGCCTTGCCATTGCATGCCACGGCCTAACGTTCCGTCTGCACCACCGATGGCATAGTCGGCTTGTAAGAATAAGCCAGGGCCGATGGTGTTTGCTCTACAAGGAACTAAAGGGGTTCTACTCTTAAAACTAGTTAAAGCGTTTTGTTCAACGGTGAGGGGGTGGATTTTTGCGCCGATTCTATAGGGTGCTTTTTCCCATTCTGCAGCGCTTGCATAATCTGCTGCAAAGTGTGGTTCCCAGAAAGCGATGTGGCACATTCTACCAATACCGTAAACTAAAACAAGTTTAGCACCTTCTGCTTTAAGTTTTGCAATCTTTTCAGGATAGGTGGGAAGATTGGTTTTTGTAGCAAAGTTGCGTTGGCTTGCGGGAACGGTTAGTTCTCCAAGCGGATTAAATAACGCTTGTTCCATAGCGTATTGGAAAGAACCATGATTATCAGGTGCTAAAGTGTTACCTTCTCCGTCTGCCCACTCGTCCATATTAAAGGTGTAAACGTGGTCGCAAGAGATATTCCATTCTTTAAGGAAATATACTACCCATTTATACATACCCATAGGTCCTACGGGAAGAATAAAGGCAATCTTTTCGCCCTTTTCTTTAGCAATACGAATTTGCATTGCAATTTCGTGACCCATATACGTTTCGAATTCACCAAGATTGTCGCACATTACGGGCGTAAAACCTTCGTTCCAAAATGCTTGTCTATCGCAAATAGTTTCAGGCGCGTCTATACAAGCGTCAATTTTATCGAAATCCCAACCTGCGGGGTAAAACCCTTCTAACATACTTCCTTTTACTGTTGAATTAAAGTTCATAATAAATCTCCTTTTATTTTATGGTAATAATTTTTCGGTAGTGCCTTTTAAGTAAACTTGACAGGCTTTAAAGCCTTCGGCATATTCGGCACCGCTTTGATAACCGCGGTATCTTGAACACGTTTTAACCATATCGGCAAAATCAATTCCGTCGTGTTCCTTCATCCATACAACCTGCGATTCGTGGCAGTTAAGCATCTTTATTTTAAGGTCTATCGTATCGGTAACGTTAACGAACATCGTCGGGTTAAAATTTACACCTGCTAGCGTATCCATATAGTAGATAGGTACTAGTTTTGCAGGCGTCGTCACCTTGTTAGGATTATCGGTTATCGTAGCATAGTTAGGTAAGGTTGCCGTAAAACTTGCATCAAATACTAATTTAGATGTTGCAGTGTGGTCAGGCATATAGTCGTCAGGGTCGTGCGTGATAATTAAATCGGGGTTAGCGTATCTAATTACGTCCACCATTTTATCCCTAGAAAGTCTATTGTTTTCGTAAATCTCTAAATCGTCAAATCCGCCGTAGATTACTTCTATACCTGCTAAACTACCTGCTTTCTTTGCTTCGTTTGCGCGGATAACTCTTAATTCGTCCGGCGGTATAACAACGTGGCCTAAATTACCGCTACTAACGTGGCAAACGATAACCGTATCTCCGCGTTTAACACATTTTGCAAGCGTGCCAGAACAAGCAATTTCTATATCGTCTGGATGTGCGCCTATCGCTAAAATTCTCATACTATTTCTCCTTAAAACTTAAGTTAAATATATTGTAATATACTCTTTTAACTATTACAATAGTAAAAAATACACAAAAAGGGTAAAATAATATACTTGTAATCTTTTAGCGTTTATGTTATACTTTTTATATGAAAAAATATTTTAAACATAAAATTAATAACTTGCTTGTCGTTAACAGTATCGTAACGGTGCACTTTTTTAAGTTTGATAAAGACTTTGTTGCGCCGATAGAAGCGCACGACTTTTGGGAAATAGTTTATGCGCATAAGGAAGATATACGCTGCTATACAGATGGTAAAGAAATAACGTTAAAACAGGGCGAAATATTATTCCATAAACCCAACGAAGTACACTCTTTAAGGGCAAATGGAAAAACTCCGCCTACGGTGTATATCGTTTCATTTGATTGCCGTTCGCTTGCTATGCGGTTTTTTGAAAATAAAAAGATTTTGCTAGACGAACTTGGTAGAAAATATATTTTAGCGATTATGGAAGAAGCCAAAAAATCGTTTAATATCCCGTTTTCAGACCCGTCAACTAAAAAAATGGAAGTTTTAAGCAACCCCTCGCTTGGCGGTGTTCAGTTAATTAAGAACTATTTGGAAATATTGCTAATAGGGCTTATGAGAGAATCTACCGAAACGGAAAATGGAAATAAGATATTTTTATCTGAAGGCGAACTTGGCGGAAAGTTTATCGAAAATATTGTAGAAATTTTATCGTCTTCAGTAAATAAAAGAATTTCTATTGAAGATATTTGCAAAAAAACTAGTTATAGCAAAGCATACGTTTTTAAAAAGTTTAAGCAAGCAACGGGTAAAACGATTATAGAGTATTTTACCGATTTAAAAATTGAGGCTTCTAAAAAGATGCTAAAGGGTGGCGCGCTATCCGTAAAGGAAATTGCTGAACAATTATCTTTTGATACACCTAACTACTTTAGTAAAACTTTTAAGAAGAAAACAGGGCTAACGCCACTTGAATACAAAAAAAGAACGGGGTTATAAACTATGGCTCATCACGCTTATTATCAATACGTAAACTATAATGGTGAAAGTTTTTTCACCGTTGTTTGCTTACCTAAAAAAGATGGGCAGTTTCCTGTTATTGTTTGCCGTTCGCCTTACGTAAACGCCACCCGCGAAAAAACTGAAGAGCAAGTTGTAAACGAGTATTTAACTAACGAAAAGGCGTGGCTTGATAACGGATATGCGGTAGTTATTCAACATTGTAGGGGAAACGGTAAAAGTTCGGGCGCATTTACTCCGTATATTTATGAACGTGAAGACGGGCTAGAATTAAGAAGTTGGATAAGAAAGCAATCCTTTTATAATGGAGAACTCTTTTTAGTGGGTGCAAGTTACACGGCTTCTTTACATTACGCCACAGCTCCGTTTGAAGAAGACGTTAAGGGTGCGATTTTTGAAGTTCAAGATAGCAATCGTTATAGGCTTTGGTATCGCAACGGACAAATGCGAAAAGGTCACGCTAATTGGCATTTTGCACTTTTTAACGACGGCAAATTGTCGGCTAAAAACTACACTATGCAATCGTTTTCAGAATTGCCACTTAAAGGTCTTTCAAAAAGGGCGCTCGGCATAATTTCCGATGATTTTGAAGAAATGCTAGATGCAGGAAATCCCACTCACGAGTTTTGGAATACGAGAAATGGCGGAATAGAAACGCTTAATGCTGTAATTAATTCGAAAATACCTATATTATTAGCAACGGGATACAACGATTTCTACGTTGGTGGCGTTTTCGATATGTGGGAAAAACTTAATAGTGAAAACAAACCAAATTGTGCTTTATTGGTTTCGCCTTATGACCACGGAGATGGATTTAACAAAGAAAACGGCGTTGAATTTATAAACGGAAAAAGAACGGAAGCGTTCGGTAATGATTATAAAATTAAGTGGATAGAACATATTAGAAAAGGAACGGATATTCCATTTAAAAAGGGAGTTATAACCTACTATCGCGCTTTTGAAAACGCTTGGCAAAGCGACTTTTTTGCTACTAAAACTGAAGATTTGGTCGTTAAAATTGGCGAAGGGGAAAGAGAGTTTATTTACGACCCCTTAAATCCGCCCGCATTTAACGGAGAGGGATTAAAAGCGGAAACTTTTGGCGATAACGTTATCACGCTTTATACAGAAAAATTTGACAAAGACGTTTTTGTTAAGGGTAAAATGAAAGTAAAGTTGTCCGTTAGTTCGTCTTCTAAGGATACTTCATTTTACGTTAGAATTAGTTT
>JAZRHN010000027.1:0-39842 GCA_045644785.1 Christensenellaceae bacterium
TGGTGGGCAGGGGTGGAAAGGCACGAATACTATATATAGTAAATAAATATGCAAGTAAACCACAATATATAGTATATTTTTAATTGTAGTAACATTTTAGTAACTTTTTGTTGATAAATTACTATTAAAGTTTACTAATTATTGCCAATTTATCGTCTTCGTAAAGGTGTCCGTAGGTTTTAATAACTTGTTCGACAGTATCTCCGATAAGGTCTGCAACTACCATAAAGTTTGCGCCTAAATGCAATAGTCGAGAAACAAAAGAGTGTCGTAAATCGTGTATGCGAATTTGTTTAACGCCTGCAATATTGCAATATCTTACGAAATGGTTTCTAACCGAATTTTCGTGGATAGGGTCTTTACCACCAAAAAAGAAATCGCCTTTATCTAAACGATTATAGTTTTTTAGTTCTTGTTGTAATGTGGGGCAAATTGGTGTTGCGCCAGCCTTTTCGTTTTTAGTTGAAGTTATAAGGTAGGGTGCGCTTAACACTTTTCTATTATAGGTTTTATTGAAGATAATTTTATCTTCTTTAATGTCGTTAGGGGATAGGGCAAGGATTTCGCCTTTTCTTCTTCCCGTGTAAAACATCATTGAAAACATACAACGATACAAGGGTTTATCTACAACTGAAATAAACTGCTCAAATTCTTCTTTAGTCCAAAATTGCATTTCGGTTTTAGGAATACGTCTTTTAGGTTTCTTTATATCAAGCAAAAAGTTTTTTGTTCCGTAACGTTCCGAACACCACGAAAGGAAAGCCGAAAAATGAATGCGCGTGTTTGTTAGATATTTATAGGAATAGAAGTCGTTTGTTTTGGGGTTTCTTGTTGCCCATAATTTATCTTGCCAATCAAGAAGTGTTTCTTTTGTAAGGTCAATAAGTTTTGTATCGCCTAAAGGTTCATAGATAAACCTTTCAAAAGTTTTTTGTTTGTCGTATATAGACGATTCTTTAACTTGGTTTTGTAACGATGCAAAGTATTTTAACGATAATTCTTTAATGGTAAACGCGATTTTGTTTGCGCTCTTTTTTAATGGGTTATTCTTTACAAGTTCGCAGTTAGAAATAAAATCAAGGTAGCCTTGTTTTGCTAAGGTTTTGTTTGAATAGCCCGATAATTTTTTTTGCTTTTCTACACCGTCTAAAGTAACAATACGAAAAATTACGTCATAAACTTTTCCGCGTTTTGTTTGACGTTCTTGTAAAGAGTATTTATTTGATGAAATGTAGTATTGTGGCATAGGTTAGTTTTCGTAGATATTGTAATTTGGTTCATCTAACTTTACATAGTAAAGTAAATCAACCTTATTCAAAAAATATCTTTATATTTATTAATTTATAAGTGTTAAATTGTTGTTTTGTGCATAATAATTTAGCGTTTTAATTAAAAGTTCAGGAACATCAAAATTTAATTGTGTTTCGTTTAACGGATTTTCTAATGAACCATAATTTTCAAGGCATAATAATAGATAAATTTTATCCATAGCCTTTAGGAAGTATGTCTTGTGGTTGTCTGAAAGGGGTGGGTTAAAAGATTCTTTTATATCTTCCCAAAAATCTTGGTCTTTTCTTAACTTTTGATAACTATAATCGGTTTCAATAATGCAAGCCAAAATGGTGGTTGACATTATTCCAAAATGTTTATTATGCACATTTTTTTCGTTTTTCATTTCTTTGAATTCTTCAAGTCCAACGTCATAAACTAGGTCAGACACTCGTTTGTGGTTAATAAAAACTCTATTTTCGCGTTGAAAATGTTCAATAGCCATTGAAATATAATGGTCTATTTGCGCTCTTACTTCAAGTTTTACATCAGGTGTGGAGATTTCAACTGTTTTCCATTGTATTGTTGATGTTGGTGCGGGATTGGGATTGGGGGCATTATTTTTTTTATTTCTCTTAAATAACATAGTTTTTCCTTTAATTATTCCGTTTTTAGTTTAGTATAATATTCGTGAACTGCTAAAAGTTTTTTTGTATAAGCAAGTTCAGTTTTAGTTTTTTCTAATTCCTTTTCAAGACTGTTGTATTTATCTAAAAGTAATCCGTAATCGCTAACAACTAAATTTTTCTCTGCGTTTACTTCTTCAACAGTTTCTTGTAATTCGACAACCGTTTCTGTTGCAACCACTACTTTTGTGTCAGCAAATAGGTCATCAAGAGAGCAACCTAAAACCTTACAAATAGGTATTAAGGTTG
Source organism: Christensenellaceae bacterium (assembly GCA_045644785.1). GTDB lineage: Bacteria > Bacillota > Clostridia > Christensenellales > Borkfalkiaceae > UBA1259. The sequence goes on from JAZRHN010000027.1 coordinate 2,205, forward strand.
TCATATAAGGGTTGTTGGTATCTCCTGAAATGATACGGCTGACAGTTCTTTCAGGCAGGTTTGACTTTTCTGCTATTTGCTTTGTAGTCAAGCCTGCCTTTTTTTTGAAATCTTTTAAGTTTTCGTTCCACATTTGTTGTCTTTCTCCTATGATAAACTTGGTATAAAAAATTTTATAAAACCACCTTGAAATGTCCGTTGTTTTTTGTATATAATTCAACCACAAAACAAGGGGGAAGCCTAAATGAATGAATTAAACAAGATGAAAATAGAATTGATACGCAAACTTTTAGATGCCAAACTTTCGCAAGAAGAAAAACAAGATGTCCTAAAGAAAGCGAAAGAAATTGTATCACGCGATAAAAAGAAGCCTTGCAGTTAGCAAGGTTTTTATTTTCTCTTGCTAATTATATAATCTATATAGTTTGATAATTCTTTTATTTCGTCAGCGTTAAGTTGTTTTATTAATGTCATAAGTTCGTTATCTTCTGAAGAAATGGACATAGATGTTTGATTATTATCATAAGAACAATGCCCCAACAAATAGAGTGTGCTTACATCTAATTTATTAGCAATAAGGTTAAGTGTTGTCAAGTCGGGTTCAGATTTTCCAAGTTCCCACATTCTAACAGTGCTATCGCCTTTATTAACAGCAACACCAAGTTGTTTTTGGGTAAATCCTTTTTGCTCACGCGCAAATCTAATTCTTGTGCCAATAGAATCCATAAAAATTTTATTTCTATTTCCCATAAAAACCTCTTACTTTCAATAATATTGCTGTCAAAAACTAATTATAGCAAAAATTTTGCTAATTTCAAGAAAAAAATCAACAAAATGCTTGACAGCAATAAAATTGCGGTATATAATAATTGTGCAAGCAACAAAATTGCTGTTTTGTGATTACAAAAAACCACTTGTTTGCCCAAGTGGGAAATTGTAACAAATTTTTTTACCTTTATGCTTTGCAATCAACAAATCTTTTTTGTAGTGTTTTTTTCGCAGGTCGTGCGATACAAAAAAGTGTTTCTAATGTTTTTACGCAGTTCGTGCGTTAGAAACAACAAATGTTGATGTAGTAAGACAAATTACTACTTCTGTAAAGTTAGTGTTGCTTTGGCAGTTTGTGTCTGCCAACACCATAAGTCAACACAGTTACCTAAAGGAACAAAGGTGCGACATTAAAAACTTAAAAAGTTTTTTCATAATATCACCGCCTTTTATGGTAAGTTAATTTTATTGTTGCAACGATAATAATTTACCATAAAAACACAAATCGGTCAACTATATTGCTAGCAAAAATATAAAAAGGAGAGTATTTATGAATCTTAAAGAATTTAGACAAAGTAAAGGTTTGTCGCAAGAACAGTTTGCGATAAAGATTGGTGTTTCATATTCTATGCTTGTAAAAGTAGAGAATGGACGTGCAGGTGCATCTAAGAACTTTATGGATAAGATTAAAAAGGTATATCCAGACATTAGTATAGATAAAGTTTTTTTTGCCCAATAATAGCAATAAAATTGCTGTAATTAATACAAGGAGAACAAAAATGGGATTAACTGACAAGCAAGTAGAAAAAGAGATTGAGAAGTTACAAGAATCGCCTTATGTGAAGTTGGCGAAATTGGAAGAACGAATCCGTTATAAGAGAAGACAATATTTATATTGTTTAAGGCAGTATGAGAAAAAGGGTAAAGAATTAGCGGATTCAGGGATAACGATTGAAGACTTAAAAAGGATAGACAAGGAGAGTGACAAGTGAGTTACGAAGAAAGGGAAAAGATGTTTTCCAAAGACTATTTAACGATTAAAGACTTGCAAGACCTATTAGGGCTACCGTATCAAGTTGCTGCAAGGAAGATGCGTGAGATTAAGTTTAATTACGATAGATTGGGAATACAGGGCAAAATTCATATTGAAGATTATTTCGAATATTTCAATATAACTGACAAGCAAAGATATGTTAAGGAGAGAATATGATTACGAAATGCACAAGGGAACAAGGAATTAAAGCAAAGGTAAAGTTAGGCATTGAATTAACCAAGCAGGAAGAAAGTTTTTATTTATTGTATTACGCAAACTACAACGAACGTTGCGAGTATATGAGAAATAAGAAAGGGGGAAAAGGCGATGAAACTTTACGAGCAAATCACTAAAAAAGGATTAACAAGTAAAAGTTTTGCGGAAGCGATAGGAAGCGATGCACCAATGGTAAGTAAATTTACTCATTACAAATGTTTACCGATACCGCCAACACTAAAGATTATGTGTGATGTGTTAGGTTGTAATGCCGAAGATATTTACTCTAGCGAAGAAATGTATTACGCACCGACTAAAAAGCAAGGGCAAAATAAAAAAGCCAACAATTATAAACTAACTGTCTGCTTACCGAAAGAAGCCAAAGCGTTTTTTAAGAAGGCATTAAAGAAGTGTGGTTATCGCGATATTACTGATTGGATATTACACTGCTACGCAAGGCTACAAAAACGTTATGAAATTATTTTAACCGCTGAAAGAGAAAAGGCTCTCCGCGATAGCGAAAAGCCCAAAGATTGTTGAACACAGGACGCGTGTTCGGATTAAAAACATTTTAGCAAATTAAAACTTATATGTCAAGGAGATTTATAAAAAATGGATATGAAAGAATTTTATAGAAAGCAAATGAAAAAGGCAAGACTATTGCTAGATATGGCAACGATAGGTTATCAAGCAAAGGTAAAAGAATTAGGACTTAAACTTGTAGAAAGCACGGAAGACAATTCTGACGACATTATTGAGCAAATCAAGGATATGAAAGAAGTTATTGCCGATGTATGTAAGGATTTAGGATACTACACCGAAAATTTTGTAAAAGAAGGAAAGGAAGAAAAAGATGAAAGAGAGAACGCTTAAGTTTTTTAGAAAAACGGGCGAAATTTGGATAAACGGCGAATGGGATGGTGATGAAGGATATGATTTTAATTACACGCCCGATACTGACGATTTAGAAGATGCGCTTGTATCTATTGTTACCGAATATTATTTCGGCGAAACTATAAACGAAAATCCAGCGCTTGAAAAAGATTTAACCGAAAAGGTTAGAAATCTTATACAAGATTGTGATTTTGGCGATGCGCTTGCCGATTCGTTTGAAGAAGATTTAATTGCTTGGTTTGATACCGAAGCACAAGAAAGTGAAACTAACGATTAAGGAGATATTATGATTAAGAATTTTATTGAGTTGTCAAAAGTAGAAGTGCCTATTACTAAAAAACCGACATTTGCTTACAATAAGGCAAAACAAAAGTTAGAGCAAAACGGAACGGTTGACACGCTTTCGTGGGCGGATTGTTTAACTTGCTTATATGATAACGGTGCGGAAAGAGTTGTATTTGAAAATGTGTTAAATGAAAATGGCGGTTTACTCTTTAAGGACGAAAACAACGCTATTTCTATTAAGGTATTTGTAGAGATTGACGGAGACCGCAGGGAAATCTTCTATCCTGTTATGGACGGTATGAAAGACGTAACACTTGAAAAGTTATCTCAAAGCGATATTTACAACGCTAAACAAAGAGCATTTGTAAAATGTGTTGCGGTAAATTGGGGTTTAGGTATTCATTTATGGAAGAAAGACGATAACCCCGACACAGTTATTAAAGAACGTGAAGAAAGTTTAGCCGAACAGTTTAGAACACTTGTAAACGAATCCGTTAAAAAGTGCGGTGGTATCAACGAAATGCTTGCTCACTTAAAAGGTGTAAGTCGTAAGCGTATTGAAGAACTTATCGAAGTTGCAAAAGAGATTGACGGAATTGTAAAAGTATTATCAAAGGTAAGCGAAAATGATTAAAAATCAAAATCGTAGTCATTGGTTTGGTGCTTCTGACACTTCAATGATAATGGGAAATTGGGAAACGGAAAGTTTCAAAAATTGGTGGCTAGTTAAATTGGGTGTAATGAAAAATAATCTATCAAGTTGGGTTATGGATTGCGGAAACATTATGGAAATACCGATTATTCGTTTTATCGAGAAATTGGAAAAGCAAAAAATCCATATAGGCAAGCGCCCATATTATAAGTTAGGTTTGCGTTTGCGCTGCAATTATGACGGACTACGAAAGAACGAAGTTGTAGAGATTAAAACATCAGGGGCAGGGTTTAAGAAAGTGCCTAAAAACTATTGGCAACAATGTCAGGTGTTGATGTATCGCAAGAAAAGAAAATACACATCGTTGTATCTCTACTATATGACCGATGCGGACTACTTAAATCCCTATTTTCCCGATATTGACAAAAACCGCCTTGTAAGACACAAAATAATGTTTGATAAGGGTTTTATCGACAACGAGTATTTACCGCGTTTAAGGTATCTTGCAAGGTGTCTAAAGGCGAAAATAATGCCAAAGGTGGAAGATTATGTTCAGTATTACAGTAAAAAATGAAAATGACTTGTCGAAAGCGCTAACACAGGTGGCAAATCTTGCGCCACAGTTACCGCAAAGAATTTATGACGTAGAAATTAAACTGCATAAGGAAAGGCGAAGCCTAAACGCCAATGCTTATTTTCACTCTTTAGTGCATAAGATTGCCGAAGTGATGAAGATAGGAAACGATGAATGTAAGATACAACTTAACCTAGAATATGGGTCGCCTTTAAGGATTGATGAGGACACATTGTTTGCCTTGAAAGTGCCGAAAGGTGCTGACGTGAAAAGCGTTGTCAAATATCCGAAATGGGTAAAAGAAACAATCGATAACGGAAAGGTTGTTGATGTGTATATGGTTTATAAAGAAACACACACGCTAGATGTTAAGGAAATGGCAAGGCTAATAGACGGTGTTGTATCTGAAGCACAAGAGTTGGGGATAGACACTAGAACGCCTGCGGAAATTGCGGAAATTAAATCTTTATGGGAAACGGAGAGATTAAAGTGAAAAGTATTATAGGAAACGAAAAGGTTTGTTGGGTGTGCGGAAGAACTACAAACATTCATAAACATCACATTTATTTCGGCGCTAACCGAAGTATAAGCGAAAAAAATGGTTTTACAGTTTATCTTTGCGGACATCATCACAACTTATCGAACGAAGGTGTGCATTTTAATAGAGAGTTAGATTTAGAACTTAAAAGGCTATGTCAGACAATCTATGAAAGAACTCACACGAGAGAAGAATTTATGAAATTAATAGGAAAAAATTATTTAGATTAAGGAGAAAATATGAACAAAGTTTTTTTAGTTGGAAATTTAACGAGAGACCCTGAACTTAACGAAACGCCAAACGGCGCATCGCTATGCAAATTTGGCATTGCGGTATCAAGAGACTATACGAACGGAGACGGAACAAGAGAAAGTGATTTTTTTAATATCGTTGTATGGCGCGGATTGGCTGAAAATTGCGCAAAGTATTTAACGAAAGGCAATAAGGTTGCGGTGTGTGGAAAATTGGAAACGCGCTCTTATGAAGATAAAGACGGTATTAAGAGAAACGTAACCGACATCGTTGCAAGTGACGTAGAGTTTTTAACACCAAAACAACAAGGCGAAACTATCACAAGAGAAAGACCGACTTTAACACCGATTGATGACAATCAACTTCCGTCCTAGGTGGTGAGGATATGAATTATAGACAAGTCATTGCGATTGAAAACAAAAATAAAAAGCGTTTAACCGACTTGTTTGGCAATATTCCTGATACTAGCGGTATTTACATTTTAACGCGTAGAGAAAATGGTTTTAAGTATGCCTACATAGGACAAGCAAAACATCTTCTAACGCGGTTATCACAACACTTGGTAGGTTATCAGCATATCGACTTAAGCCTAAAAAAACACGGCTTGAAAAGTAAAGATAATCCATTCGGGTGGAAAGTTGATTTTATGGAATACCCCGAAGACCAACTTGACTCTAGAGAGCAGTTTCTAATTAAACAATACGCTAATGTCGGCTGGCAATTAAGAAACAAGACCGCAGGCGGACAAGGCGAAGGAAAATTCGAGATTGCGGAAACTAAAGAGCGAAAAGGTTATCGAGACGGATTGCTGCAAGGTTATAAAAACGCGCAAAAAGACATATCAAAGTTATTTGATAAAAACCTAACTTTTGGTATTAATGGCACAACGAATAAGAATAAAGAGAAAGCGCTGCAAAAGTTTAAGGATTTTTTAGGGGGAGAAGATGGCGGAATATAGAAAGGATAAATTTTATTGGTTTAAGTTGAAAGATGATTTCTTCAAACGCCACGATATTAAAATTATTAAATCTATGCAGAACGGAAAAGATTACGTTATTTTCTATCTTCAGTTGCTATGCGAAAGTTTATCGCACGAAGGCAAGTTAAGGTTTAATGAAGAAGTTCCATATAACGAAGAAATGCTTTCAGTTATAACCGACACGAACATAGACGTTGTTAGGTCGGCGATGAAGTTGTTTAGGCAGTTAGGACTTATTGAAGTTATGGACGACCAAACAATTTATATGACTAAACTTCAAAGTATGATAGGTAGCACTACAATAGGTGCTGAAAAAAAGCAGATTCAATTAGATAGAAAAAAACAAGAATTATTAGGGGGTGGAACAAAGGTGGAAAATTTTCCACCAGAGATAGAGAAAGAGAAAGAGATAGAGATAGAGATAGAGAAAGATAATAATAATTTAAATAATAATAAACAAACATACATAACTAACGGCGTTGCGTTGTTTAATGCAATTCTTGAAGAAATTAGGGATAATATCACACCGCTTGCTTATAAATCATTTATCGGAAAGATAGAGTGTGTCGGAATAAACGGAAATAGAATCGTAATTAATAGCATTACACCAAAAATGATAGATGATAATTATGGCGAGATAATTGTTAAGGCAATAAGAAAGGTAAGCAATAGCGAGTTAGTTGGGTATGAGTGGGGAGAGTAAGGTTGTGAAAAATAAGTTGTTTGTGTGTAAGGAAAAATACAAAAATAATCGTTGCTATATTATAACAACGTGCAAGAATAGGGCAAAGTTTCTTTTTTATTTAGAGTATAACGAGTGTAAGTTTGAAGATATTACTTGCAATCTTGTAGAAGGTGTTAATGTCAAAAATCAAAAAGAGCAAATGTTAAAGGAAACATCGCCGTTTATTAAGAGTTTAGGGATAGGTTCTAAAGATGCAAATATCAATATTTGACGGTTCAATGCCTTTTAAGATAGATAAACCGATAAGGCTTATAGAGTTATTCGCAGGCTATGGTAGTCAATCACTTGCGTTAAAGTATTTAGGTGTTCAATATCAACACCACAAAATAAGCGAGTGGGCGGTAAGGTCAATTCAAGCGTATAAAGATTTACATTTTAGTGAAGATACTACCGATTATTCTGACGGACATAGTATTGAAGAAATTAAAAACTTCTTAAAAGGTAGAATAAGTTACGATTATTCAACGCCTGCAAGTGATGAAAGAATAAACAAAATGTCTGAAACAGAATCAAGAAAGATTTTCAGTAATATGGTGTGTTCGAAAAATTTAGGTTCTATTATGGGAATTAAAGGCGAAGAATTAGAAATAACCGATACCGATAAATACTGCTACATAATGACTTATTCGTTTCCTTGTCAAGATTTATCAAGTGCAGGCAAAGGTGCAGGTATGGGTAGAGATAGCGGAACACGAAGCGGTTTGTTATGGGAAGTGGAAAGACTGCTTAAAGAAACACCAAATTTACCACAAGTGCTTTTAATGGAAAATGTGCCTGAAGTAATTGGAACGAATAATATTAAACATTTTGCACAATGGGTAGAGTTTTTAGAAAGGTTAGATTACAAGTGCAAGTGGGGCGTGTTAAATAGTAAGAATTTCCAAATACCGCAAAATAGAGAGCGATGCTTTATGGTTAGTGTTTTAGGAGATTATTATTACGATATGCCTGAAAGTTGCGGACTAAAACTTAAACTTAAAGATGTGTTGGAACATAACGTAGATGAGAGTTTTTACTTGTCGGATAGGATTGTAAACTACTTTGAAAACCATAGCAAAGAGTGTGAAGAAAAGGGAAACGGTTTTAGGTTTACCCCGACTGATGGGGGGGTATAGGTCGGACAATAACAACGCGAGCAGGCGGACGTATGGACGATAACTATATCAAAGAATTATGAATAAAAAACTAATTGCGACTCTTGAGAAAGAGAGAGAAAAAATAATTAAGGGGGGGCAGATAGGGTATATAGATTGCTACAACAAAACGATTTACAATGACGGGATTTGTGGAACAATAACGACAGGCGTAAGTTTTAGAAATCAATCCTTTATCATCGAATATGACGTTAGAACAAATAGCGAATTGGAATAGCCGACAAAATCCACTTGAAAAGGTTTATGGCAAGGAAAGTATCGCACCTACAATAACAACAAGGGTTGCAGAAAGTATAGGGGGGGGTATAAATGCATCTACAATTCTTATATGCGAAGATTTTAACGAAATAAGAAATTTGCGAGATATATACCGAACGAAATATGAAAAGTAATATAAAAGTTTGGGACGGCTTTAATCAACAAATACGCAAAGATAGTTCGTGTGTAGGAACGATAACACGGAACGTAGGTGCGGACTTGAAAAGAAACGGACAAGGAATTATTGAGGGGGGGTGGATATGGAAGATAGAAAATATAGAATACGCAAATTAACACCAAAAGAGTGCTGGCGTTTAATGGGTGTGAAAGATGAAGATTATGAAAAGGTTGCAAAAAATCAAAGTAATTCAAGTCTTTATCACTTGGCAGGCGACAGTATAGTAACAAGTTGTCTTATGGCGCTATTCGGGGAAATGACCGATATTGACTATAAGGGAAAAATTAAAAAATTAGCGGAGAGTTTAAGAGATGAGAAAGAAAACGATTAAACAATTTGAAAAAGTAGTGGATAGTATAGAAAAAATAGAGGCGTATTTAGTGGCGTTAGATAACAATATGCCGATAGGCGAGTTAGCAAAAAAACTTGTAATGCAAGAGTTTTGTTGTAACTGCACAAAGGCGATGCAACAATTAAGCCACTTAAAAACGTTAGTAATTGAAGATATTTCGGGGGTAGGAGATGAAAAATAACAGATGTGTAAAATGTAATGCAATTATTCCTGAAGGCAGACAAGTTTGCCCGAATTGTGAGGAGAATACAATGAAAGAGTATAAGAGAATTACAAGAAGAACAAAACTTGGCAACCCTTACATTGATTATAGTGAAATTGATTTAGATGCTTTGGGTGTTATAAGACATTTTGCCGACATTGAAGATAAAATCGAGAACGGAACGCTTATTGAGTTGCCTTGTAGGTTAGGACAAACAGTATATCGTATAAGAAGAAAGCCATATAAAGCCGTTTTAGAAAGATTTGTTGTAAATATAACATATTGTTATGACTATAAAGGACAACCTATGTGGCGAATATTTACTACTACGGAAGATATACTTGGCAAGACCGTATTCCTAACCAAAACCGAAGCCGAAGCAAAATTAAAGGAGTTGCAAAATGAAACATAAAAAATTATTAGGGGTAATTTTATTGATTTTTTCAATAATTTTGTTGTTAGGTTTAGGTGTAGCAATAGGTTTTTATAATCAAATTGTGGAAATGGGTTTTGAGCCGACTGCTTTATTCTTTTTTGTAGGACTGCTATCGTTTTCAGGAATAATATGCGGTGGTGTGCTTGCTTTTACGGAGGGTTTATAAAATGAATGATAACTTAAAACCTTGCCCCTTTTGTGGAAGCAATAAAGTAGAAAAGATAGAAAGAACGGGTTGGGGTGTTGGAACTCTTGTAAGAACAAGAATAGAATGTAAAAATTGTGGCATAAAGACACGAATATTTTATAGTTACGAAAAAGATACTGCTGAAGAATATTGGAATAGGAGAGTAGAAAATGAAAGATAAAGAAAAGCAGACTATAAACGAAATTAAGCGAATCATAGACGATAGGTGCGAGGCAGAATTAGGGCAAGTACACGCAAACAGTAAAGACGGAAAAGTTACTAAAACAGTTGATACAATTTTAATAGCGAAAGATATTTACAAATACCTATATGAGAAGTTTGAAAAAAACAAACAGGCAATGGCATACCGTATTGTAGAATTAGAAAAATTACTTGATGCAAAATGCGATAGGTGTATTGAGCGTGAACGCAAGGAAACGGCAGAGAAGATTTATTTACAAGCAAAAACAATAGTGGATAATACCAAATATATTGTTCAAGGTAGAGAATATTTGCATATTGACGCTTTGAAAGAAATTATAAAGTCTTGTGGTGTTGAAATAAAGGAGTAGATTATGAACAAATTAAAGATTGAAAGTTTAGGAGAATAGTTATGAAATATATAGGAGCAAAAACAAAGATAGCAAAGGATATTGTGCCTATTATACAAAATTATATTGACAATAATAATATTGAACTTTACATAGAGCCTTTTGTTGGGGGGTTTAACGTAATTGACAAGATAAAGTGTTATAAGAGAATTGGTAGCGATATTGATTGTCTTGTAACTGATTTAGTAATTGATTGCAAGAATAACCCAAAACTATTAGTAAACTTGCCTGAACTACCAACGAGAGAACATTATTACGATGTAAGAGATAATGCCGAACATTATAGTAATTGGTATAGGTCTGCAATACTTTTATTTGCAAGTTATAATGCAAGGGTTTATGGTGGTTGTTATGGGGCATTTGCTAAAACAAAAGACGGCAAAATTAGAAACTATTTTCAAGAAGCAAAACGAAATTTTGAAAAACAATTACCTTTATTGAAAGATATTGAAGTTCAATGTAAAGACTATAAAAGCGTTTATTGTGAAAATGCCTTGATTTATTGCGATATACCTTATAAGCAGAGCATAGGTTATTCTACCGACTTTAAGCACGAAGAATTTTATGATTGGTGCGAAAAACAAACAAAACAAGGTAACATAGTGCTTGTTAGTGAATACGAAATGCCTGAAGGTAGATTTGAGTGTATTTGGCAAAAACAAGTAAAAACACATCAAAACAATAGGAATAAACTTGATAAGGTTGAAAAACTATTTATTTGTAAAGGAGAATAATATGAAAATCGAAAAAGTGAAAGAGATTAAAGAGAATTTAGAAGAAGAAATTAGTTTTTCAAAAGAATATGACCTTGAATTTAGGCGTATGTCATCAGACACTTTACAAGAGATTCTAACCCTAATCAACGAGTTGGAAAACGAGAATGAAACTATAAAATTTAATATGCAAGAAACTGAAAAAGCAAGTTTTAACATTAACCAAATGAACGGAAATTTAGTTTTAGAAAACCAACAACTTAAAGACCGAATTGCCGAGCTGGAAAAGGAAAATGAAAGTTTATATGACAGTTATCACAAAGGCTATAAAGTAGGTTATGAATATGGAAAACAAGACGCAGTTTCTTCTGATAGAGCAGAAAGTGACAGTCAAACAAGCGAAACAACTCAAACCGATTATAAGTTAAAACAGTTTGCCGAAAGGTTGAAAGATAAAATGATTGTTCATTATCCGTCAATTATAGAAAACATAGACGAAACCTTAAAGGAGTTTATAAATAAAGGAGTAAAAAGATGAAGAAAATTTTAGTTTTAATAATAGCAGTAGCAATTATGTGTTTATCACTTGTAGGGTGTAAAAATGAGCCTCATTGGTCGTATCAAGCGTGTATAGACGAACTTGTTACGGACGAGAAATCTACATATACGGTTAAAGAAATCGAGCATCAAGAAGTTGCAATAGGCGATGAAGAAATATATTGTTTTGACATAATAATAACAACAGAGGGCGAATCTATTAGATATTGTTGTTTCGCAGTTGTTTTAGGTGGCGAAGTTTCTTATGTTGATTGCGATGAGTGGGAATATTGGGAATAACGAGGGGTAAACTATGATTCCAATATCAAAACAAAACTTACAGCCGACTATTAAAAGTAATATAAGTTACGTTAATAGTATAGATGAGTTTGAGAAAATAAAACTTGAACCTAACGAAATAGCGATAAGATTTGACAACTTTAATCCGTGCTTTTATATGCGCAAGTGTGATAAGGACGGTAATTATTCCGACATAGATATTTACTTTTACGACCCGTTTGATACAAAGTTAAAAAGCATTGAAAGGCAAATGTTTGAACAGAAATGTAGAGATGCAGGACTTAACAAAATTAAAACACTTATTGCCTATATGTATTTCGTTGAAAACAAAAAACCTAAAGAAATATGGGAATATCTTTTGATAAACAAGATAGCCGATTATTCTTGGGATTACGTGAGAAATTTAAGGGGGATATTAAGAAAGAAGTTATTCTTAAACGAAATTAAATCGTAACATTTTTGCCTAAAATCATAACATTTTTGATTGCAATTTTTGCCTTTTTAGTTATAAAACAAAGCCAACAAAATAGACAGTTTTATTCTACCATATTTGTAGAGTATCGGTGCGCAAGGTATTCGAAAAATACAAAAAAAGGAGAATAAAATTATGGCAGAATTTGCTTCAAAAGGCGTTGCAGGTTCAGGTTTAGGACTTGGCATCGCAGGAACAGCGTTAGGTTTATTAGGTAATGGACTTGGCAATATGTTAGGCGGTTGGGGGAACGGCGGTTGCTGCAGTGAAAACACTATGGTAAACCGTTTTGAACTTAACCAGTCAGGAACTATTGCAAAGTTAGAAAGTGATATTGCATTAAGAGATGCTAATATCTACAACGACCAAAAACTTTTAGAAGTTTACAAGTATTTTGACGGACAAGTAAAAGACATACGCGCGACAATATGCGCTAATGAAAAAGAAAGCGCCGTTAATAATGCAAAAATCGAAGGCACGTTTGCGGTTCTTGGCGAAAGAATTACGGCGCAAAACAATCAATTTATGTGTGCGCTTAATAGAGAACGTGACGAAAGATGTTGTGCAGACAATTCAATAGTAACCTATGCAAATGCAACTTTCTATCCGAAATTAGTGGCTGACGTAACAGCAGGCACTACTACAACGGCACAGCCTACCTATAACCCAATTCCTAATTGCGGTTGTGGTTGCGGAAGATAACAAGCAAAGTTGGTGGCGTGGTGTAACAATCGCGCCACTTTACTTAAAGGAAGTGTGTTATGTTTGTAAGTGCAGAACAAATCCATAAAGGATTACATAGTTACATAGACAAGGAACTTGTTGCAAAGGCAGGGCAAGGTAAAAAGTTTTTAATATTATTAGTTGAACCTTTGATAAAAGGCACGGTAAATAACTATATAGAAACTTATTCAAATGCCCCATTAACTAAAGAATTATTTGATGAGAATAAAAACGTCAATTTAGATATGTTATATGATATGGCAAAAAACGCAATGTCAAAGAGTGGTTCTATCACAATGTATGGAATCGTTTTTGACGGAACTGATGTGACAAAGTTATATAGTTATATAAAGGGGGAAATGTTATGAAAATATTAAAAGATATTATTGCTAAAATGGACGATACACTTGAAGAAATAGAATGGTATGCCGAAAAAGCACATCATTTAAGAAGTGAACACAAGCCATTAGCAGATACTTATATTAAAACGGCAGAAATGCACGTTGATATTTACAAGATGCTACACGAAAGGGCAGTTGCGTGTATTGAAGAAGAAAAGGCAAAAGGCGTTCCTGTTCCACCCGAAATGAAAGCCATTTGGGATTATGAGCACGAAAACCTTGTAAGAGATTTTGCAAAAGTAAAGTATCAAATAGAAGAATATAAAAAAATGGGCTATTAGCCCTTAAGGAGAAATTATGAGATTAACCGATAACAAAAAAGCAATAGAATTAAACGAAAGAGCAAATCACACTCACGCCGAGAAGATTTACTTAAAACTAGCCAAGTATGAAGATGCGGAAGAGAAAAAAAACCTTTTCACTAAAAACCAAGTTAATGCTGCGATTACAAAGTGCGCGGAAACACTAGGAAACATTGTCAAAGTACAAATTACTAACGAGATACTATTAACATTGGTAGCCGAAGTAAAAAAGAAAGAAACGGACGGCAAGGTGGCTTTTAAGGACGTTGAGAAGATTGCGAACGAAATAATTAAAAGGGTGGCAAAGAAATGACAAAGTATGAAGTGAGAGATAAGTTAAGCGAATATTATAACGCGTGCCGAGAGGTAGATTGTTTGGCGAAACGATTGGAAAGGTTAAAGGCAATATCAGTGCCTAACAACGAAACTAATCAAAGGATTGAAGAAGTTATCAATCAATACAATAACGCGGTTATGGTAGCCGATTCTAGACTTGCAAGCACATTAGAAATAATAAATAAACTTAACAATACTGACGGAGACATTGATTTATTGTATAAATATCATATTGACGGATTGTCTGAACGCGCTATATCGAAACAGTTGCATTTGTCGGTTGATTACATAAGGATTAAACGCTGGCGAGCATATCATAAACTATCGAAATTAATATAAAGAAGAAGCCCCAAAAAAGGGGCTTTTTTATTTTAAATTTTTTGTAAAAAATAGAGGTTTTAGGAATTGATACGAAATGATACGAAATGATTCGGATTGATACGAAATGATACGAAAAATGGACTTATAATGCAATTATAAATTTCTTACAAGGAGAATAACAATGAGAGGCAAGGCGTTACCGCCTGAAGTAGTTGAAAAGATAAAAGTATGTGTTGCAAGTGGAATGTCATATTTGGAGACATCAAGAGTTAATGGTGTTGCGGATAGTACAGTACACGATGTAATGAATAGAGTGTTTGCCGACAAGGAAGAGACTAAAAGATTCGAGAAACTGCGGGAAAAGAAAAAAAGAGAAATAGAAAAGAAAGCAAATGATGACTTTGACAAAATGATGAAGAAGAGTTTTGAAGAGTTATTTGAAGGTTCGGTCAAAGTAATAAAGCGTGCAATTAATGAAGAAAAGTTGACACCAAGAGAAGCAGTAACGATTTTAGGAACGACTTTTGATAAGAGACAAGTTATGACAGGCGGAAAGACTGCTAATGTCGGATTAAGTTTTGAAGACGTAATGAAAGAGATAAACAAGGGTAGCGAATATTGACAACACAAGAATATATCGAGAAGTTTTTGAAGATAAGAACTAAAGATATGCAAATAATTCCGTTTAAGTTAAACAAACCGCAAATGAGATTATATAACGCGATTAAAAACCAAGCGGAACAAGGGAAACCTATTCGAATGATTGTGCTTAAGGCAAGACAAATGGGATTCTCAACATTAACGGAAGCGATTATCTTTAAGAACTGCGCGACAAAGAAAAATATTACGGCAGGTATTGTAGCGCACGAGTTAAGCGCAACAAATAACCTGTTTGAAATGTTTAAGAGATATTATAACAATTTACCTGAACCATTGAAGCCCGAAATGTTAAAGAGTAACGCGAAAGAGTTGGTATTCAATAACAAGGATAACACAGGTTTAGATAGCAGGATTCAGTTGTTTACTGCAGAGAGCCGAGACGGATTAGGGCGTTCGGGAACATTTAACTTATTGCATTTATCAGAGTTTGCGTTTTGGAAAGACCAAAAGACAACATTAACGGCGTTATTACAAACCGTGCCTGACGATTCGAACAGTATTGTGATTATCGAATCGACCGCTAATGGTTTTGACGACTTTAAGGAAAGGTGGGATAAAGCGATATCAGGCGAGAGCGAATATATTCCCGTCTTTTGTGCTTGGCACGAGTTGGAAGAATACACGAAAGAGCCACCTGAAGATTTCAAGCCTACGCCCGAAGAAGCGTCTCTAAAGGCGTTATATGATTTGACGGACGGACAACTGTATTGGCGAAGAACAAAGATTGCAACTACCTTTAATGGCGATATAGACCAATTTAAGCAAGAGTATCCTGCAAGCCCCGAAGAAGCGTTTATTGCTACGGGAAATTGCGTGTTTAACAAAGCATTAATTATTCAAAGACTTGCGGAATTAAGGAAAGTAGAACCGCTTAAGATAGGGCGTTTCGAATACAAAAAGGAAATCATATCTAGAGATGTTTCTAGAATAACCGATATTAAGTGGGTTGACGATGTAAGCGGAGAGATAAGTATTTACGAACTTCCCGAAGTTAACGAGAAAGGGCAAAAGAAACCTTATGCGATTGGTGGAGACACCGCAGGGGAAGGAAGCGACTACTTTACTGCAAAAGTTATAGATAATATCACGCAAAAGTGTGTTGCGACCTATCGCAAACAACGAATAGATGACGATTTGTATGCCGACCAAATGTATTGCTTGGGAATGTATTACAACGAAGCAATCATCGGAATAGAAACAAACTTTAGTGTAGCACCGACAAACGAACTTGTAAATCTAGGGTATTCGAATCTATATATGCGAGAGCAGGTTGATACGATTTCTAACAAGTTAGTTAAAAAATATGGTTTTAACACTAACAGGATAACAAGACCGCAGATAATAGCGGACTTTAAGGCTTTATTTAGAGAGTGTCCCGAAATAGAAAGTGACAAAGAGACTTTAAGGGAAATGCTGACGTTTATTACGCACGATGACGGAAAGGAATCGGCAATGGACGGGAAACACGATGACTTGGTAATGGCGGACTGTATTGCACACTTTGTAAGTAAACAAGGAAGTTTTACTTGGACGAAAGCGGAAAGTAAAGAAGAATTTGACATATTAAAAGAATTTAAGGTTAGCGAACCTAAACAAGTTGGAGGGTTTATCGAGTGGTAAGTAAAAAATATTTGCTTGAATTAATTAGAGAGCAAGACAAGAAGATTAAAGAACTTGAAGAGATTGTTCTTGATTATAGAGCATCTTGCGATAGAGATGCAGAGATTAATGATAAGAGGACAAGTCAAACTTTTAATGCGTTAGTCGCGTTAAATAAGAAAATAAACGCGGTAAGCAAAAACGAAGGTAAGGAAGAGAACGACATAATAAATAAGTGGTTGACTGATGACCGAGTAGAAGAGGTTCAGTCATACCTACACAAAGGGGTTAAGCAATGTTAAGTCAAGAGCAGGCAAGTCAAATCTGGAAAGAATATGAAAACGGAAGAGGTTATCAAGCAACGTTAGGACTTGACCGAATTGTGCCTTTATGTGTGGACTTTTACGAAGGTAAGCAGTGGGGAACGATTAAGAAAGGGACTGAAAACTTTCCTAGACCTATAGTTAATTTTATAAAGATGATAGTAGATAACAAGAGGGCGAATTTAATGTCATCGCCTTTAAGGATAGTTTACAAATCGGATAATCCTAGCGAGATAACGGACAAGTTTAACCACTTTGCGGACTTTTGGCAAAAGGAAGCGCAAATCAAGTATTTAGATAGTGAAGCAATAAAGCAAGGCATTATTAAAGGAACTTACATCTATCACTACTATTGGGATAACGAAGCCGTTGGTAGAAGAGGCAAGGTTGACGGCGCATTAAGATGTCAACTTATCGATTTAAGAAACATTGTCTTTGCAAATCCGCAAGAAAAGGACGAGCAAAAACAGGAATGGATAATCATTGCATCTAGGGCAACTGTTAAAAGCGTTCAAGACAAGGTTGAGGGTAGCGTTAAAGATTTAATCGTGCCTGATAATGAAAATTACGATTATGACGGACAAATCGACCAAGACGGAACGGAAATGGTAACGGTTTTAACTAAATACTACCGCAAGGACGGAGAAGTGTATTTTGTTAAGTCAACCAAGCAAGTTATGTTAACCGAAGAAATGTCACTTGCTCCTGATTACAAGAAAGCGTATGAAGCGGTTGAAGAGAAACTGAAGGAAACTAGCGAAGTAGATAGTACCAATCAAACGCCTGATATTCCCGAAGAAAAGGAAGATAGAAAGTATAAAGCAATTTTCTATCCACTTGTAGTAGGAAGTTACGAAGAACGCGAAGGTTCTATTTACGGAATAGGCGAAGTAGCAGGGCTTATCAATAATCAAAAGACAGTAAATAACATTTTAGCGTTGCAGGCATACGCAACGGAAAACAACGCTTTTGGAAAGATAGTCGTTAAAGGCGATGCTTTAGGCGACCAAGTAATAGATAATCGCCCGGCGCAAATACTTTATGACTATTCTAGAACTAACGCACAAGGTATTTATCGATTAGCCGACCCACAAATGTCTGAAATGCCTTTAAGAGAAATTGAAACGATTATGAGTTTATCTCGAAGCGTTACAGGTTCTACTGAAGTAATGAGTGGCGAAGTGTTAGGTAGGAATATGTCGGGGCAAGCGATTGCGCAATTACAAAGTCAAGCGTTATTGCCTACCGAAGAGAAACGTCAAAGACTACAAAACACCAAGTTAAAGCAAGGGTTAATTATGGAAATGTTTTTCCGCACCCATTATGACGAAGATAGAGAGTTTACCTATACGACTAATGAGAATAACGAAGAAGTTATTAAGAGCGATTTATTTAACGCAAACGAATATACGGACGAATTATTCGAGATTGTAGTAGAAGTTACCGCAGGTACACGTTCAAGTGTTTCGGGTGATATAGCGATGTTAGATTTAGCATTACAAACCAAAGCAATAGACTTCTTAACTTACATCAACCTTTATCCGACCGATGCGTTAAGTGATAAGTCAAAACTAATAGAAGAATTAGAAAACACGCAACAAGGCGAAAATGCCCAATTAAAGGCACAAAACGCACAACTAAACGAACAAGTTAAGAAACTTGCTGGCGTGGTTGCAAAACAGGACGAAGTAGTTCAGAAAGCAATTCAGTGCATAAGAGGGTATGAAGGATTGCAACAACTTGCAGTTAAGCAAAATGCCGAGTTTGGCGAGAAGATTCAAAACGCTAACAAGCAAATGAAATTGCAAGATGACTATATAAAGCAATCGGAAGTAGAGAAACAAAACTTATTTAATAATTCGGGCGATATGTTCAACCGTATGTGGAGTTATATGTCCGAAGAAGAAAGGGCAAGAGCGATTGCCGATATGAATACACAACAAGTAAATAAGGTGCAACAGCCTTAAATAAAAAATTTATTCCCAAGTAGGGTGGCGAAAGCCTAAAAGCAAGGAGATTTATGGAAAATCAAAACATTTCTGCGCAAGAAACCGTTGAGACCACTGAAGTGACTACTAATGAAGTGGACGAGGAAGTCGTTATCGCAGAAGACGACGGGAAGGAAGTAGAACAATTATTTACCGATTCTGAAGAGACTGAAGACAATGCGGAAAGCGAAACCAAGACTGAAGAAACTGAAGAAAAGGAAGAGAAGCCAAAACAAAGCAAAGAGAAAAACAAAGAGTTTGCCGAAAAACGCCGTGCGGAAAAAGCAAAGACTGAAGAAACCGAATTAAGAGTGTTAAAGGAATTTGTAGGCAAAAATCCTTACACTAATATGCCTATCGAAACGCTTCGTGACGTCAAAATTTATAAAACTATGAAGCAAATCGAAAAAGACGGTGGAGACCCAGTCCAAGACTTTCACAAATACGCTGGTTTAGAAGAACAAAAGGCGATAGATACTGAAAAGTCACGCGCGGAAAACATCAAAAAAGATGTTGCGGAATTTAAGACGGCATTCCCCGATGTTAACTTAAACGAATTAAGTCAAGATAAAGACTTTGTAAAATTCTCGAATAAGTTACTCGGTAAAGTTTCACTTAAGGAAGTTTACGAAGCGTACAAAGACGTTAAGGATAGCCTTAAGGTTAATGCGGAAGAGTCGGCTAAAAAGGAAATAGCAAAAAAAATCGCAAAGGATAATACCTCTGCTGGAAATTTAGCGACATCAGGCAATGCCAATGCGCCTATGTACACGCTAGAACAAATCGGTAAGATGAGCCGTTCCGAAATCGATAAGAATTGGAAAGACGTTGAAGCATCTTACAACTATTGGCAAAAACACAAAAAATAATTAGGAGATTAAAAAATTATGGCATACGAAAATTTTATTTCAACCGTAGAAGCAAAGAAACTTTTAGATGAAAGAGATAAATATCTCATTTTAGCAGACCACTGTACCCGTGAATGGGAAGGCGAAATCAAAAAGAAAGGCGATTCAGTTACTATTAAGGGTTTAGGAAGACCTACTATTTATAGCCTTAATGCTAAAGGCGATTATACCGCTAACGGCGTTGGTACTGGTAGTGTAGCAGGTAAAGGTAAAGACGTTATTCATAAGGGCATTCCTTCTGCTGAAGAACTTACCACTTTTGAAAAGAAATTTGAAGTTAATCAAATCGCAGTATTTAACTATTTAGCAGGCGATATTGACGAACAACAATCTTCTTTCAAGGGTATCGTTGATAGAGCAAGACCCAAGACTGCACAAGATATTGCTGCATTACAAGATGAACGCGTAAGAGACGTTATTATTGCAGTAGAAGAATGCAAAGCATACGAAAATGCAATCAAACTTTCTTCTGGTGTAGCAGGTTCAGGCGAAACCAATATTCTTGATTTCGTAGATGAAGTTGTTATGCAATTACGTAATAACAACGTAAAAGATAGCGAAGAATTATTCGGCGAATGTTCTCCTGCTTTCTTACGTAGATTAAAAGTTGCATTAAGAAACATTGATACTAACAATTCTAAAATCGTTCGTGGTAGAGAATGTACTTCATATAACGGCGTAAACTTCTTTATGGCTAATGCAATGGTTAAGGGTGAAGATGAATATGTATTCATTAGAACTAAAGATTCAGTAGCGTTCTTTGACCCCTTAACGAAGGTAGAAGCATATCGTCCTGAAGGCGGTTTCGCTGATGCAATCAAAGGCTTCAACTTATTTGATG
Organism: Christensenellaceae bacterium; assembly: GCA_045644785.1. GTDB lineage: Bacteria > Bacillota > Clostridia > Christensenellales > Borkfalkiaceae > UBA1259. The sequence goes on from JAZRHN010000027.1 coordinate 22,943, forward strand.
CTGGCGTTGTTGACGAAAAGGCTTGTAAGTTTGCTAAAATTAGCGGTTACGCAGGTTAAGAATAATAGAGTTGCAGGGAAGGGAGAAAATCCCTTCCTATGCAATTTTTGTTTTTGGAGATAGGAAATGACGATTGGGGAAATTAAACTCGAAAGTTTGCGTTTAATGAGCGCGAACGATGAAGATTTAAGTGTAGAAAATCTTGATGTTTATAAGCAAGACGATAGATACAAGGAATATCTTGACAAGATGCACGGTGCAATAAACCGAGCAATTTCAAGATTTATGATTTATAAGGTTATACCGACAAAGACTGCCGAAGTGATGCCGTCACAAGGGGAAACCTTAAAGCAATACTTAAAATTTAATTTGAAAAAGATTATACCCGACTTTGGCAACTTGGAAAGGGTAATTTACATAAGCGAACGCGTTGTTCCTAATGTGGACTTTGAAAGCGTTACGGACGGCGTGATTTTAATTCCGTTTTCTTCTAACTATGTGTTTAAGGGTGTGGCTGACAACTTCCCCGAAACATCACAAGAAGGAAACGCGTATAACGTAAATGGCGTGTGTAAGTATTGGAATGGTAGCGAGTGGGAAGAAGTTAACGAAGACGAAATGTTTAACATTGAATACGCGCCTATATTAAAGCCGATTACGGCTACAACTGATAATAGCGAAACGCTTAATATTCCCGAAGCGCTTGCAAGGATTATTCCATATTTCATTAAAGCGGAATTATACGAGCAAGACGAACCCGAGTTATCGGCGACTGCTAGAAATATATTTGAAAGTGCTTTAACGGAATACGTTTCCTTTGGTATGGCAAGAAAGCAAAGGCAACAATACGTTAAAAACACGATGTTATAGTGGCAAAGATTAAAGAGAAACTAAAAAAGACTTGGCGTTGGTTAAGAGCAAATGCAATAAATAAAGAAATGATAGTTTATATTCTCATTTCGGAATTGATATTTTGGTCGCCGTGTATTGTATGTGCTTTTCTTGCAATAACAGTAAACGCTTGGTGGTGGACGGCTTTTGGTGCGATATGCGCGTTTTGGGCTGGACCGTTTACACCAGCAGTACCTTTACAAATAGGGCTTGCGGTGTTGATTAAGAAGATATTTAAAAGGAAGAAATATGAAAATAAACACTGATATTGGTTTGCGTGAGCGTTCGAGAGTAACCTTAAGCGGATTTAAGGGGCTTGATACTTTATCGTCTGTGGTAGATGTAAACGCAATACACGCTACTGAAATGCAAAACTTAATATCTAGAGACGGCGTAAATCATAAGCGATTTGGTTGGAAAACGCAGTATAGATTTCGTGAGCATAGTAAATTCCTTAAAATTCTAGGGATATTTAACTTTACGCTATTTCTTATTGACTTTTTAATTGTTTATGCAAGTTATGAGAAAGACGGAAACAAAGAAAATAGGTTTTATTTAGTGGATAGAAAAACCAACGGCTATACCGACATAACCAACATTAAATTAGATAGTGAAGGGAATATTGCTTTAGAGAATAATGCACACTTGCCAAGTGAAGTGTCGCCCGTAGATACAAAAGAACTTACCGATACTGAATGTAAGTGTTTTATAAACGGAAACAAAGCATACTTTATAGGCTGTGGTGATTTTCTTGTTTTCTCTAAATGGGAAGTGAAAGGAAGTGAATATTTTGAACTTCGTAGAGTTGCGGGAAATGAAGACGTTCATATTCCTACCACGACTGAAAACATTGGTAGTGAAGAATACGGACAAAATTACACGCGAATTACTGCCGAAGAAAGAAACCTTTTATCGCCTTATGTATATAACACTTTGTTTGGTGTAGATAATCTAGAAGCGGATAAACTTGCGACATATTATTTAGATACGCTAGATGCGACCGATATTGAAGTTAAGATAGAAAATTCCGAAGGCGATGAGATTCTTTTAACGCTTGATAAAAGTGCTGCGGTTGAAGACGGAAAAGTAAGAAACGAAATCAAAATAAAGAATAGCGTTAAGGAAAGAATAACTAACGGCTCTACGTTTAATGAATTAGAAATTGAAGTTGGAGAGCATAAGTGGGAAGAAAATGGCGAATCAGGAACAAATCTCTATGAGATTTTGCTTGATGTTGCAAGGATAACACCGTCTACGCCTGCAAGTGTTCGTTTGGCGACACTCACAAATGGTGGCGAAATATATCTTAAACCTGCGGTAACTAAATACTCTGAATATATAGAGTGTTATAGGGAAATGTTTGGACCAACACACGGAAGGGTTGCATATTATAGAAAGCCCGAAAAAATGTCTTACTTGGTGCTATATAAACTAAACAACAATGTAGTTGAATTGGCAAAAGTAAGTGAAAAAAGTGTTAGTTGTAGAGTAGCAAGCACAAGTTTTAACCAAAGCAAAACAAGTATAACACTCGAATTTGAAATAGATTTTAACTTGGGAAAAAATACTTACTATTACGATAGCAAGGAAAAACTGGAAGTAGAATCTAGTAGCGTGTTAGAAATAGTTGCAAATAACGTAACAAAATTAACTGATAGCACAAAGCAATATGAAGCGGATTTTGTTTTTCAAAAAGGAATGCTTTACATTAAGGGCGTAGCAAATAAAGCAGATGCGTTAAAACCATTAGTGCCAGATGTTCCTAACATACAAGTTAAACTTACTAGACCTTATGATGCAACGGTTATAACGTCTGCAATTAAAGCGTGTGAGTTTGGTGCACAAGGTGGCACGGATAGATTATTCCTAGTAGATAGCACAGGTAATACTATACGTTGGAGCAAAGACGAAGATTTTACTTACTTTGGCGACAAATCGTGGTGTGTATGTGGAACTTCCGATAAGAGCATAACGGGTATGGATAGGCTAAACGATAGTACGTTGCTTATCGTAAAAGAATACTCTCCAAGAGAGCCGTCAATATTCGTAATTACGGGTAACATTGTAACAGGCGAAAAAGAAGGTGGATATATAGATTACTCTGCATTGTTTACACCGCACGGCTATCAAGTGGGTATGGGTGCGGTCGGAGACATAGTCAACTTTAATGGCGATTGCCTTATGGTTGCCAAAGACGGATTATATGCCGTTGCATTAGGCGAAAATATGACAGTAGATGCGAGATATTTATTGCATCGTTCTAGACAGATTTCAAATACGCTAGAAAAGTTTGATTTAGCAAAAGCAAAATGCGTGTCGTTCAATGGTAAATTCTTTTTAGCGGTAGGTGGAGAGTGTTTTGTAGCCGACAACAAATACACTGCATCATTTAAGGGCGATATGCAAAACGCCGTAAATTACGAGTGGTGGCGTTGGACTAATATTCCCGTTAATGTTTGGGGTTTTGTAGATAACGAGTTGTGGTTTGGAACTGAAGACGGACAAGTGTGTGCGTTTACCGACAAATTCTACGATGAAGTTTTTATAAATCTTTATGCAGGACTAGATGCCTACGAAACTGTTAATGGCGAGATAGTTGCGATAGACTTAAACAACGATATTAAGGCGTATAAAGGCGATATTTTAACGCCTACTTGCGATTTTTACGGAAAGATTACTACCGATAAATTCGAATTTGTAAACGGCGAAACAAGGTTTTATTTACCGCTTAACAATTATTCGCCTAATGAAACAATTTATATAGGAAGCAAGTCTTATCAAATAACTAAAACCGACTTATATTTTTCGATAGGTGAAGAGGTAGATTACGCGGTAAGTGGAAAGAAAGTGACTTTCTATAAGAACTATAAAAACAAAGAATTAATTGTAACTGAAGTAAATGATGAGGGTGTTGTTAAACTTAAAGACAAAGAAGATAACGAGTTTGTTGGTGCAAGTGTAGAACTTAATCCGGCAATAAAAGATTTTACTGCAACATTAAGTCATAAAACGCCTGTTGTTGCAAAGTGGGTTAGTGGTGCTACCGATTTAGGGACAAGAGTATATTCAAAATCACTCACATACCTGATTTTGACGGGAGAAAAAGACCTTGCAAATCGCCTTAAATACGGACTTAAAACAAGGTTTACCCATAGGGATTATGAGTTTTTAAGGGCAAATAATGACTTGGATTTTGAAGGGTTAGATTTAAGCACAGTTTCGTTAGACTCGGAATTTGCTTCTTCGTATTCAAGAAGATTAAACATAAGAGATGTAAACTTCTTAATGTTCTACTTTATGTCGGATACGGCGGAAGATATTGCAATTAATTCAGTACAAATAGAATTTAAACTTTATAAGCGAAATAAAGGGGTAAGGTAATTATGGAATACAAAAAGAAATTAACACAAGAAGACATAGAAAAGATTTTGTCGGAAGGCGTAAAGAATATGCCCCAAAATCCTGCTGCGCAAGGTTATAAGCAAGAGCAAATTCGTGGATTTTTCTATATTCCTGAAGAAAAAATTCTTCTTAAGATTATGGAAGTTGAAGACGGAATTGCTGAAGCATTAAAAGAAATTGTTGCAGGTGGTGGAGAAGGCGGTGCATCAACCGATGTTCAAATCAACGGTGTAAGCATTACAAAAGACGGTGTAGCGAATATTCCCTATGCTTCAGGGGATAAAGCAGGTCTTTTTACGAGTAATGCTGCTAGTGGTATATTTATAGACGGGAATTCGGGATTTGGCTCAATCGTTGCTGCAACGATTGCAGCAATAGATGCTAAAACACAAAAATTTCAGCCTATTGTTCCAGCAAACCTAGATTATGCAGTTAAGGTAGGTATAACCACTAACACTGAAACGCTTTCGCCCGAAGAAAAAGCGGCTGCGTTGGCGTGGTTAGGTGCTGTTTCTTTACAAGATGTTGACGAAAAAATAGGAGAAGCAACTGCAAACAAAGTTGTAAAAAGATTTACTGGTGGCAATATCTGGGTACCTTCAGTTTCATCATATAATGGTGCAGCAACAAGCAAATACTATGTTGACAATTTACCTGACTATATTCCTGCCGAACAAAAAGCAAAATGGGAAAGTTGGTTAGGCAGTAGTGGTGGTGGCACAGGTGGTGGAAGTCAACTTTATTTACACCAAGTGCCAATTCATTTTACAGGATATGGAAGCGATACACCTGAATTTACTTTAATATTAAACGTATTAAGTTCTCAATCTACTGCTTATGGTAGTGAAACTTCAATAGAAACATTGGTAAATGACACTTTTAACAAAATCGTTTCTTTATCGTTTGTTAGCACAGAAATTCGTTTTCAAGATGCTATTGTATCTTCATTTATTGTTAAAAATGATGCGTGGACTTTAAGGTATATACAATCAGTTACGCAAACTGAATATACGCTTTCCGGACCTGTAGATTATGAAGGTCATAAATTAGAAATTATGACATATACACCTACACCATTATAAAGGAGAATAGACTATGCAAATTTGGGAAATTCAAAACAAAATAAGAAATCTTAAACAAGAACTTGAAAAATACAAAGAAGATGTCGAACAAGTAGAATTATTTTCTATGGAACGCACCGACTATGCGACTAAAAAGGCTCGATGTGTAGAGATAATTTTAGAATTAAGAGAACTTGAAAAAGAATATAAGGAGAGAGTAAAAAATGGGTTTAAAAACAACTAATTATGTATCAAAAACTTTAGGAGTAAATTTACCTACTGCTTATGCAGTATTATCTACTTTAATTGTTGAAAAAGACAATAGAGTTAGGGCGATTTTTAGTATTCAAAACACTAGAGAAAACACGCAAGTTTTAGCACCGATTGACAAGGTAGAAATCAATTTTATTTGGGATAGATTGGTAAATCCCGTTGCAAAGGCTTATGAACTTGCCAAAACCGAAATAAAGGAAGTTGAAACTTTTAACGACAAAGGCGAAGTTGTTATTGAAAAAGTAAACGGCGTTCTTTTTGGTTGGGATAACGATATTGTAGGAGAATAATTTATGAAAAGAAGAATATTGTTAATTAGCATAGTTTTTGCCTTAATGTTTGCCTTTTCTTTGGGTAGCGTAAGTGTATATGCTAATGAAGTGGAAGATGCCGAGATTGTTACTGAAATTGAAGATGAAGACGAGGTTGAAAGTTATGTAACAAACGTAACTGAATACATAATCGCAGGCGTTTTAGGTTTACTAGGAACGACTGGTGTTGCGGTGTTGTTTAGAAAGCAATTAAAGGGACTAATAAATCGCATTTTAGACGGAATTGCGGCGATATGGAAGAATAAAGAAAATGCCGAAGAAGAACTTAATGCTATTAAAAACAACGTAGATAGCACGCTTGCAAGTCTTCAAAATGTAAAGGAAGAACTTGTCGATACTAACAAGCACGAATTTGAAGCGTTAAGTAAAAAAGTTAATCTTTTATGTGAAGTTGTGTTGTATATGGCAGGCGGATTAAAAGAGTTAGTGGTTAATGGAACTGCCGAAAGTATAAGCGATGTGTTAAAGGAAATTGACGGGGAAGTGATTGATAATGCAAGTAAAGAAGTATAGCAAAGTTAAAATGTTTTTTCTTTACGTGTTAAGCGTAATAGTAAATTTAGCACCTTTAATTGTAGTGTTAGTAGTTAATTGGGAAGTATGCACGAAGACAAGGCGCGAAGGGTTGGCGATAACTGTTACAGGCGCGGTGTGGACGTTATTTTTAATAGCAACTATGTTAGGCACGTTACCGCACAAAGTAAATAGAGCAGTAAGTATAACGGCGGTATTTTGCGTGTTGGAATTAATGAAACCGTTACTTAAATATATGTGCGTGTTTGCAGGTGCTGCTGCGATTGGTGCGATATTAGACGGGCTAATTATTAGACCGATTATAAAGAGATATGCGGAATTAAGGGTTGCTTCGAAGACGGCTGATTTGACTTCAATACAAGTTAAGGAAGCAATCAAGGAAGCGATGAAAGAAGAAAGGTCGGGTAGAGTATGAGAGACGGCAAAGTAAAAGAAGTAATAAATAATAGTTTTGGCTATATTGTTGTTGCAATCACTTGTATTTTATATGTTTTAACGACTGTGTTTGTATTAGATGCAACAGGCAAAACTGTTGACCAAATTATAGGTGAAGGCATAATCGCCTTTTTAATGGGTATATCAATCAACTACTTGTTGAGTATTCAAGGTATATTAAATGGTATGCAAACCGATGACTTACAAGCAACGATGAAATTATATGCAAGCACGGTTATTAAAATAAGCCCGATTATAAATAAACTTGGCGAATGGTGTCATAGGAAGAATAAACTAACTTATGAGAGGCAACGCACCAAGTTATTAGCAAGGGCAGGGTTAAGATATAGCGATTGTTTTGAAGAAGACGGAACGGCTAAAATTTTTGTTTTTTCTTATGAGAAAGAGCCTACTTGCAAACAAAAGTATAGTGATAAACTTTCAAGACAAAGAGAAAAAATAAGAGTTAAAGCGGTTAAGCGTAAAAATCAAGAAGCAAAGAAAGACTATAATTTTAAGCGTAAGTGTTATTGGCAGTCAGTAAAATTAAAACTTACCGAACTTTACCCGAACGACTTAACGAGTGAAGGCGGTAAAAAAGATGACCCGAACTATTATGGACAAACTATTGATGAATATATTTTGGAAAGTAATGGTAAAACGATTGTTGCAAAAGTGTTCTTGGCTTTAATTTTCGGTGTTTATGGGTTTAGGCTAATTGAAAATTTTAGTTGGATAAATCTAATTTGGACAGGGTTTCAAATATGTACCTTCTTATGCTTTGGTGTAATAAAAATGCGAATGTCTTATATGTTTATCACGAATAGTTATCGTGGAAGAATAATTAAAAAGATTGATAACTTGGAAGAATTTGATGCAGACACCGATAGAAATGTTGTTCAAGTAGAAGAAATTAAAAAAGGAGAAAATGAAGATGGCAACCAATAAAAATAAACCTTTAACAGAAGAAGAATATTACGCTAGAGGGAATCGTGTAGATTATCAAACATACTTAAACGACTTTTGGAAGATGTATGCTAAACAAAATCCTGATATTAAAAATGGGCATTCTATCGATGAAGCAAGAAATGATAAATTTTATAATTCTAGCGCACAAAAAACTTCAACGCCTATTACAAATCAACCAAGCACTAACGGCGGATATACAATGGAAGAAGTCGTAAGTGTCGAGCAAACAGGCGAACTACCAAAGGTTGAAGAAAAACCTAAAAGCGTTTATGACACTTATATGGAAGAAGCGCGAAACATATATAATCAGAACGTAGAAGATAATAATAAGGCTGCTGCAAATCAAGCAGCAATCGCAGGCGCACAATATAGAGAACTTAATAGAAATATAGGAGAATTAAATAAGGCTAATGGTAGGGCTAATACTGGTTATGCTGGCGACACTTCAATCGATGCTTACAATGCTTATAGGAATAGTGTTAATGCAAGTTATTCTAACGCTAATAAGACAAATAACGACTTGTATTCTTATTACTTAAGCGAAGTTGCAAATTTACAACAAGCAAAAGAAAATAAGGAATACCAAGATAGAACGCTTGCTATGGAAGAACAAGCCTATGCTGACAACAAGGCAACCAATGTGTTGTTTGAAGTTGACAACATTTTATCGCAAGAAGGTGCTTACAATACTGACGGAACTATTAATAGTGAAACGGGTAATAAGATTATGGACTACTTAAATGCGGTATATGAAGGAGAAATTCCTTCTGATGTTCTTGCAAGGTTAGGAACTAAAAACGGATTTAAGGATTGGGTAAATGCTTACAACGAAGGTAACGATAAGAGTTACATCAACGAACACGAAAATCCATTAAAAGTATATGGCTTGCCGACTGAAGAAGGTTATCGTGGAGCAAATAACACACAAGGCAAAGTTAATGTTCAAGGCTTTGGTACAACTGATAGACCTAGAAACGATATAGATTTATCTATTGGCGGTGTTGAATATGATTTAAGAATGGGCGATTTAGCAAGTGACACGGAATCAAGAGCATTAGATAAAATGTTTAGAGATAAGCAACCTAAAATGACCGCTGTGTATAATGGATATATTTACATTGTTGACCATAGCGGAAATTGGCGCAAGATGTGGGGCGATAAGAACACTATAAACGAAGCGGTAGATGCTTATATTAAGGCATATCAAGGAAAATAAAATAAGAGAGTAAAATATGTATAATCCTCAAGAATTACAAAGAAAGGCGCAACTTAACTTACACGGCGTTGATAACAACGCACAAACGAACTTAAGCAACAATGTAACGGCAACGAGTGAAGAAAACGAGCAAGGTTGGTTTACTAGAGGGCTTGCAACGGTAGGTAATGTTGTAAGTAACATTTTAGAAGGCGCAATCAAGTCAATGGAAGGCGGTATCGATGCTACCGCTATGCTAGTTGGGTTATTTGGTGCGGACGTTGACGATTTTGTAAGTTACGATTTTACAAGCGATATTTTCGGAACTGATGAAGAAAACGAGGGATTGCTTGATTGGACGTGGGGCAAGAATTTAGAAGCCACGTCTTATTGGGATAACGATACAATGGTAAATCAAGTGGCAGAAGGCATAGGCGGTATGTTACCGTCTATTGCCTTAAGTTTTATTCCTTACGCCGGACCGATACTTTCTAAAGTAGGGTTCTTTGCAGGTGCAATGGGTAACGCATCTGAAACCGCGTTAAAGGAAGGTTCGTCTTATGAAAAAGCACTTGGTTATGGTGCTTTAAGTGGTGCGATAGAATTAGGAACAGAGTTTATCGGTGGTCGTGTTGTAGGTAAAGGCGGTGGAGAAGCAATAAATAAAACATTACTTGGCAAACTTGCTACTAGAACAGGTGCTGATAAGGTAATTTCTAAAGGTGTTGGAAAAGTGGCTTACAATTTTGCATCGGAAGGTTTGGAAGAAGTTGCTGCGGACTTATTAGATGTTGCTAATAGAAGAATCACAGGTGTTGAAAAAGATGCCAAAGTAGATTGGGCGCAGTTGCCGAAGACGTTTGTAGTAGGTGGTGCAGTTGGTGCGGTTCTTGATGGCATTCAAGGTGGTGCATCGGCTATATACAATAATAAGCGTGGTGGAAAACACTATGTAAGGGTTTCGGAAAATTTGGAAAATATTGCTAACACTAACAAGGCTTTAGCGTATTTGCAAGAATCGAAATCTATTTCACAGGATAAATTAGATAAGGCGGTTATTAGGAACACCGAAAGAACTATGGATTCTTTAGAAGAAATCTCTAAAGAATTTCAAGCAATGACTGCCGAACAAAGAAAATCGGCATTTGAAACATTAAGAGAAAGCACGTCATTCATAGATAACGCGCTTAATAGTGACGGAACAATTAAAGAAAGTGTTCTCGAAAATTATTCAGATGTTGTAAATAATGGTGCGAAGTATAATGTTTCTAGCAATTTATTATACAATACTACCGAAGTGGAAAACGATATTACTGATATAAATAAACAAAAAGAACTTAATATCGAATTATCTGACACTACTTTTGATGCCGAACAAAGAAAGAATTTTGCAAAGATAAATAGAAATATTAATCTTATTAGCAAAAAGACTGGCACGGAATTAGAGTTGGTAGTATTTAAGGATAATAAAGATGTCAATGCGTTTATAGATAATAATAGAATTTATATAGGCGAAGAACACTTAAAAGACGGAAAGTGGGCAAAGTATTTGTCGCACGAAATTTCTCACTTTGCTAAAGATAGTAAAGAGTTTAAGAGTTTTGCCGAATTTATTGCTAAAGATGAAAAGGCATTAATGGACGCGTTTAGCAAAATTATTAATTCTAGGTATGATTTTACTTATAGTGAAGTTAAGAGTATTGTTGAAAGAATTAAAAACGGAAATGTTGGTTTACTTACTGCCAAAGAAAACGCTATTTACGATGAACTTGTTGCACACGTTGCCGAAGATTTGTTTACTAATGAAGAAAGCATTAATCGTTTAGCAAGAGAAAATACTACTATTGCGCAAAAAATACTTAATGCTATTAAAGACTTTTTGGCTATTTTTAAGGGAACTAATGCGGATAGAGATACTGTAGTTAGATTAAGAAAAGCCGAAATTCTTTTTGAAAAGGCTTTAGATTCTATCGGTAAGGAAGCCAAAACAGTTGATGTTTTGGGAGAAGATAAGGTTGGCGAAAGCAAAACGGATAAGTTAAGATTTTCAAGGAAAATAATTGATAACGCTATTGATAAAGCAATTAAGCAAAAAGGCAATTTAGAAGAGAAATATAATCAGATACGTGTATCAAAATTTCCAAATGATGTATCACGAATGGTTGCAAATGCATCAAATGGGGAAATTAATCTATCGGATAAATATGTTGCTATTAGTGGATACGATATTTGGCACGAGTATCAAAGACATAGTAACGTTGAAGTTGAAACTAGTAGAGGGCAAATACCTTTAACTAACGATAGTATAAAAGAAGCAGTTGAGGCTATATACTATCCTGATATGATAGAAAGTTTGTTTTCTACAAATGGAAATCCAAAGCAAAGAAAAAGTTTTGCATACGCAAAAAAATCCCCTCACGGTTACTACATTGTGGTAGAAGCGGTAGGGGGAAGAAGGAATCCGAATGTTGTTCCTGTAATGATTCTTAATTTTAGTGAAACCAAGTGGAATGAGATGATGTCTAATGATTATACGCTTGGGGAATTATTGTATGAAAATGATGAAAGTTTAAAAAATTCACTTAATATTGAATTTAATAAAAAGAACCGAGTTATTGTGGCGCAATTTGCTTCAAAAAAAGCCATTGCTAATACTCCACATTCTCCTCAGTTCAATAATATTTTATCACAAGATAATGATATTGTCAATAGAAATGAAAAATTTTCTTTTAAGCATAATGATGAAATTCCCGATTTTGATACAGTAGAAAGTTTGGATAAATGGTTTGATAGTTTGTCTTTTAAGGAATTGCAAGAACTTGTTTCTGAAATTGAAGAAGATATTAAAGAAGTTAAAGTAGAACAACTACCAATATCTAAACAAGAACGTCGAGAAATTGTTGTTAAAAGATTATACGAACAAGGTACTTTAAACAAGTTTGTTACTAAAGTAGTTAAAAGTAAACCTCAAATGGAAGACTATTTTAGAGAAACAAAAATGAATAACAAGTATAATCCTTTGATGCCAAGTAAAGCCGATGAGTATGTTGTAATGTTTCACGGAACGCCCGAACAATTTAACGAGTTTGATACCAAAAAGGTTGGTAAGCACGGTTCGGTTATGGGTAGTGGTTTATATTTTACTAGTAATTATTCTTATGCAGAAGATTATAAAGAATATGACGATGGTAGAGTAATTGCATCTATATTAGATATAAAGAAACCCTTATCTAGGAATAAACACGAGATATCAAAAGATGAATTAAAAACCTTTATTAAAGAAGTTGTTGATGCTACTGGAGAAGATTTCTTATCTAATTATGGTGATGTATATTCGATTGGTTACGATAAGTTATTAGATAATACTGCTGCGAAACTGCTTGATTATTGGTCGAATGATGCTGATTTAATAGAAGATATTTATGTGGCAAGCAGAATGGATTTTGATGAATTTCATAATGGCTTAACTGAAGTTTTAGGCTATGACGGAATAATCGCTTGGAACAAAGCGGAAGGAACACAGGCGGTTGTTTTTAGGTCAAATCAAGTTAAGGAAATATTTAACTATAAGCCTACAAAATCTAACGATATTCGTTTATCACGCAAACAAAGTGACGGAGAAGTAACCAAAAAACTTGCAAACTACACAAGAAAGAAAGTATATAGCAAGGTAGAAGCCGAAAGAACTATCAACACTATACTAGAAAGCAATTTCGGTTTAGAAGATTACAACGTAGAAATTTCGGGAAAGACCAAAGCGGAAGCGGTTGATGAACTTTGGAAGAACTTTAACACTTTAGATGCAGGCAAGAGAACGGGCGCTGCGAATAAGATAGCCGACTACATAATTGACAACGCGGTTATGGAGAGTTATTTTGCCGAAGCGGAAAACGATGTTTACACCGAAACGATTGATACTTTAAGACCTTTCTTACATAGCATTGATTTATCACACATAAGAGAAGAAGTCAAATATCGTGGCGACAATAGTGTGTATTTATTATGGGGAAAGAAAAAGGGCGAAAGTGGTATGACTGCCGACCAAGTGGCGCAAAGACTTGGGGAACAAGGTATTAGGATTAATGCCGAAAATGAAGCGGACATTTTCTTTGAAATTGACGAAATGTATCGTAAGGCAGTTAAAGAACTTAAAGCCAAGACCGAAGAACAAGTTAAGGATTACTTAAGTGCGGAAGATAGAAAGCAACTTCGTGGCGATATTGCAAAGGCAATTTTAAGGGGCTATGAAGAAAATGGTAAAAAGTCAAAGTTTGCCGAAATTGTAGAAGAACAATCTAAAAACGCAAGAAAGTGGAAAGAATTATATTACGAAGAAAAAGGGCGTAATAGCGCGGAAAGTAAACTTCTATATCAAGTGCAAAAGATTAGGGATATACACTTTGGCGATTTCCAAAACGCTTCACAAGCGGACAATAAAATCTTTAGGGGTTCTATTGAGAAGTTATCGGCAATTAAAAATCGTGGCGACTTAAACAAAAGTGGCACGCGTAGGATTATTGCAGGATTAAATACTTGGTATAATGAAGAAAATCCATTGCTTAATGGTAGATATAGTCAAGAAATATCTACTGCCCTTAATCAAATTGCATCTGGCGAAGGTAATCTTACTACTGCCGAAATTAGAAACCTAACGGACGTAGTTGCTTATTTTAGACATTTTATAGAAACCGCTAACAAGATTTATCGTGCAGGTAAGTATATCGATGCTATGCCTATTGCGGAAGATTATGTTCGTAAGTTACACGATAATGAAAAAATACAATTAGGAACAGTTGGCAGAGTTTTTGATAAAACATTTAACAATTCTAGAGCAAACTATATGGAAACCTTTAACGACCCGATGACAGTTGTTCGTTATATGGATAAATACGATAATGGTTTCTTTACTCAAACTATGGAAGAATTTAGAGATTGCGCGGTAAACGCTGCGATTCTAGAAATGGACTTAAACGCACCACTTGAAGATTTTTATAAGAAACATAAAACTTTCTTAAAAGATGCGGGTAATCGTATGATAAACTATAATGGCGTGCAAATCCCTGCTATTGATGCGTTTAATTGTTATATGGCGCTTAATAGAGAAGAAGGTATGCTTAAACTTGCGTGGTCTGGCTTCAAATGGGTAGATAAGAAAGGTAAGACTACTAGTGTTGACGGATTTGTAACTGATAGTGATTTTGGCTATGAAACAGTTAAGTTCTTGGCAAATGAAGTTCAAAGCGAATTAGAAAAGCAATTTACTGAAACCGATTTAGAGTATATTAAAATCGCGGAAGACTTGTTTAATAATCGTTGTAAGGAATTGAAGAAAGAGAGAGACTTATCTCGTTACGGCTATTCTAATGTATCTGACAATTATTATATTCCTATTGCAGTAGCAAACGTTGCAAAAAGTATTGACGTTGACGGGTGGCAATCTGAAGTAGATAGAGTAAGTAATTTATCGTTTAACAAAGCAACTGTAAAAGGTGCTAAAAACGAAATGCTTATCGAACCGCTTAATGTTGTTTTAACTAGACATTTAAGAGGTATCGCACAGTATTATCACTTGTCAAATGCGGTCGATAACTATGACATTATATATAATATGGATACGGGCGGTAACAAAAACAAGGTTATTAGCGTAAAATCCGAAAGTAAAAATGTATGGCAACACGGCGAAGAGTATATGGAAGAAATGCTTTCCGATATTCAAGGAATTAAGAAAGGCAAATCAAGTAAAATGTTTGGTTTTGTTCGTAGCAACTACGCGAAATATCAACTTGGCGCAAATCCAAAAGTTTGGTTTACTCAATTATCGTCTTTCTTTGCTTCAACGAGTATTTTAGATTTTTCTTCGGTAGTAAAAGGCTTAGGTGTTAGTGCTGATGATGTTGATGTTTATTGTAGGCTTGCCGAATTGCGTAATAGTGATGATACCGCTGCAAGGGCGCAAGGTAACTTAAGTGATACTCAAGGCGACGGTGTTGTATCTAAGGTAAGTGATACGCTTATGAAACCTATTGGCGCTATGGATAGGTTTGTTATTAAAAAATTGTTTGGTGCTTGTCAAGTGCAAGTGCAAAAAGATACAGGGCTTAAAATAGGAACTGAAGAAAACAAAGTTAAGGCAGGCGAATTGCTTAAGAAAGTTATTCTTGAAACGCAACAAAACGCTATTGCAACGGAACGTTCAATGGCGATGCGCTCTACTAGCGAACTTATGAGAACGCTCACGATGTTTACTTCGGATTCTATGAAAGTTATCGGTAGGGTGATTGATGCTTATGGCGAAATTACAATGTTAAAGGCAAGAAAGAGAATAACTTCTGATAGCGCCGAACTTGCAAGACTAGATGCCGAATTAAAGAGAGCAAATAAAAAGGCATTAAAAGCAACTGCATCACTTGTTACGCAGGCGGTATTTATGGCTTTAATTGCACAAGCATTTAAAACATTATATAATAAGGACGATGAAGAAGAGAATATTGTTGAAAATATGACGGTAGATGCAATCGGGAATTTGTTTGGTGGTTTACCTTTATTCAAAGATGCTTATGCTAAACTTGTTGAAGGCTATGATTTTGACGGCTATCAATATTCTGCGTTTAATGACTTATTAGATTCAACTTCTGATATGCTTGATTTGGTAGGTGCAATCTTTAATGGCAGTGCTGATTCAAGAGATTTTGCACAAAACATTAGAAAGTTATCGTATGCTATCGGTCAATTATTCGGTATTCCCGTAAGAAACGTATATAATGTTGTTTTTGGTTTAGTTAATAGAGTAAGTCCCGAAACGGGTTATAAGTGGAACGATAAATTCTACAAGCAATCATATTCTAAAGACTTAAAGCGAGCAATTAAAAACGAAGACGAAGAAATGATTGCAACTATTGCAGGCTTGATTATGGACGAAAATATTGGAAGTTTTGAAAATTCGGCAACAAGAAAAGAAATAAGTCGTCTTATCGGCGCGGAATACGATGTTCTTCCGCAATCCGTTCCGTCAAGTGTAACAATCAATGAAGAAACAATTACTCTCACAGGCTCACAAAAGAAAGCGTATAAGGAAGTTTATTCGCAATCTATAACCGCGATAGACAAACTTGTATCTACTAATGGATATAAGGTTGCAAGCGATGATGCAAAGGCAAAAGCGGTTAAATACGTTTACAAGTATTATTATTACGAAGCACAACAAAAAGCATTAAATATCGAATTGGATAGCAAGTTGTATTTATTCGGGCAAGTTATTCCTATTGACAAAATGGCTCTTATTTTGGCAGAAGTGCCTACGATAGCCGACAAGTCAACGAATAAGAAACAAGCCGTGCAAAGATACTTGCAAGGCGCGAAATTAACCGCTACACAAAAATATATGCTTATGGGTTACTTTGGATATAAGAATACCAACGGCAAGAGTGCAGTAGAAAGCACGATTAGCAAAACTTCACTTGCTAAAGCGCAAAAAGAATTGCTTTTAGAAAAATGTGGATATTAAAAGAAAAAGGGCTGATTAATTTCAGTCCTTTTCTATTTGGTAATATTTAGTAACATTTTTTAGTAACAAAATAGTGTATAGTAGGGTAAAATAGGGTATAACATAGTAATAAAAAACGCTCATTTTCAATCATTTTTGACTAAAAACAAGCGTTTTTTAAATAATGGTGGGCAGGGGTGGAAAGGCACGAATACTATATATAGTAAATAAATATGCAAGTAAACCACAATATATAGTATATTTTTAATTGTAGTAACATTTTAGTAACTTTTTGTTGATAAATTACTATTAAAGTTTACTAATT
>JAZRHN010000028.1:0-3426 GCA_045644785.1 Christensenellaceae bacterium
GATTTTTTATTATAAAATTCCCTATCTTTCAAGATGCTTTTTTGAATTAACGGGAACGTCAATAAACAATTATTACGTTAGCAAAAAAATGGAACTTGCTTCTAACCTACTTAAGGAAGGAACAACTGTTACAAGGGTTAGTGAAATATTAAATTATTCATCAGTTCACGCATTTTCAAGAGCATACACAAAATACTACCAAAAAACACCCTCAAAACTAAAAAAGAAAAATTAAAGAACTCGGCAAAAAATTTAAGAAAATAAGATTTTATATAGCAATAACGGATAGCAATATTTTGCTATCCGTTATTGCTTATCTTAAAAAGCAAAAAAATATGATTTATTTTTGTTTAAGTTTTTCAATAGGCAATCGAATTTCTATATATCGTTCTTTCTCCCATACGCCATTAGGTCGCCAATGCATAGCAACTATTTCAGGCGAATCAGCAAATAAATAATCTGTTGTCGGTAACCACTCTGTAACAATTTTTCGCCTAATGTCAGTATAATCAGCAATAGGACATTTTTTCTTTTCCGTTTCAAATATGGCATATGTTTGTCTTGGAACAATTATTACTTCAAAGCCCATTTTATCCATAAAATCTACACCCGTAACTTTTTGATTATATAGTTCTTTTATTGTCCAATCATCTAATTCATAAGCAACATAAAAATCATAACCATCGTCATTGATATTAGTTATAACCATATAATCGGTTGAATAATTACAAGAAGCACCTAGAAGTAACCATTGTTTTGCACGTGTAGTTGTTAAAAACGCTCTTTCTTGTTCAACACGTTCTTTACCATAAGGCGCACCAACAAATCTTTTTTTATAGCCCACCAAAACCATTTCAGGTTTTTCTTCAATTTTATAGTTCATTTTACTTGCTCCTTTTAATTCAATATTCGTAGAAAGCCGAAAGAAAGATTTCAATAAACAACCTTTTCTTACTTGCGACGGCATTATACCGTGAAATTTTTGAAATGCACGAGAAAAGCTCTCAGGTGTTTCATAGCCATATTTTAAAGCAACATCTATTACTTTCATTTTTGGGTTCAATAAATCGTTCCCTGCAAGTGTTAATTTTCTATTACGAATATAGTCTCCAAGCGTTATACCCCACATAATACCAAAAACTCTTTGAAAATGAAAAGTTGAAGAATACGCCTTTTTAGCAACTTCTTCACAATCTATTTTTTCAGTAATATTTTCTTCAATATAATCAATTGCTCTTTGCATTCTAAGACACCAATCCATTTCTCATCCTCCAAAAATATTATAAAAAATACGAAAGAAGAAATCTTGACTTTTTATGCTATAAATTATCTATAAACAATTAAACATTTAAAAAGCAAATAAAGTTATGGCGTAGCAATAAACATCTATCGCTACGCCACCATATACTATTCCATTTTTAATTAAAATTTGCAAATTATTTCTTTATTTAACGGATACGTTCTTACACCCTTATTTGAACATTTATGTGCTGCAACTTTGCTTGCAAATTCACAACATTCCTTAACAGATAATTCATCAGCATAAGCAACTAAAAATGCACCGTGAAAAGTATCTCCTGCACCGTTAGTATCAACGGCTTTCACCTTTACACTATCATAATGAACAGGCCCTTTGTCTGTCATATAGTATCCACCGTTTACGCCATCGGTTACAACTAAAATTTCAGGATTATACATTTCTTTAAGTATTACCATCGCATCTTTAATATCACTAGTTTTAGTAATACCCATAGCAAATTCAGCAGAAGGAATAAGTATATCAATAAGTGGTAAAAGATTTTCTATACCAGCATATAAACCACCTGCATCTAAACAAACTTTAACACCATTTTCTTTAGCAAATTCAGCCGCTTTAATGGCACAGTTTATATAGTTACCATCTAAATGTAATACGTCGTAATCTTTAATGCAGTTATAGTCTAATAATTCTGGGTCGTCTTTTACGCTTCCCCTATCGAACACGCACGTTCTCGTTTTATTTTTTTCAGATAAAACTATATATGAAGTGAACGATTGTGCACCGTCAACAGTTACTGCATTATCAGTGTTTACACCATATTTATTAAAGTCTTTAAGCATAAATCTGCCTGCTTCATCATTAGCAAAAGCATTAAGTATTGCACAAGGCACACCTAATTTAGAAGCAATAACAAGCGCATTAGCAACGGGACCACCGCCAGCTAAAAATATACTTTGGGCTTTTTGTTTAGTATCTTCAACGGGGTATTTATCACACGAAATAATCGTGTCTAATACACACGCGCCAAGTCCTATAATTTTTTTCATATTCTATTATCCGCACCTAATAATTTAATCTTTGATTCAGCAAACGCTTTAACTGATTTAATAGGTTCACTCATAAATAAGTCGATTGCATAGATGCTTCTATCTACTTCAAACACTTTATCTAAGAAAGAATAGCATAAGTCAGTACCAAAGTTAATCTTTCTAATACCTGCTTTAATAGCATCTTGAATTTGGTCATCAGGAACACCACTACCACCGTGTAATACTAAAGAAGCATTAACTTTTTCTTTAATTTGCTTAATTCTTTCAATTTGTAATACGGGTGCTTGTTTATATCTACCATGTGCCGTTCCTACTGCAATAGCAAGACAAGTAACACCGGTTTCACTAACGAACTTACTAGCTTCTTCAACAGTAGTATAGTCGGTAGGAACACCATCAGCAGCCTTACCAATATGTCCGATTTCACCTTCTACACCAACACCAATTTCTTTTAACACTTCAACAACCTTAGCGGTTTTTTCAATATTTTCTTCAAAAGGAAGGCTTGAATAGTCAACCATTATTCCAGTTGCACCATTTTTTAACGCTGCAGCAGCAGGAACTAAACCTGCACCGTGGTCTAAGTGCATACAAACGGGAACTGATGCCTTTTCTGCAGCCTTTAAAATAATGGGTGCAAGATAATCAGCAAAACCAGTAGTAGCAAGTCTTGAATAGAATTGCATAATTACAGGTGCTTTTAATTCTTCAGCAGCACTAATTACACCCATAACGGTTTCCATATTGTACACGTTAAACGCGGGTACAGCATAGCCTTTTGCTTCAGCATCTTTCATAATTTGTTGTAAATTAACTAACATCTCTATCTCCTAAAAAATTTTTTCTAAATCACATACCACGCCATAATCCGAAAAATCAAATATACGCGCAGTTTTATCCTTATTAAGCGAAATAATCGTTCCACTTTTTTCTATTGCCGATGTATGCTGAACAGCACCAGACACACCAAAAGCAACGTAAACTTTTGGGGCAACCATTCTTCCTGTTAAACCAACTTGAGAAGTATATGGCATTATTCCTTTATCGACAACCGTTCTTGTTGCACAAACTTCAGCATTAAACTTATTTGCTAATTCTTTTATTTTATCAATAACA
>JAZRHN010000029.1:0-1537 GCA_045644785.1 Christensenellaceae bacterium
TTAACAATGCTAGAGATTATATAAAATTTGCAAACTCTATTGATTTATTAAATATACATAACGAAATAGAGCGTTTAATTATACTTTTAGACAACGATGGGATTTTGTATGCTTATACAAAAGATAAAGAAGGAAATGTTCATTATAGAAGTTATATTTGTTATTTTGATAATGAAAAGTTTTATAATGTCTATGACAGTTTAAAAAACATTCATTGGACTAATTATTAATAATCATTAAACAAATGATATATAATAAATTTAAGCAAAAAATAAAACTCCTGAAAAATGATAAAGACCTACTAAAGATTTTTCTTTTACATCTTCTTTTAATTGCATTACATTTTTATGAATATAAGACTAGTAGCATAGAATATCATTGGTATTTACGTGCCGGTGGATGTGGTATCATATCTCTTTTTATATTTCTGTTTGGCCGTAAAGGTTTAGCTTATGGATTATTAATATTTTCATGTTCTTTAGTTTATGTAAATATGTTTTATAACTATGCAACAATATTTTTTATGCTGATAGCTATAGGTGCTAATCCAAAAATAAAGAAAATTGCTCCATGGATATATCTTGCAAATGTTGTAATTTCATTTACTTTTAAGAGGCTTAATATAGTTGCTTTCCTGATTCATATTGTTTATATATATATGTTTCAGATTAAAATGAATTATGTATTTGCGATTAATAAACCTACGGTATTGAATCTTACAGATGATGAAAAAGCTATATTAACAGAGCTTGCAAAAGGTAAACTGCAAAAGGAAATAGATTTGTTCTCAGAACAGACAATTACTCACAAATTAAAAAATGCCAGAGAAAGAAATATGTGTAGTTCTACCGGTGAATTGGTAGAGAAATTCAAACAAGAAAATATACTTTAATTTATCTTTAAGCAATTAAAGTAACGATTCAAGTAAATTCAACTTAATTAAAATGCTCATTTTCCTATATGATTTTGTAAAATCGTATAGGAGGTTATTTTTCAGTAATTAATATCAGGTTTTCATCTTCATCAGGTTTTATTTCACAGGCAATGTTTGTCATTGTCGTAATAATCCCTTTTAGAAGTAATTTATTGGATCTTGATAATGGCTTGTACAAACTGAGTAATTCTATTTCATCTGGGGAAAGTTCGTTGTTTTTATCTTCACCGGTAAGCAGATAATCCAGGGAAACATTGAAATATTGTGCTAGTTTTATGGCCGTTTCACCTTGCGGAAGATTACCTTTATTTTTCCAATCGGAAATTGTATTTTGCCTAACATTTATACTTTCAGCAAGTTGTTTCTGAGAAAGGTTGCGAGAATCTAATAAATCTTGTAATCGTTCAAAAAAAGTCATAAAAACACCAAAAATATCGGAAAAACGATTGACAAATCGTATAAACAATATTAGTATTATAAACATAAAGGGATTGTTAATCCCTAACCAAAGGCGATTTAGAAATCATCTGCACATTTCTAAGTTGCTTTGCAACTTTACAGCCCTAAAAGGCTTTTCCGTGCAGAACCTAAGTAATTAGGTGG
>JAZRHN010000030.1:0-12373 GCA_045644785.1 Christensenellaceae bacterium
TATTAATAACGTAGAAGATTGCAAGGATATTTTTGATGATTTATGCACGTATAACGAAATCAACTCTATGGCGCAACGCTTACAAGCGGCTAAACTCTTAAACCAAGGCGCAACGTATGAAGAAATTATCAAAAAAACGGATATTTCTTCTGCAACGCTTTCAAGAGTTTCTAGATGCGTTAAGTTTGGTAAAGGTTATAAAAAAGTGTTTAAAAAGTAAAAATAAAATATATTCCTAATTGTTTTCATAAAAAAAGACTAACGATATTCGTTAGTCTTTTCTATTTATAGGTTAATTAATAACAACTTTCAAAAATTTCCGTTATTTCCTTTTTGCCCATAGGGATATAATTTTTTACCGTTCTCGTTCCGCCGTAGGTGCAAAGTTCGGTTAAACGGCTGATACTTTCTCTCGGTATATTAAAATCAGATAGGCGTGTAGGCATATCAAGTGAAGCAAAAAATTCGGCTAACTTTTCCACACCTAAAATTGCTGCTTTTTCAGGGGTTTCTTCTTTTATATCGAAAACCCTTTCTGCAAATTGTGCAAAACGTGGAATATTGTATTTATACGCCCACTTTGCCCATGCGGGGAACAATACTGCTAGCCCTGCGCCGTGTGCAACTTCATCAAACTCACCTGAAACTGCGTGTTCTAATTGATGAACGGCTAAATAGTTTTCTCTACCACAACCGGTTAAATCGTTATGCGATAAACTAGATGCCCACATCATATTCGCCCTTGCGTTATAGTCTTTAGGGTTTTTCATTAAAGTCGTGCCGGCTAAAACCATAGTTTTAAGTATGCTTTCGCTTATTCTATCGGTTAAATCAGTGGGTTCTGGGGTGGTAAAATAACGTTCCATAGTGTGCGCCATAATATCTACCACGCCACAAGCCGTTTGATATTTGCTTACCGTGTAGGTAAGTTCAGGGTTAAGAATAGCAAATTTACATCTATTAAAGGGGGTATTGCAACCTTTTTTTCTGTTTTCTTCTAAATTGGTAACAACTGCAGAAGAACTCATTTCGCTACCTGCTGCAGATAGCGTTAAAATACAACCAACGGGGAGTGCGTCCTTTGGGGTGGCTTTTCCCATAGAAAAATCCCACACGTCCACGTCAGTTTTAGCACCGAGCGCCGTGTATTTAGATGAGTCTATAACGCTTCCACCACCTACGGCAAGCACCATTTCTACTTTTTCCTTTTTTGCTACCTTTATGGCTTCTCTTACAAAGGTTAGTTTAGGATTGGGTTCTACTCCACCAAACTCTACAACTTCTATTCCGTTTTCTTTTAACGAATTCATAACGGTATCGTAAAGCCCCGTGCTTTTAATGCTAGACTTTCCGTATTGCATCATTATTTTTTTATAGCCGTATTCGCTGATAATTTTCCCAACTTCTTTTTCTTTGTCTTTACCAAAATATACTTTAGTGGGTGCGTAATAAATAAAATCTAACATAATATATTCTCGCTAATTTTTTTGTATAATTGTATCATACTAAAAAACGCAAATCAACACAAACGGCTAAAATTTTATGGCAAGAATATTGGTTGTTGACAATTTTATCTAATAGGAATATAATAAATATATAGAAAATCGAAAAAAGGAGAGCGTTATGGAATTTTTTGACAAGATATTTAGTAGACTAAGGGCGTTTTTACCCGTTGCATTATTGATTTTCTTATCGTTATCGCTTGTAAGTTACGTTGCAGGGCTTATTAGAATGTTTACCGTTTCTGATTTCTTTGCAGGGCTTATTAACCTTGCGCTTATTGTGGTAGTGTTTATAAGTTCAGCAGGTGGCGCAAGCAAATCGTTAAAGAGATACGGCTTGATTTTATTTTTAATTTTAGCATCGGCAAAACTTTTAAACTGCGTGTATTTGCCGTTCACTATTTTAGAAACGTTTAAGTTTGTTTCAGGTGCGTTCTCTATTTATTATATAATAACGATAATGTATTACCTTATTTTTGTTGCGATAGGTGTTTTAACCATTATGGAAATCGTTTATAACGTAAAGCGTTTTGAAAATGCAATTAAATCGCTTATCACTATCGCCGTAGGTTTAATGGCAATCGCAGTAATTTTTGCAATAATTGCTTCGGCAATTTATGTAAGCGCCGTTTGGTATTTATTCTTAACCCCGTTATTAGATGCTTGTTTTATTGTAATCTATTACGGAATTAGAGAAGATATAGTTAAGGAACAATAGTAAAAAAGTAAAAAACAAAAACGCCACGAAATTTCGTGGCGTTAATTTTTTTAAAGCGTTATTTATTATTTAATTGTTTTTGATAAACGCGCTTAACGAAATCTTCGTGTTGTTTTATCGTGCTTATCATTTGGGCTTGGAGTGGCGTTTTAGGTGGAAGTGGAGAACTAGTTGGCGCTTCCGCATTTAAAACCGCGGGTAAATTTTGCTCGGCATTTTCTTCTTTTTTATTAAAAGAACCGAGTGCCGTGCTTAAAAGATTGAAAATACCGAATTTATCCATAAAAAAACTCCTTTTTCTTTTTAAAAACAATTACAAAAAAGACTGAAAAAATATTGCAAAACGCGTAATTTTGGGGTATAATAGATTATACTGTATTATTATATTCGGTAAGTGTTTATTTCTTTACCGAGAATAACGGAGATTTTATGAAAAAACTTTTAATTGCAATTTTAACCTGCATTACTGCATTATGCGCAATCGGGCTTACCGCTTGTGGTTCTAGCAGCAACTGGGTTAAACCTACGCTAACAAACGGCGGTAACGTAATTAGCCTTAACGGCTTTATTGCGGAAACCGACAACTACCTTTACTTTATTAACGGCGTAGCAGACTATTCTTCAGATAACACCTTTGGCGCACCTGTTAAAGGCTCACTTATGGCTGTTGACAAGTCAACCGTTGGCACTGATAACTTAAAGCAAGAAGTTATCGTTCCCAAACTTTTCGTTGCTAAAGACTACAACTCTGGTCTTTTCATTAAAGACGGTTACGTTTACTACGGAACTGCTTGTGACGATAAGGGTATCGATGGCAACGTTGCTTTCAATACGATGACGTTTATGAAGTCTTCTCTTGATGGAAAGACAACCGAAGAATACGTTACCGTTCCCGCGCTCACTTATAAATACGATTTCTTCGTAGCAAACGGCGTTGTTTATATCGTTTACTTTAACGAATCAGATGCAGAACTTATTTGCTATAACACTGCTGATAAGTCTTCTACCGTTATTGCTAAAAACGATGCGACTGTTGACGTTGCTAATGACAAGGGCGAATATTTATCATTAAACGCTAGCGATATTATGTTTACTGATGACGGTGTATATTTCACTGAAACCGTTTACACCGACCCATATAGTGAAGAACAAGCAGAAAACGCTAACTATGGCAGAACAACCGCTAAATACAACGTTCTTTCATTATACACTGTAGCAGGTGGCGTAGAAGTAATTGCTAACGGTAGCGAAAAGTCACTTACGTATGATTTATTATATAACAAGGGTGGCTACGTTTTCTATACCGCAACCGATATTTACGCAAAGGCAACCACTTATGCTTACGATGGTGAAACCACTACCGAAATTAAGAACGCTGCAAACCTTAACGATAACGCGCTTGTAATTTCACTTGATGAAGTTTACTTTATCGACACTAACGAATTAGTTTTATATAAATCTACTTTAGTAGAAAACGAAAAGGAAATTAGACAAAAAGTTGCTTATTCAGACGATATTTCAGTTCCCCTTTTCATCAATGGCGAATACTTATATTACTTTGACGTTGACCAAAAGATTTCAAGAATTTCACTTGTAGATGCTTCTACTAAAAAGCAAACTGTTTCTGACAGCGTTGTAGATACCGCTTACTATACACCCGTTATCCTTAACGTAAACGAAACCGAATATTTATTCTACATCGATTCATCTATGGTAGGTAGTTCATATATCAACTACGTAGATATTAATTCTGAAGTAGTAGAAGAAGATGCTGATGAAGACGGCGAAATCGACACCTATTATTTAGATGGTGCTAAAGTTTTAGGAACTATGCTCAACGTAGATATTGCTAACGAAATTAAGTATGCAATTTCACAAATCGGCGCAACCCTTACTTTAGAAGGCGAAGGTGAATTAGTAGACGAAAACGTTGTAAACGCAAGAAAGGTTTACGATGAAATGATTGCTGAAAATCCCGCATTAAAAGAATATATTACTGATGAAGAAATTGCAAAACTTGAAAATGCAGAAACCGCAGTAGAACTTGCAAATGCATACAACAAGTTAAAAGCAAACTTCGCAAACTTAAATTCTAACCAAAAAGAAGAATATAAACTCAATACAACTAACATTGAAAATCTTAAAAAGGCAAACGAATTAAGACAAAAACTTTTTGATTTAGGTGATAACGGTGCAACCTATATTGCAGTAAGAACGTTTATCCCCGACCAATACAATTACTACTATCAAGAAGCATCAAAGTTAATTCCTTTAGCATAATTGAAAGAAAAAATAGCAAAATTAAAAGTTAAAAAAGGGCAGTTTTTACTGCCCTTTAATATTTTTTAAAAAATTTTTTTGAAAAAATATTAAAGAAAAAAGGAGCGTTTTTAGCCGTTCTTTATTTTTTGCAAATCGCTAGGAAAATACTGATGATTATTGCGATTTTTAGCAATATTGCATAAAAAACGAGATAATCGCTAGAAAAATACTAATGATTATTGCATTTTTAAAAACCTTAAAAAACCCCCGAAAAACCGCCGTTTTTAGCCAAATTTAAAATATAAATATCATTAGTAAAATACTGACGATTTTTAAACTTTTTTTGTGCTTTCGACAAAAATTGCAAAAATTTACTAAAATCTCTTGGAATATTTTGTGTTTTGTTGTAGAATAGTGTAAGAACAAAATATCAGGAGAATATTATGGCAAAAAAACGAGTTTTCTTATTACAGGATACAAAAGAAGAAAACCTAAAAATTACCGAATGCTTTTCTACTGATGAAGAAATAGAAATAGTAGGCAGTTCAACGGACGGAATAAGTGCCATAGGTTTAATTGCCGAAACCAAACCCGACCTTGTGATAACAGGTTTAGTTCTTTCGGGCTACGATGGTTTGCAAGTAATATCCAAGATAAAGGAGATGGAAATGCCAACGAAGATTATGGTGTTAACTGCGTTAAGTAGTGAAGATGCTGTTGCAAAGGCAACTGAAGTGGGTGCAGATTACTTTTTAGTAAAACCGTTTAACGGAGAAGTTTTACGCGAAAGAGTAAAGGGGCTTATTGAAAACAAAGCAAAGAAAAACGCCGATGGATTACATAAGCCAACGCTTGAAGAAAAGATTAGCAAGATTTTTATTAACGTGGGTATTCCGCCACACATTAAAGGCTACGGCTTTTTAAGAGAAGGTGTCGTTATGGCGGTAAACTCTCCCGAAGTTATCAATAACATAACCAAGAAACTTTATCCGTCTATCGGCGAGAAGTATAGCACCTCTCCTAGTAAAGTAGAACGCGCTATTCGTCACGCTATAGAAGTTGCTTGGAATAGGGGAAGAATAGAAGCCATAAATAATATTTTAGGCGTTCGCGCTTACGTTGGTCAGGAAAAGCCGACTAACGGTGAGTTTATTGCTCTTGTTGCAGATAGAATGATGTTAGAGAGAGATTAGAAAAACCAAAAAAGTTATACTTAAAATAAGTCGCAAAGATAAAACTCCTTAGTTTAAGGAGTTTTTTTGTGTTCAAAATAGGTAAAAGTTAAATAAAAGACGTATTCGTTACACATAAAGCCTTTTATTAAACAATATGGGGGTTGACAAAAGCACCTTTTGTTTGCTAAAATAGAAAGTAATATATTACATATATTAAAATGTTTTAATTTTTATTTGCAAAGTATAATCACGGGCTAGATAAGGATAGGTTTTAAGGGAGCACGAAATGAAAAAAAGAAGCGTATTAATCTTTTTGTTGAGTTTAATATCGATAATTAGCGTAAACGTCGGCGTTACGGCGGTTGCGTATGCGCAAGACCCAATCGCACCCGTGGAATATGCTATGGGGGACGCTAATTTAGACGGAAAGGTAAACTCGCGTGACGCGGTGCTTATCAAACAGTTTGTTATAGGTCTAACCGAACTCTCTGAAAAACAAAAACTTTTTGCCGACGTTAATGGTGATGGAAAGGTAAACTCGCGTGATGCGGTTAAAATTCAACAATTTATCATCGGAATGATTGATGATTTAGGCGAACACCAACACGTTTTCGATAAAATGGTAGAAAGTGATATTTATCTTGCAAGCGAAGCAACTTGCACTAGTGGTAAAACCTACTATTATTCTTGTTCCTGCGAATGTTTTGGTAGCCAAACCTTTGAAGTGGGCGAACCGATAGGTCATACTTATAACAAAGAAGTAACCGCACCTACTTGCACCGAGCAAGGTTATTCAACTTACACCTGTGCTTGCGGTGATAGTTACGTTAGCGATTACGTAGACGCATTAGGTCATAATTTTAACAAGAGCATTTGTAGTAAGTGTGGTTTTAGCAATTTAGCATTTACTTTAAGCGAAGATGAAAATAGTTATATCGTAACGGGTATGGGCGAATGCATCGAAACGGAAATAATTATTCCCGAAACGTATAATGGTAAACCTGTAACGGCAATAGCCGAAAGTGCTTTTGCTAGCAACAAAACGTTATCAAAAGTAGAAATTGCTAGTAGCGTAAAAGTTATTAACGCAAGCGCGTTTGCCGGCTGTGAGAATTTAGTTGAAATTATTATTCCATACGGCGTAGAACGTATTGAAGGTGGTGCAATTTCGTCGTGTATATCTCTTAAACACGTAGAAATTCCCGAATCAGTTACCCACATCGGAGACACGGCGTTCTATTGGGATTTAGCATTAGAAACAATAGTTATTTCTAACAGTGTGGCTACAATAGGTCATCACGCATTTGCAAAGTGCCCTGAATTACAATACGTAATAATGGGTAATGGTGTGAAAACCATTAACTATTTAGCGTTTGCACAATGCGACGTTTTAATTGCTTTCTACTACGTAGGCACGCCCGAAGAGTGGAACGCTATTAACAAAACGTATTCAAACGACGTTTTAACTACAACCCCCGTATACTACTATACTGAAAATACCGACGCTATTCCTAACGACGGCGTAAAACGTTGGAGTTATGACGAAAACGGAAACCCCGTAGTTGTTACACACCAACACAAATTTACGGTAGTGATAACAGCACCTACTTGTACAGAACAAGGTTACACCACTTATACCTGTTGGTGTGAAGAAACTTACGTAGATAATTACGAAGATGCATTAGGGCATAATTTTAGCAAGAGTATTTGTGCTAATTGTGGTTTAAGTAATTTAGGTTTCGCGTTAAGCGAAGATGAAAATAGTTATATCGTAACGGGTATGGGCGATTGCACCGAAACGGAAATAATTATTCCCGAAACGTATAATGGTAAACCTGTAACGGCAATAGCAGAAAGCGCGTTTATTGACAATAAAACCTTAACAAAGGTAAAAATCGCTGATAGTGTAAAAGTTATTGGCGCAAGCGCGTTTGCCGGTTGTGGGAACATAACGGAAATTAATATTCCGTATGGCGTGGAACGCATTGAAAATTCAACCTTCCAAGTGTGCGCTGGATTAACAAATATTGAAATTCCTGAAACGGTCACCTATATTGGCAATACAGCCTTCTATTGGTGCGAAAATTTAGAAAAAATCGTAATTCCTAATAGTGTTATAACTTTAGGTGCACACGTTTTCGCTTCTTGTAAAAAGGCGCAATACGTAGTAATGGGTAACGGCGTAAAAACTATTAACTATTTAGCATTTAACGGCTGTAGCGTGTTAGAAGCAATATATTACGTAGGCACGCCCGAAGAGTGGAACGCTATTAATAAAACTTGGTCAAACGAAGCGTTAACGTCAACGCCCCTATATTATTACCACGAAAATGCTGAAGACGTTCCTAATGACGGCGTAAAGCGTTGGAGTTATGACGAAAACAGAAACCCCATAGTCGTAGAACATAAACATAAGTATACTAGTATAGACACTAAAGTGACTTGTACCGAGCAAGGTTATACAACGCATACTTGTAAGTGCGGATATTCTTATAAAGACAATATTGTAGAACCTTTAGGACATAGATATCAAAATGATATTTGTTTAGTGTGTGGACTTGGTAAGTTGGCGTTTGAATTAAGTGAAGACGGAAACTCTTACGTTGTTACCGGAATAGTTCATAACCTAGATAATAAGATTATTATTCCTAAAACGTTTAAAGGTAAGCCCGTAACGGCTATTGCAAAAGAAGCCTTCTATAATTACGAAAATATAATAAGCGTGGAAATACCCGACAGCGTGACAACTATTGGTCAGTCTGCGTTTGCTATGTGTTCTTCACTCCAAAGCATAGCAATTCCTAATAGTATAACTACTATTTCTGATTTTGCGTTTGCTTGTTGTAATCAATTAGAAAGCATAGTTATTCCTAACAGTATTACCAGCATTGGGCATTACGCTTTCTACGAGTGTTTTGCATTAGACCGCGTATACTATAGTGGAACGGCAAGCGAGTGGGCACAAATCACTATTGCTTCTGAAAACGCACAATTAGGTGAAGCAACGGTTTACTATTACGTAGCAAGTGCACAAGACGTACCTAACGATAACGGTAGATATTGGGGCTACAACCAAGACGGAACTATAAAGATTTGGGCTAATGCCACATTTAACAATTTATCGTTTGTATTAAGTGAAGACGGAAATTCTTACGTTGTAAACGGTATGGGTGATTGCACCGAAACTCAAGTAATTATTCCTGAAACTTATAACGGCAAGCCTGTAACGGCAATCGGTTGGTATGCGTTCTTTGGTTGCACTAAACTTAGTAGCATAGTAATTCCCGACAGTGTGAGGGATATAGGTAGATTTGCTTTCTACGGATGTATTTCTTTAGAAAGAATAACCATACCTAGTAGCGTTAAGAGCATAGGTTGGTATGCATTCTACGAATGTTCTGCTTTAGAAAAGGTGACTATAGAAGACGGCGTTGAATTTATCGGCGAATGGGCGTTCTTTGGTTGCTCGTCACTTGAAAGTATAACCATACCTAACAGTGTAAAGGAAATTGAAGATTGTGCGTTCTATAGTTGCACTTCAATTAAATATAACGAAAAAGACGGACTAAAATATTTAGGAAACGACACCAACAAGTATTTATACTTAATAGGTGCTTGCAAAACGGATATACTTACCGTAAACATTGACAAGAATTGTAAGTTTATCGGCCCTGATGCGTTTAGAGATTGCACGTCGCTTTTAATGGTTGAAATTCCATACGGCGTAAAGAACATCGGTAGTTTCGCATTTAAGAATTGCACGGCGTTAAAGAGCGTGATAATTTCTGATAGCGTAATTAATATTGGCAATAACGCGTTCTCGGGTTGTAGAAGTTTATCAAGCGTAGAGTTAGGTGGCAACGTAAAGAGTATCGGTTGGTATGCGTTCTATAATTGTAAATCATTAAAGAGCATAGTTATCCCCGAAAGCGTAGAAGAAATTGTAGCAGGTGCGTTTGCAGGTTGTTCTATATTAGAAATGGTATTGATATCTGGTGGCGTAGAAGAAATCGGATATTCAACTTTCTATAACTGTGCATCATTACAATACAACGTAAAGGGTGGCTTAAAATATTTAGGAAACGAAACTAATAAATATCTATATTTAGTAGGCGTTTCAGATAAGAATATAACGACGGCGGAAATCGATAGCAACTGTAAGTTTATCGGCTTAGAAGCGTTTAAGGATTGCACAAAGTTAACAAGCGTAACAATCCCTGAAGGTGTGACGACAATCGGAGTAGGTGCGTTCTATAACTGTATCGCATTAGAAAACGTTGTGATACCTAGTAGCGTTAAGAGTATAGAATATATCGCGTTCTATAACTGCACGGCGCTAACTAATATCGTAATACCTAACGGCGTGGCAACTATTGGCGCAGGCGCGTTTGCACAATGTAGCCAATTAGAAAGCGTAGAAATTCCCGAAAGTGTTAAAACGATTGGTGCAGGTGCGTTCTATAATTGTATCGCGTTAGAAAGCGTTGAAATTCCTAGCACGGTTAAGGTTATAAATGCAGGCACGTTCTACGGTTGTATCTCACTCGATAGCGTAGAAATTCCCGACGGCGTGACAACGATAGGTTCTTATGCGTTTGCAGATTGCGTTCTTTTAGAAAACGTAGAAGTTCCTGAAAGCGTAATTAATGTCGGCAATAATGCGTTTGGCAACGTAGAATACGTTAAACAAACCGAAAAGGACGGGCTAATCTATTTAGGTAGCGAAAAGAACGAATACTTATTATTAGTAGGCGTTTCGGATACGAGCATTACTATTGCAGAAGTCGATAGTAATTGTAAGTATATTAAGTCACAAGCCTTTAACGATTGCACGGCACTTGAAAACGTGGTAATACCAAGCAGTGTAGTGGCAATAGCCGAAAACGCGTTTGGCGCTTGCACTAAAATAGAAAAAGTTTATTATAAAGGCAATGCGGAAGGTTGGGCAAAAATAGATATCGCCAACAATAACGCACCTTTAATAAACGCTAAACGATATTACTTATCAAAATAGCCTAGCGTTAATAGGTAAACGAAAAAACATTTAAAATAATAAAAGCACGAAACCTAATTTGGTAGCGTGCTTTTTATTTTTTCTTTCTTGAGTTAAAACCCACTTAGGCCTAATAAAAAATCGGCGGAAACGTCGTAAAGATTACACAAAAATATTATTTGTTCATAATTAAGTTCAAAAACTCCGTTTTCAAAACGACTGTATTGTTGTTGCGTCATAAGAAGTTTTCCAGCAACTTCTTTTTGTGTTAAACCGGCAATTCGCCTTGCTTCTTTTAACCTTTTACCCACTTCTACTTTAATATTCATTTTAATTCCCTCTCATTATATACTACTAAATGATATAAAATACATCATTAAATGATTTGACATACACCATAAAGTGATGTATAATTATGTACACTAGAATAAAAAAGGCAGAAAAATGGTAGAAAAAGATATAAAAGGTAACGTATGTGTCATCTGTGGCGAGCCTATTCCTGAAGGGACGTGGGTTTGCCCTAATTGTGAAGCACAATTCGGAGGGGAAGAAAACGAGTAGTTGTCGTTTGGCTTAAAAATCAAACGTTGCGCGTAAAGGAAAGGGATATGATAAATGTAATTTTTACAACAATAAGCGCAATGCTTGTTCTGATAAGTTTAGTATTGGCATTTTCGGTGCTAAAAAAACGAAAATAAAAATTAAAACAGCTAAAGGAGCACACTTAAGGGTGTGCTCTTTTAGTTTTTATAGCACATAAAAAGGGGTTTTTGTGAAAAAAAGAACAAAATAACGGCAAAAAATTTAAAAATTTATAAAAAAATAGTTTACAATTTAATAAAGTGTATATATAATATACAAGCAAGTGCGAGTAACCATTTTTCGCATAAGAAAATATTATAGTATGTACGGAGAAAAAGTATGCCGAGATACGTAAAATGCCCCAGATGTGATTTAAACTACATGTTAGATACCGAAGAGTATTGTGACGTTTGTAAAGCCGAACTTAAAAAAGGCCCGCAATTAGTTTTTGCTATTGATGATGAAGAAGATGATATTGAAGCGTTAGATTTATGTCCTAGATGTCATCAAAACCATATTGGTCCAGGTCAAAGTATGTGTAATGCGTGCTTAAAGGAAATGGAACGTGAAGAAGCGCGTAGTGCTGAAGAGGACGACGATAGTTGGAAAGAATATTTAGACGACACTATCGATGATGAAGAGGAAGATGACGAAGAAATGATGTCACTTAACCGCTTGGCTGAAGAAGAAGGCGGAGAGTTCTTTGACGACGAAGAAGATGATTTAGAAGACGATTTAGTTGAAGAACCTATTGATAATGACGATGACTTTGTAATTCCCGCAATAGATGAAGCAGACTTTTTAGCAGACGACGAAGAGGAAGACGAAGAAGAAGTAGACGACGAAGAAGATTTCTAAAAAAATTAATAAGTAAAATAAAAAGAATAACGCCTAAAAAGTCGTTATTCTTTTTATTTGTGTGGCAACTATGGGAGTCTGCATATTTATTATATTGCACAAAAATGTGCAAGTCAAGTATTTTGCACAAAATTGTGCTATCATATAAATATGAAGAATAAAGAAATGTTAAATTATGGCGACTCATTAAGAGAGCAAAGGGAAAAATTAGGGTTAAGCCAATCAAAGGTTGCAAGAAAAATAGAAACCTCTCATCAAAACATAAGCAGATGGGAGAGTGGTA
>JAZRHN010000031.1:0-20616 GCA_045644785.1 Christensenellaceae bacterium
ATCCGTTGCCGTTTGAAAGTTCATAAGGTATTGCAAAGTTAAGTGCTGTGTATGAATCGTTACCTGCGTTGGTTATACCGATAAGTTCGCCGTATAAGTTATAAAGTCCGCCACCACTACTTCCGTGGTTGGTAGGAACGCGTATTTGCATTAAGTCCATAGTGCCGGCGCCGTTTATATATTCGTTCTTTCTTTCAAGATAACTTATTTCGCCACTTGAAACAGTTCCGGGGAGAGAGCCTGATGGATTACCAATAGCAAATACAGTTTCACCCTTTTGGCTTTGATAGGTAGCAGATGGGCCTTTAGCCTTAACTATTCTATCTTGTGATAAAACTTTTCCAGATGCGGCAGGTTTAGTCATATCTATCTTTAATAGTGCTAAATCCGAATCTTGGTCACCACCAACTAGCGTTACCGCTACGTCGTTATAAATAAGATTACCAATCGTGCCGGTAAAAATAAAATCATCGTTAGAGTAAGAACATTCTTCATCTGGGATGTAAACGAATACCTTACCACCATCTGATATTAAGTGGAAACAGGTTAAAATGTAAATATAATTTGCATCGTTTCCATTTGTTATATCCAATATTACACCAGAACCTGTGCCTTGTTCGGTAATAAGCGCAACCGAAGTTCTATCAACAACTTTAACGGCATCTACAACTGTCATCTCTTCAAGATTGCCCCTAGCAATTACTACGTTGTCAAAAGTCGGTTTATCTTCGGGCGTGTAAATAGGTTCGCCACCACCTTCATCAGGATTATCGGGAGTAACTTGAGCATTATTATCGGGAATAAAAACTCCACCGTTTGCAAGCATATCACAACCAACTGCGCTTATGCTTAACGTTAATAATAATATGGTTATTGCTATAAAGCGAATAATCTTTTTCATATAACCTCCATTTTCTTGCTATTATATTGTATCACAATTTTTATTGAAAAAACCTTAAAATACTAAAAAATAGCAAATAAAATTTAAAGGCCACCTAATAGGTAGCCTTTACCCCGCTATAAAACGGGGTAAAATTACTGCCGCTTTATATCGGAATTATTAAAACGACAGCAATTTTTGGTAATCCTATTTAACAGAAAATACCTTACTATCGATAATATAAGTATCGGCAAGTAAGGTATTTTTATACCAAAAATTTAATTATTCTTCGTCTTCTTCAGGAATATCTACGTTGTGATATACGTTAGAAACGTCATCTAATTCTTCTAATGCATCTACTAAACGCTTAAATTTAGCAAGGTCGTCACCTGAAAGTGTGATAACGTTTTGTGGAACCATTTGAATTTCTGCTTGGAAGAAGGTAAGATTTTTACTTTCAAGATATTTTCTTACGCTAGAGAATGCTGAAACTTGGGTGTGAATTTCAAACGCATCGTTTTCAGTAATAACGTCGTCTGCACCTGCTTCTAAAGCGTATTCCATAACTTCGTCTTCAGAAAGGTTGGGTGTTCTTTCAATAATGATAATACCCATCGTTTGGAAGGTGAACGATACGCAACCGCTGTTGCCGAGTGAACCACCGTGCTTTCTGATTGCAGTACGGATATAGTCAACGGTACGGTTTTTGTTATCGGTAAGAGTTTTAATGATAAGTGCGCTACCTGCAGGGCCGTATCCTTCGTAAGTTAATTCTTCATAGTTTGCACCTGAAAGTTCGCCTGATGCCTTTGCGATACAACGTTTAATGTTATCGTTAGGCATATTTACTGCTTTTGCTTTTGCAATAGCATCGGCAAGTTTACTATTTGTATCGGGGTCTGGGTTGTTTTTTGCTGCAACTGCGATTTCCCTACCTACTTTAGTAAATATTCTACCTTTAATAGCGTCCGTTTTTGCTTTTTTTGCAGCGATATTGGCTGCATGGCTATGTCCTGACATATTCGTCTCCTTATATTTTAGGTTTATTTAAGCAATACATTATTATACCAGCAGATACTGCGGCATTTAAACTTTCTATCCTATCCGTCATAGGAATACTTACTACGTATTGCGCTTTATCTTTTATTTCTTGCGATACTCCGTGCGCTTCACTTCCCACTACTATGCAGATTTTTCCACTTAAATTAGTAGTAAAAACGTTTTCGCCTTTCATATCGGCAATAACGAGAGGACAATCTATTACGTTTAATAATTCTTCTCTCGTTCCACTGAAAACTTTAACACCAAAAATCCCGCTCATAGACGCCCTAACAGACTTGGGAGCATAAGCATCCGCACCGTCTGCTAGATAAATTTCTTCTATTCCACACGCGCAAGCCGTTCTAATAATCGCACCTACGTTAGACGGGTCTTTAACACCATCTAAAAACATACACGTGTTTTTAGGCGAAACAATATCTAAAATAGGTTTTTTAACAAGCGCCATAACGCCTTGTGGCGTAACTTCATCAGACATACTTTTAAATACGTCTTCACTAACGACAAACGTTTCGCACGCTAAATCGGCAAAAATATCAGCCGTTTTAGGTGTTAGAATAACCGTTTGCACGCCTACGTTAAAGTTAAGCGCTTCTTTAACCATTTTTGCGCCTTCTACGATATAAAGTCCCGCTTCATCTCTATTCTTTTTGTCTTTAAGAGAACGGATAAATTTTACCGTTTGGTTGGTTCTTGAAGTTATCATTTTCATTAAAAGAAAGCCTACTTGTAGGTAGGCTTACGTTTATTATTTGCTTAAAGCTGTTTTTGCTTTTTCAGTAAGTGCTGCAAAGCCCTTAGCATCTGATACAGCGATTTCTGCTAATACCTTACGGTTAAGGTCGATACCTGCTTTCTTTAAGCCGAACATAAATTTGCTGTAAGAAATAGCGTTCATACGGCATGCTGCATTAATACGGGTAATCCATAAAGAACGGAAATCTCTCTTCTTTTGTTTTCTACCGATATAAGCATACATTTGAGCCTTCATTACGGCTTCTCTAGCAACTCTATATCTCTTGCTTCTGCCACCCCAGTAGCCCTTTGCAAGTTTTAAAATCTTTCTTCTTTTTTTAACGGCGTTAACTGCTCTTTTAATACGCATAATAATTCTCCTTTTTACTTATTGTAGATGAGCGTTTTCATAGTCTTTGCTTGAGTAGCATCAACGTATGCGCCGTCTGCTAAGTTATTTTTTCTCTTTCTTGCTTTTTTAGTAAGAATGTGGTTTTTACCTGAACAAGAACGTTTAATCTTGCCGGTTGCAGTAGTTCTAAATCTCTTTTTAGCTGCACTTTTGGTTTTCATTTTAGGCATAAAAGTTTACCTCCGTAAGTTTTATATATATTTTTTTATTTTTTACGCTTTAAGGGGTGCAAGCATCATCCAAATGTTTCTGCCTTCGGTAAGTGGCTTCTTTTCCATTACCGCTACGTCCTTTAAAAGTTCAAAGAATCTGTTCATAACGTCCACGCCTAATTCTTGGTGCGCCATTTGTCTGCCACGCATTTTAAGCGTAACTTTAACTTTGTTGCCAGCCGTTAAGAACTTGTTTGCGTTCTTTGCCTTTACGTTAAGGTCACCCACGTCTATAGTAACTGAAAGTTGAACTTCCTTAATTTCTACAACCTTTTGGTTCTTTTTTGCTTCTTTTGCTTTCTTTTGAAGTTCAAAAAGATACTTGCCGTAGTTCATTACTTTACATACGGGCGGAGTTGCGTTAGGCGAAATCTTAACTAAATCTAAACCCGCATCATCAGCAATTTCTTGCGCTTGGCGTGCTGAAACGATTCCTAATTGTTCCCCTGATTCGCCTATAAGACGAACTTCCTTATCACGAATTTCTTCGTTAATTTGATGTGCCTTTTTAATAGTTTTGTACCTCTATAAAAAATTTCCGAAAAAAACGGATCGCCCAAGAAGACGACCCGAAAATACGCACGTTAAACAGACTTATATCCGTTAATCAGAGTATTGAGCCGAGCAGACTTAATCGCCGGCGAGAAGGGTAACTTCTTCTTTAAGCCTATTTATAATACAAAATTTTGCCATATTTGTCAAACGTTTTTCGCTATTTCACAAAAATATTTTTGGCAATATAAAAGCCGACGCGTTTACGTCGGCTAATAATTTTTTATTTATTAGATGTTTGTTCCTAAGAAAGCGGTGGGGGCAATTACTGCACCATCGTTAATAGAAACGTTTACTAAATCTTCACAACTATAGAAAGCGTATGCACCGATTTCAGTTGCTCCACTAATAGTTACGTCGGTAAGTGCTAATTTAGCAAATGCACTATCGCCGATTACTTTTACGTTTAAGTTGATTGAAGTAAGAGCGGTATTGATAAATGCTTTTTCGCCGATATAATCAAATGCACAACCAGTTTCAAATACTAAACCGTTTTCATCTAATTTACCACAACCATCAAAAGCATTTTTGTAAATGTTCTTTACACTAGCGGGAATATTGATTGACTTTAAGGTTGCAAAACCTTCAAACGCGTATTCGCCGATTGCGGTGATGTTACCTTCTAATACGATTTTGGTAATTTGGGTTAAACCGTTGAACGCATACATAGGAA
This sequence comes from Christensenellaceae bacterium, assembly GCA_045644785.1. Taxonomy (GTDB): domain Bacteria; phylum Bacillota; class Clostridia; order Christensenellales; family Borkfalkiaceae; genus UBA1259. Next base: position 4,524 of record JAZRHN010000031.1, read on the forward strand.
TTTGATATTCGCCGTCTGCTTTAACGGTTACTTGACGAAGAGTTGCAGGAATATAATATGATACGTCACTAGATGAACCATAGTTACAAGCAACAACTGCACCACCTTCAAATTCATCACTACCGAAAATGTAAGCAAAGTTTCTTTCGCCGTCAACTGCTTTGTCAGTAGATGCGGGAGTTTGGTTATAATATGCATCTGCTACTTTGTTTGCACCAACGAAAGGTATGGTTAACTTGGTTAAACCTTTCATTCCCTTAAGTGCGCCGTTATCCATTTCGGTTACGGTTGTGGGAATAATAAGTTCTTTAATAGATTGGTTACCGTCGAATGCGCCTGCTTTAATTCTGCCGATTACAACGCCGTTTGCATTATAATCACCAAGATTTAAAGTTTCAACACCGTCTTCTGCAACGTAGTCAACTACTGTATAAAAGTCGTCACCTTTAAACTTCTTTAAGGTAAGACCTGATTTGGTTGTTTCCGTTCCATCGCCACCGCACGCTACAAGCGAAAAGCACATAGCCACTAATAAAAGCATTACGGAAAGAGTTTTAATAAGGTTTTTCATTACGTCCCTCAAAATTTAAATACTTTTAGATTTTAATTAAGTTTATCATTATTTAAACCTTTTGTCAATTATTCTTATATTTTTTTCGCTAGATAATTGTATTTTTATTAAGAAAAGGGGCGCTAAATATAACGCCCCTACTTTTTATATTATTGCTTTGCCGTAAAAGAAACTGTTTAGATAACCTTCCGCATCTGCGCCCACCTTTATAAACGACGCAATTAAGTCGTCTGGAGTGGCGTTCTTAAATTTGTAATCTTTATAATATTTTCTTAAACCATCAAAAAACTTTTCTTCGCCCACCGTTTTTCTTAACCCGTCATACATTACGCACGGCATTAAATAAGCAACGTTTACGTATTCGTATTCGCTTGTAAAATCTTTAAGGCTTCTTACCATAGAAGTATTCACTTCCTTAAAGAGTTTATCGTAAACGGTGCAATACGCCTTTATAGATTTTACCGCTTGCTCTACCATACTCACCCTATCCATACCGTAATCAGGGTGGCTTTCGTAAAACGCTATTACCGAATACTCGCAAAGGCCTTCGTCTAAAAAGCCGTATTCTATTTCGTTATTACCTACCGCCGTCTGCCACCATTGATGCGCAGTTTCGTGTACGATAACTTCTAGATAAGAACTACCCTTTTCTTCATCGCTTATAAAAGTAAGCCCCGAGTATTCCATACCGCCTTGAATAAACGCCGTTTGAACTACCGAATACGTAGAATACGGATAAGTTCCGAACATTTCACTAAAACACTTTAACGATTCAACTGCAATTTTAAGCGATTTATCAGGTGTTTCGTCTTCATAATAATAGTAGTTTACTTCTACGCCGTTAACGTTTTCTTTTACCGACTGAAAGTCTTTAGAAAGCACCATAGCAAACGAACGCGCGTTTTGCATTTGGTATTCGGTTATAAAAGAACTTTCTTTTTCGGTATGGCTAACCGCCTTTCCACTAGACGCTACAACGTAATCTTTGTTGTATTCTAGTTTTACGGTATAATCTGCAACGTCGCTATAAAAGGGGTCTCCACTAGAATAATAAACGCACTCGTAAAACGCGCCGTTAGTTATTCCACATAAAATAGGATAAAAATTACCTAAATTTACCGTTTTCTTATTAACGCCCGTTCTGGATATAACGTTGGCTAAATTAAGCGTGTATTCTATCGTTATTTCGGCGCGTTCGTTAGGAAAAACTTCTTTATCTAACTTTACGGTTAAAATATTATAGTCTTCTCCGCCTACACTATACTCTAAATCAGACTGGCTATACACTTTATTAATTTGCATATCGCCGTGACTTCTTCCATTAAAATATGCTTTATATTCGTATTGTGCACTTATCGGGCGATATTTTGCTTCGTCACGAAAAGCGTTGCCAAACAAATTAAACTTTAACTCGCTAAACACGTTATCGGTATAGTTAAAAAAACTAACCTTTTCGGTAGCGGTTAAAGTATGACCATCTAATTTACAATCAATTTGATATGTTGTGCTTTTACTTTGAGAATTACACGCTAGTAGCGGTAAACATAAAAAGCAAACGAGTGTTGCCGTAATTACGCTTATGAGTTTATAACTTTTCTTAAACATAAAAACTCCGAATAAGATTTTTCTTTATATCTTATTCGGAGTGTATGCTCTTATATGACTATACCTTATTTTTCTTCAAAGTTTAGGTAAATTGCAGGGTTAACGGTTTGTCCGTCCTTTGTCATAGAAAAGTGTAAGTGTGCACCGTTTTTGTATTCGTGGCGGTTGGTCACTGAAACTCTACCAATCATATCACCCTGCTTAACGCTTTGACCTACTGACACTAAATCTTCGGTTGATAATGAGTTATAACAACTTAAAATACCGTTTCCGTGGTCAATAATAACGGTTACGCCATAGATAAGCGAATTATCTACGCTTTTAACAACACCATCGCGAATTGCTGAAACGGGCGCACCTTCTTCTGCAAAGAAATCTACCGCTAAATGAGATGCATATCTTTTTAATACTTCGTTATACACTAAATCTTCACTATATTCGGTAATTGCCGATGCTGAAGCAATAGGCATAATATATTCTTCGACCACAGTTGTTGGCTCGTTAGGTGTTTCGTTGGGCTTTTCAGTAGGCGTTTCATCTACCGTGCCGTCGTCTATCGGGTTTTTGTTGTCGTCTATAACAACGTCTCCGTTAGGAAGCGTTTGGTCTTGCCCCATTGCAAGCGTTACCGAAAGCCCTACTGCAATTATACAAAAGGCTAACACGATATACGCGATATTCCTTCTTAAAAATTCTCTAAATTTACTAGTTGATTTTTCCATTTCTTTCCTCCAAAAACATTTATCCGATTATTTCCTTAAAAAACTAATTTATACACGCATTTTAAAAAATTTTAATAACTGCCAAAAATTATAGGCGTGCCTACCTTTATCTTTTCTTTGCCGACAAAAACGTGCAAGTTAACTATTTTGCCGTTTATACTTTGGGTATATCTAATTTTTGGTGAATATCCGTAATAGTTAATCCCGCCGTCTATTTCTTCTATAAAGATAACGTCTGCATTAAAATCTGAAAACAATTCTTCCGCCGTTTTATCGTATATAGTGCACGCTTCGCCTTTTACGCCAAGTGGTAAAATTTTACTATTAGTTTTTTGCGGTGCGGTAAAAGAGCCGTTTAAAAAATATATTTCATATTCCCCACCATAATCTAAAAAGATTGGGCGCGCGTTTACAAGATAGGCAAAACATATTGATAAAATAAAAAAGAGCGTTACTAACACGCGTGAAAACTTTTTAAGCATAAAAAAACTCTCCGCTTTTTACGGAGAGTATTGACTTAATTTTTAAGTTTTATTCAGATAAACGTAAACCTAGTTCGGCAAAACCTTTTTCACGTGCCAACGTCATACCGTTAAACACGTTAGGAACGTCTCCACAAAGGCTTATCGCCACGTTGATTTTATCTATATCCACGCCTTTTTTGCCACCTAAAGCAATATAGGTGTTCTTAATAGTGCTCATTACGCTATTTTGTGATTTAAGCGTATCCTTAATTGCTGAAAACTTTTCTACTAGTTCTGTTTCCTTGCCATCGATAACCGAAAGTTGATAATTTATCCAATTAAGTGTTTCTTTTTCGGAATATCCAAATTCAGTTAACCTACTTACCCTATCGTTATAATCGGGGTAAGACATATTGTCATCATATTCGCCACAAAAAGCCAAGTAGTAAATTCCTAAAATTCTACTTAAAACTTCGGTAACCGAACTTTCGCCCGCTAGCCTACAAGCGGTATATACGGCAGAACCTTCAAATAATTTACCACCCGTCATATAGTTTGCTACCACGTTTTTTATGGCAAGTGATAATAGCGAAGGTCTTATCTCTTTATCCTTTATTATTTTGTATGCACCAGTCACCGCTTCTTTAGAAAGGTTATACGCTAAAGGATTAAACTCATCTAATCCTAACGAGCAACGAATACTATAATCGGTAAGTGCAATGGTCGTTGCAGTATTAAAAGCATAAAGTTCGGGTGCATCTATTTTACTATTTTCTATTGCACGGTCAAAAATAACGTATCTAGGATAATCTATACTAACAACGTCAGTTTTGTCGCCGTTTTTTATTCTTAACGAGCAAGGGAACATTTCCGACATTGCAATTTTATCGCAATTAAATATTAGTGGAAGATTTTTTACAGAACACAAGTAACTTGCCACGGAAATATATTGGCTTTCAAAAGCCACTACCGCACGCACGTCTTCAGGAATATTGAAAAACTTACTTAAACTTTCTATAGTAAGCGCCGTATCTTCACCCACTATAGAAACCACCTTATTCCCGTTACCTTCAATAGCGCGGATAACGGGCTTGCTTGACTTGTCAAAATAGTCTTGAGAACAAATTAAACAAACTTTTCCGTAAGGTGCAACGGCACGCAAAACGTCGCTTAGCGTGCGATAGTTTTGAGAGCCTAAATAAAGCCTTAAAGGATTATTTCTGTTTGCTTTCTTTTCCCATTTTATAAGAATTTTATTAAGTTCACCCAAAGTTTTGGGTATGTATTTTAGTAAACTCATCACTTTTATAGTAGATTAAAACGGAAAAATTGTCAAGTAAAAGCCTTTTTTTTAGATAATTTTACTAAAAACACCATTTTTTTAACATTTTTTTGCATTTTTAAACAAAAATTTTAAGTTGCCTATTGAAAAAATTTTTATATATGGTATAATAATTACAATAAACTTTCGGAGGTTTTTTATGAATAAAACTGAATTAGTAAGAGCTATTGCTAATGAAGCACGTATAACCCTTAAAGATGCAAGTGCTGCTCTTGATGGATTTATCGCTGCTGTTACTGGCGCATTAAATGGTGGGGAAAAGGTTCAAATTTCTGGTTTTGGTTCTATCGAACTTAAGGAAAAGGCTGCAAGAGAAGGCATCAATCCCAAAACGGGCGAAAAGATTAAAATCGGCGCTACCAAAACGCCAGCTTTCAAATTCGGCAAAGCTTACAAAGATTCTTTTAACTAAGAAATATCTTAAAAAATATAGCGGGTTACTTTTTAGTAAGTCGCTTTATTTTTACCTTTTTTTATTAATTTATTTAACAAAAATAATTTTATAAAATTAAATTGAAATATTCTATTTACAAAAACCTTTTATATGGTATAATACTCTTAATGATTAGATATTAATTGGAGGACTTATGCGCGAATTATATGATATTCGTAACTTTGGCGCAGTAGGCGATGGTGTTACCGATAACACTAAAGCTATAAAAGACGCTATTGATGCTTGTAAAAACAACGGCGGTGGCACGGTTGTAGTTAGTGAAGGCGTTTACCTTTTCTACCCCGTTATTTTATATAGCCACGTTCACATAAGAGTGGACGCTGGCGCAACTTTACTTGCAGGAACTGACCCTGCACTTTACCCCGAAGTAGAACACAGTGATTATTGGAACGTTGGCTTTGCACTCCGCCACAATAAACGTTACGTGTTCTACGCAGAAGGTGCTAACGATATTGCTATCTATGGTAAAGGTGTTATCGACCTTAATGGTTTAGCGTTTATCAATACTGCTGAACCCGTTGATAAAGGAACGGGCAGATGGCACAGATATAGCGATACCGAAGTTCCCGGCAGAAGTATTTTCTTTGTAGGTTGTAAAGACGTTCGTATTGAAGACGTAAGTTTATACAACACCGCAGGTGCTTGGTATACTTGGTTACTTAATTGTGAAAACGTTAGAGTTACAGGTATTACGCTTCGTTCTGATATCCGTACTCCTAATGCAGACGGTATCCACTTAGGCTCTTGCAGAAACGTTGTTATAAGCGATTGCTTTATCGATGGTGGCGACGATGGTATCGTAGTTCGTAGTATGCAAGAACAATTCGGTAAAGGTATCCCCTCTGAAAACGTTACTATTACAAACTGCGTAATGCACCTTGCAAAATTCAGTTCTGCAATACTACTTGGTTGGACACACGACTACGCTGTTAGAAACGTTACTATGAACAACATTGTTGTTGATGGTGCAGGTGCAGTAGTAAGTATTTGTGCACCAGACGTTAACTTTAGTGAAAGTAAAGACCCGCCACGTTATCCCGATACTCCACCTATTCCGCCTATTGCTCCTATGCAAATTGAAAACGTTCAAATTAACAACGTTACGGCAACCAACTCTGGCACTATTTTACAATTACAAATAGACGATGGTATGAAAGTTGAATACATTAGAAATATTGCGTTAAGAAATATTCAAGCGTTCTGTACACAATATCCTAGAATTGAATGTTCTACTCATCACCACGTAAGCGATATTACTTTTGATAACGTTATGATTGAAATGTCTGGCAACGGCCCTGATATGGAAAAACTTTTAATGAACACGGGCGAAACCATAGACTATATGCCCGGCCACTACCCCATTTTTGATAACGTTGATAACTTGTTCTTTAATAACGTAAGATTTAAGAGCACGCATTACAAAAAGAAATAATTAAAAGTAAACGAAAACCCCAACCATACGGTTGGGGTTTTTTATTTTGTTTTTTTATTTTGCAAATTCGGTTGCACGCCATTCTCTTATAACGTTAACCTTGATTTGACCGGGATATTCCATTTCCTGTTCAATCTTTTTAGCAATTTCTTTTGCTAAGAATAAGGTTTGAGCATCGTCAACTTGTTCGGGTTTAACCATAACTCTAACTTCTCTACCAGCCTGAATAGCGTAGCATTTTTCAACGCCCTTAAATCCGCTAGAAATTTCTTCAAGTTTTTGTAAACGCTTAATGTAGTTAGTGGTAGTTTCACGTCTTGCGCCGGGGCGTGCACCTGAAATCGCGTCTGATGAAGCAACTAAAATCGCTTCTATTGATTTAGGCTCTACGTCGCCGTGGTGGGCTAAAATAGCATTGATAACAGTGTTGTTTTCTCTATACTTTTTAGCAAGGTTTGCACCGATTTGCATGTGCGTACCTTCAATTTCAAAGTCAACGGCTTTACCGATATCGTGGAGAAGTCCTGCACGTTTTGCAAGTGCTGCATCTACACCTAATTCGTTAGCCATAACGCCTGCTAAATGTGCAACTTCTATAGAGTGCTTTAACACGTTTTGACCATAACTGGTTCTGAATTTTAATCTACCTAATATCTTAACGAGTTCGGGGTGGAGACCAAAGATTCCACATTCAAACATCGCTGATTCGCCTGCTTCTTTAATTTGTTGGTCAAGTTCTTTCTTAACTTTTTCAACAGTTTCTTCTATTCTTGCGGGATGTATTCTTCCGTCTTGAATTAATCTTTCTAACGCTACTCTTGCTACTTCACGTCTTACGGGGTCAAAGCCAGAAACAATAACAACTTCCGGAGTATCGTCAATTATAAGTTCGATACCAGTTGCATTTTCAAGCGCTCTGATATTTCTACCTTCTCTACCGATTATTCTTGCCTTCATATCGTCTGAAGGAAGGGGAACTACCGATACGGTAATTTCAGATGCTTGTTCGGTACTGCATTTTTGAATTGCAAGGCTAACGATTTCTTTTGCTTTCTTTTCGCCTTCTTCTCTCGCTTCGGCTTCGATATTTTTTACCATACCTGCCGCTTCACGCTTTGCTTCGTCTTCAATAGATGCGATAAGTTGTGCCTTTGCTTCTTCTCTACTCATTTGAGAAATTTTTTCAAATTCCTTAATCATCTTTTCGTGCTGTTCAGAAATATCCGAAAGTTTTCTGTCGTATTCGGCTTGCTTTTCTTTAAGCGCGTTTTGTTGACGAGTAGTTTCTTCGTTTCTCTTTAAAAGATTTTCTTCTTTTTTATCGAGAGTTTCTTCTTTTTGGTTTAGTCTGTTCTCCGTTTTTTGAAGTTCGCTACGCTTTTCCTTAGTTTCACGTTCGAAATCATTACGGAGTTTTATTTCCTGTTCTTTCGCTTCTAAAATAGCCTCTTTTTTAATTTTTTCACTTTCTCTGATGGCTTCGTTTCTTAATTCACTTTTCCATTTATCGAGATTGCCGTGTTCTTTTTCAAAAGACTTTTTCTTTAACAATCCGCCGACGATAAAACCGATTATAACTGCTACTATTGCCGATAAGATTGCTGCAAGTGCAGTTATATACCCTTCGCCCGCTAAGAACAGGAAGCCATAGTTAATACTTTGCATAATCTATATCCTCCTGTTTTATGCTTTTATTTTCTTATTTAATTTTATACTTTTTTACGCAAAAAGTCAAAGGAATTAGTCTTCTAAATCCTTTTTATCTTCCCCGTAAAATTTAGCCATAATCTTGTCCTTTATTTCTTTTGCAACTAAAGGATTATTTTCGATATAATCTACTGCTTTTTCTCTACCTTGCGCGATTTTTTCGCCATTATAAGAGAACCAAGCGCCACTCTTATCGATTATATCGTAACTTACGCCAAGGTCTAAAATACAGCCTGATGCTGAAATTCCCTTTCCAAAAATAACGTCGAATTCTGCCCTTTTAAAGGGCGGAGCAACCTTGTTTTTAACGATTTTTGCTTTGGTGTGGCAACCGTAAGCACCGTCAGTGCTCTTTAAAGCGTCTGCCTTTCTTACGTCTATACGAACGCTTGCATAGAACTTAAGTGCTTTACCACCTGCTGTAACTTCGGGATTGCCGAACATTACGCCAACCTTTTCACGAAGTTGGTTAATAAAGATAATAACCGTTTTTGACTTTGCGGTAATTGCAGTTAATTTTCTTAACGCTTGGCTCATAAGTCTTGCTTGTAAGCCTACGTGTGAATCGCCCATATCCCCTTCGATTTCTGCTTTGGGGGTTAATGCTGCAACAGAGTCAACTACGATAATATCAACGGCTTTACTTGCAACTAAACTATTGGTAATATCGAGTGCTTGTTCACCGGTATCGGGTTGTGAAACGTAAAGTTCATCTAAATTTACGCCAAGGTTTTTTGCATATACGGGGTCTAATGCGTGTTCAGCATCGATAAACGCTGCAACGCCTCCCATCTTTTGCGTTTCTGCAATACAGTGAAGTGCAACGGTGGTTTTACCTGAAGATTCAGGTCCGTAAATTTCGATAATTCTTCCACGTGGAAGACCACCTACGCCGATTGCTAAGTCAAGTGATAAACAACCTGTAGGCAACACGTCTATATGTTCTTCACCCGCGTTTTTACCAAGACGCATAATTGCACCTTTGCCGTATTGTTTTTCAATTTGAGCCATCACTCCGTCTAATGCTTTTAATTTGTTTTCATCCATTTTCTTTTCCTCTTTAAATCTTTTTTATCCTTTTTATTGCAAGGAACGTTGCTGTATTTTTTGCACGTTCCGTTATTTGCTCTCTTGTACCTGATAAGTTAAATTTATAGGTGTGAACACCTTCTCTTGTCCCTATTGCAATATAACATAATCCAACAGGTTTTTTTGTATCATCGCTTTTAGGTCCTGCAATTCCAGTAGTTGCAATGGCTAAATCGCACCCTTCTTTGAGTAGTCCAACCGCCATTTGATAAGCAACGATAGAACTAACTGCACCCTCTCTTCTTAAATCGTCTGCCTTAACTCCTAGCCTATCCATTTTGCTTTGGTTAGAGTAGCAAACGATACCTTCCTTAAATACTGCCGAAGCACCTGCATTTTTTATTATTTCTTCAGCAATCCTGCCACCCGTAAACGATTCCGCGGTGGAAAGGGTTAAATTTTTTACTTTTAATATATCGAATAATCTTTCCGAAAGAGTTTGGTCCGTTTCGGCATAAATATCTTCTTGAAGTTCTGAAATGATAGTGCTTACTAATCTACCGCTTTCTCTACCCGAAAAATCGTTAAATAGTAGCGTTACGGTAAAATCTCCGTTATCTTCTTTTACAAAATACTCAAAGCCACTTTCGGTGTTAGCCCTAGCACTTTCAAGAACGTTATATAAAAGCGTGCTATTGCCAAAGTATTTTATAGTTTCTCTTCTTGTAGATTTGTTTTGCGCTTTGTTATATAACGCAAACAAATACCCTTCACTCATTATCCTAAACTGCTTATCGTTATCGGGTAATATACTTACCGAGCCACGCTCTGCCTTAAAATAATAGCCTTGAATTATAGCGTTCACGTTGGGAATAAGTTCTGCACCATCTAAAAAGACTGCTTGCTCTCCATTATCGCTTACGCCCTCTGACTTTTCTACTGCCGAAATAAATACTTTTGCCGTTTGGTTTTCTGTAAGTGGTTTATCGTATATTTCCGATAAAACCTTACGGATATTTATTCCACTATTTTGATTGTCTGCTATAACCAAGTTATAGCCGTTATCTTTAGCGTTAACTACCGCTTGGTAAAACCCTTTTTCATCGCCAACTGCTAAACTTGTCACACAAAAAAGCGGATATCCATTTCTTAAAAAAACAGATGCTTTTTCCGTCGCATTTTGCGTAGCGTATTCAGTTGTTGAAAAAAAGTTTATTAAAACGGTTTTCATTTGCTTTCTATAACTTTACGATTTTTGATTATGTATTCTAAACCTGAGTAAACGGTTAAAAGCACCGCTATACCGAATAAAATCATACCTACGTAATATAAAATTCCATTAAACGAAAAGTCTGCCGATACTAATAGCACTACTACTGCCACGTCTTGCACGGCGGCTTTAATTTTACCAGACCAGTCTGCTGATAAAACCTTGCCTTTACTTGCCGCAAGCATTCTAAATCCGCTTACTGTTAATTCCCTTGCTAAAATAATTGCAACGCCGATTGATGCATACCAAGGAAATAAAAGCGTTTCTCCGCTAGCAGATAACATTATTACAAGTGCAGTAAGCACCAAAATTTTATCTGCGATAGGGTCTAAAAACTTACCAAAATCGGTAACTAAATTATATTTTCTTGCAATCTTCCCATCTAAAAAGTCGGTTATTGCAGCAATAGCGAAAACTCCTGCAGATATTGCAAATCTATACGGAATAGCCGTAATAAAAAATACTGCTACGAATACGGGGATTAAAATCATTCTAGTTATTGTTAATTTGTTTGGTAAATTCATACTCTTTCTCCGTATAAATCATAATCGTTAAAGTCTGTTATCTTTACGTTATAAAACTTGCCGTATTCCACTTCTTCGCCCGAAAAGAAATAAATCTTTCCGTCAATATCAGGCGCGTTGAAATACGCTCTACCATAATACGTTAACGTGTCGTTATCAAAACCCTCGGCACATACCTTAAAGGTTTTGCCGATAAGTGATTTGTTTGTTTCCTTAACAACTTTTTTTTGCACCGAATAAAGTTTTTTAAGTCGTTTGGTTTTTATTGCACCGCTAACGTGGTTAGGAAGTTTATCTGATGCGGTTTCCTTTTCTCTACTATACTTAAAGAAGCCTGCGTTAAAGAGTTTAGCCTTTTTCAAAAACTCCAACAGGTTTTCAAATGCCTGTTCTGTTTCCCCAGGGAAGCCCGTTATAAAGGTAGAACGAATTGCTATACCGCTAACTTCTCTTTTAAGTTTTTCAATTAAGTTTAGATATTGTTCGCCCGTGCCCTTTCTGTTCATTAATTTAAGCACGTTATCGTCGGCGTGTTGCAAAGGCACGTCAATATACCTAATCATTTTTGCATTTACCTTAAACTCGTTAATAAGTTCATCGGTAATGTTTTCAGGGTAGCAATAAAGTAGCCTTATTCCACCGATATTTTTAAGCGCTGACAATCTTCTTATTAACTCTACTAAAGACGTTTGTGGCGTTAAATCACAGCCGTACTTAGTAACGTCTTGCGCAACTAGGATAAGTTCCTTTACGTCACCTAAATTTTGCGCTTCTAAAATTAAATCGTCGGGAGCAATAGAACGATAGTTGCCACGAATTTTTGGTATTAAGCAATAGGTGCAATGGTTAGAACAACCATCTGCAATCTTTAAGTAGGCGTAGTTATCGGTAGTTTTTACTCTATCAATAAGTGGCTCGTTGCAAGGCACGCCTACAGCGTTTACCCTTTCGCCTAAATAAATTTGGTCTATAACTTGGTTAATTTTAGAATAATCTGAAATTCCTAAAAAGGCATCGGCTTCACTAAGCGCACCGAATAGTTCGCTCGCATAGTTTTGCGGAAGACAACCGGTCACAATAATCTTTTGTGCTTTCCCCTCTGCTTTAAGTGTTGCAGAAGACAATATTTCACTTACGGCTTCTTTTCTAGAACTCTCTAAAAAAGCACAAGTATTTATGATTATTATTTCGGCTTGTTCTATATCCGAAACTAATTGGTGGCGTTTTGATAAAACCGCCAACATTTTTTCGGTATCCACTCGGTTTTTATCGCAACCGAGTGAGATAACGCCTACTTTTTTATTTTTTACCATAATCTTTTATCACACCGCGTCGGGAGAAATGCCAAAACGTTCGGTAAACTGTTCTCTCGTTATTAACATTCTTCTCATTTTAGTTCCTTCGTTACCCGAAACTAAACCCATACGCTCCATTTTGTCAACAACACCGCCAGCCTTGGGATAGCCAACTTGGAATCTTCTTTGAATCATTGAAATTGAAATGCCGTTGTTTGCAATTCCGTGTGCAAGCGCTTGTAAGAAGAACGTATCAACTTCATCTTTACCACCACTTTCGCCACCTTGACTAGATGCGGTAGGTGCAGGTTCTTCGCCTGCGTGCATTTCCCTTTCTAGGAATTCTGACATTTCATCGTCAAAATATGCTTTGTTTCTGTCTTTGATATAATCTACTACTGCGTAAATTTCATCATCGGTTATCCACGCGCCTTGATATCTTTCCGTTTCGCCCATAGATGAGTTTTTGTAAAGCATATCGCCGTGGCCTAAAAGTTTTTCTGCACCACCTTGACCTAAAATGGTTGATGAGTCAGCAAACGAAGTAACTTTTAACGCAATACGAGACGGGAGATTACCTTTAATCGTTCCCGTAATAATATCAACTGAAGGTCTTTGTGTAGCCAATACCATATGAATACCAACTGCACGCGCCTTTTGTGCTATTGATAAAATTCGCGCTTCCATTTCACGCTTACACGTTTCCATTAGGTTAGAAAGTTCATCTACAACGAAAACTATTCTAGGCATACGCGGGGTTTTATCATCAATCTTTTGATTGTAAGCATCAATATCACGCACACCGCCCATTGCTGCAAGCATTTTATAACGCTTTTCCATTTCTTCTTGTGCCCAAGCAAGTGCTGCAAGCGCCTTTTTGGGTTGCGTTATAATTTCATCAATCATAAGGTGCGGAATATGTTGATAAGGAATAAACTCGTTACCTTTGGGGTCAACTAAAATTAAACGCAATTCTTCAGGGCTATATTGCATAATGAGTGAAACAATCATTATGTTTAAGCACACACTCTTACCAGAACCTGTTGTTCCTGCAACTAGGAAGTGTGGACCTTTTGAAAGGTCATCTACTATAGCGTTACCTACAATATCTTTACCAATAGCGAAATCAAGTTTACCTTTCTTTTCGCGTTTTTGCATATATGCTAAAACTTCTTTAAGGCCAACTGTTTCGGCGTGAGAGTTAGCAACTTCTATACCGACAAGGTTTTTGCCTGGGATAGGTGCTTGTATTCTTATACCACTTACAGAAGCCAAACGCATACGAAGGTCGTCATCGTGCGTTAAAATCTTTTTAACGGGAACGCCTGCAGGCATCATAACTTCATAACGGGTTACGGTAGGACCTTGAATTTGACCTACGGGCTCTGCATTAATATTAAAGTCTTCTAGCGTTTGTTTTATTATTGCCTTTCTCGTTTCGTGGTCTTCAGTAACTGTTCCGTCGTTTACGTAAGTCTTTAATAAATCTAGCGGTGGGCGGAAATATCTACGATTAATAGGCGGAATTTCCTTTTTCTTTTCTTCGGGCTTTTCTTCTGCCTTTACTTCGGGTGCGGGCGCAGAAACAGGTCTTCCAAATCCCATAGCGGGTTTACTTTCTACCACAGGCTTGGGCTCGAAAATAGAAGGTTTAGGTTCTTCTATTTCTTCTTTTTTAGTAATGCCGTAAAGAATTTCTTGAACGCGCTCGTTAGAAGTAATGGGCGAAGATAAATCTTCTATTTCTTCTATTTCTTCCGTTTGGGGCATTTCTTCTGCTTCTTTGGTGTTTTCAGACTCAAAAGAAATAGGTTCTTCTACGGGAGTTTCATTAATTATTTCTTCTACAGGTTCATCGAAAATAGAAGGTCTAGAAATGGGTTGTTCCTTAATTTCTTCTACACTAATATCTTCTTCGACAATTTCGGGCTCTGTTTCAACCACGTTAACTATCGGCTCTTCTACCTTTTCTTCTTTATTTTCATTAAAGTTAGGAACTGGACGGAAAGTATCTTCCGCTTCCACTTCAGTAGGTTCTGATAAATTCGCAAACCTTGAAAAAGCGTCTGCGTGCGATTTAGCATCATCGGCTATTTCATACTCGGTTTTTTCTTCGTGTTCAAAAATAGGAATATTATCTACTGCGGGTTTTGGTTGTTCTTTAGGCGTTTCTTTTATAACGTTAGAAACTTTAGTAGTACCAACACCAAGCGGTTTATCAAACTTAATGGGCGCAGGATTTTTAATATACTCTATTTTTTGTTGTAAAGTTTTTTCATATTCTTCAGTAAAAGGCGCGCCTGCCCTACCGATTACAAGTCCGTTTTGCGCGTGGTCTATTTTAAGAATTGATTGCGGGTCTTCTCTAGAAATTTCACGTTTAGACTTAAACGCTATACCTGAATCGTTATTGATAAAAAGTTTTTGCGCGGGCTTTTTAGGTTTAACTTCTTGCGCAGGCTGTTCACTAAACGCAAAACCATCTGCCGTGGTAGGCGTTTGGGGAGTTTTAACTTCTTCAGCATTATCATCTTTCTTTTCATCTTCTTCGTGCACAATGTAAGAGCCCCTAAATTTAGGAGAATGTGATTTAAACACGCCCTTTTTAGAAAAACTTTTACCAAGTGAATATGCAGATATACCGAAAAGCAATCCACTAACAACTAATGCACCGGTGTAAGATAGAATTCGTAAAAAGAAGAAAGTAATAATACCTGTAATCGCACCGCCCGCAGAGAAGATTTTATCTTCTACCGTGCCTGCGTTGAAAGATGCGCTAACGTAATCGCCAAAAACTTGAGTTTGAGTGTTTACGGTTAAAACTTGGCAAAAGATTGCAAGTGATAAAAATGCAACCGTGCCAAGGAGCCTTGCTTTAATAGTAAACGGAGATTCTTTATCAGTTAAAAGCCTTATTCCTAAAGTAAAAAGATATACTTGAACAAGATAACCAAAGTAACCGAACACGCCAAGAATAAACGAACCTAAAACTTCGCCAACGTCACCAAAAATACTTTCGCCTGCAAGCATACAAACGAGTGACAAAGTAGCAAAAAGGATAAGAATAACGCCAAAGGTTTCCCCTGTCATTATACTTTCTTTCTTTTTTGTATTAGGTGTTTTTTTCTTGAAGATGCCCACTACTATTCTCCCATTTTATTAATAAATAAATTATACCAAAAACTCCGTCCGTTTACAACCCTTTTTTTATTATTTTTAAATATAATATTATTAGTATAATAATATAGTCGATTTTTTGATTTGTGTTGCAACAAAAAAAGCGTGGCAAACTTAAATTTACCACGCCTAAATATTATAAAATTATCAGTATTGTACCGAGCAATGCAAGTGCAATAGATATTTGGCTTTTTTTATCGGGTTTTTCTTTGTAGAATATAAACCCGAACACTGCCGATAAAAGTATGCAACCACCCGTTACAATGGGATATTGTGCAGATGGTTCTATTTTAAGCAACGCCAATAGTAATAAAAGATTACCAAGCCCGTTCATAAACCCATCTATAATAGCCCAAGGGGAAACGCTTATGTATTTTTTTAGCGGAGGTCTTTCCTTTTTAAGCAATCTATATACAATAAACGCCACAGCACCTATTACTATCGAAAGTATGCCCGTTAAAATAGAAAATCCTACTGCCGAAACCGTTTGATAAGAAAAAA
>JAZRHN010000032.1:0-2947 GCA_045644785.1 Christensenellaceae bacterium
TATTATTTTATGAAAAAAGGCAGACAAATATGTCTGCCATAAACAAATATTGTTAAATTAAAACAATGCTTCAACGTAGTCTTTTGCATCAAAGTCTTCAATATCGTCTATCTTTTCCCCTGTTCCAACAAAACACACGGGAATTTCTAACTCATAAGAAAGAGAAATGATAAATCCACCTTTAGCGGTTCCATCTAGTTTAGTTAAAATAATACCATCTAACCCAACGTCTTTATTAAACGCTTCAACCTGACTATTAGCATTTTGACCAGTCGTTGCATCTAGAACAATTAACTTATAAAAATTGGCGTTAGGAAAGTCGTTTTTTACTACCCTTGCCATTTTCTTTAGTTCTTCCATTAGATTAGATTTAACGTGCAATCTGCCTGCCGTATCTATAATTAAAACGTCGGTATTCTTTGCTTTGCAAGAAGCAACAGCATCATAAACCACGGCTGCAGCATCCGCACCTTCCTCGTGCTTAATTATTCTAACGTTTGCCCTATCAGCCCAAACGGAAAGTTGTTCAGAGGCTGCCGCCCTAAAAGTATCAGCAGCGGCAATAGTTACCGTTTTACCTTCTTTAACAAACTTATTTGCAAGTTTACCTATTGAGGTTGTTTTACCTACACCATTAACGCCTACAACCATAATAACAGTTGGAGATTTAAACTCCACCTTTTCAGCATAATTTAAGGTGTCGTAAAGTTCTTCACGAAGAAGATTGATAACGTAATCACGTTCTCTTGCTTTTTCTTCTTTAGCTTTATCTCTTATCTCATCAACAATTTCTATTGCCGTAGAAACAGAAACGTCAGATGAAATCAAAATCTCTTCTAAACTATCAAAGAAATCATCGCCTAAAACGTTTGCGGAAAATAAATCGTTTAACTTTTTACCTATACTGTCTCTCGTTTTTGATAAGACGTTTTTAATTTTACTAAATAATCCCATATTTTATGCTATAGAGTCGCTATCAATATCTGCAATATCAGAAAGTTTAACTGAAACCATTCTAGAAACACCCTTTTCTTGCATGGTAACACCAAACAACGCGTCAGCCATTTCCATGGTAGGCTTTCTGTGGGTTATAACGATAAATTGCGTTTCTTCAGAGAACTTTTGGAGATAACTTGCAAATCTATCTACGTTTGCTTCGTCAAGCGCTGCTTCAATTTCATCAAGCACGCAGAAAGGCATTGGGCGCATTTTAAGTATAGAGAATAAAATTGCTATTGCCGTTAAAGCCTTTTCGCCACCTGATAAAAGTGATAATTTTTGAAGTTTCTTTCCGGGTGGTTCTGCAATAATTTCAATACCTGCTTCTAGTTTATCGGGCGATTCACTATAATCTAATTCAAGCATGGCTCTACCACCGCCGAATAATTGCTTAAATATTTCTTGGAAGTTCTTATTAATAACGTTAAAGCCTTCATCAAATTTAGTAAGCATCTCGGCTTTAATTTTAGAAATTGCTTCTTGAAGGTCGGCTTCTGCCTTTTCAAGGTCTTCTTTTTGAGCAATCATTTCGTCATAACGTTCTTTAAGAATTTTATAATCATCAATCGCAGTAGCATTAATTGCACCAAGAGAAGAACGTTTTTTACGTAATCTTGCTACTTCTATTTCGCCTGCATGCGCTTCATATCCTTCTTGCTTAAACTTAATTGCGGTTTCATAAGTTTCTTGATAATCATCAAAAATACTTTGACCCATATATTCAAGGTCAGAGTCAATTTTTGTAAGTGCAATTTCTTGACTATGTTTTTTATCAGATAAGTCGTTTAATTGAGTATTTAATGATTCTCTTTCTTCATCATTTTTATTAAGTTTTTCACGAAGAACAGTTTTATTGTTCTCCATATCGTCAATATCTTTTCTAATTTTATTAACGTATTCTAATTCTTCTTTTGTAAGAGAAACCTTTTCTTCCTCACGCTTAAGTTCTTCAATAATACCTTCAGCGCCTTCTATGCTCTTACGTAAAGTAGCATTAGAATCAGTTGCTTCTTTTACTGCAACAGCAAGGCGTTCATTATCAGAGTTAAGCGATGTAATCTTTGCCTTAAGTTCAGTAATAGAAACTTGAAGTTCAGTGCATTCAAGTCCAACAGTTTCACGTTCTTTTTTGATTGAAGAAAATTCATGTTGATGTTCATCAGCAACTTTACGTGCATTAGACCTTTCTTCTTCAAGTTTTTTGCTATCAGTAGAAAGATTTTGCATATCTAACGTAATCTTTTGAATTTTTTCTTTAAGTTCATCAATAATGTCTGAAGTGTTTTCAATTTCTCTACTAATTTCTGAAAGATTTTTTTCTGAAACAGCTTGT
This sequence comes from Christensenellaceae bacterium, assembly GCA_045644785.1. Taxonomy (GTDB): domain Bacteria; phylum Bacillota; class Clostridia; order Christensenellales; family Borkfalkiaceae; genus UBA1259. Next base: position 2,333 of record JAZRHN010000032.1, read on the forward strand.
TTTTCTCTTTCAACTAAAAGTTGTTGACGTTTGCCATTATAAGCATCGTTAAACACCGTTAATTCATTTAGGGCATTATCACGTAATACTTCTAACTTTTGTTTTTTATCCTTAAGTTCATCTAATTCCGAACGTTTTTCAGTTAAAAGTTTTTCATTTTCATCAATTCTTCTATCACTTGAAAGCAAACCTAAACTATCAGAACGTCTAGAACCACCTGTAATAGCACCTTGTGTATTAAACAAGTCGCCGTCAAGCGTTACAATTCTAAAGCCTGCCCTATCGTGGTACTTGTTAACTATTCTAGTTGCAGTTTCAGTGTCTTCTACAATAAGAATATTTTCAAGTAAACTTGATACAACAGTTGCAAATTGTTTATCATAAGTAATTAAATCAACTGCAACACCTAAAACACCTGCTTCATCTAAAGCGTAGTTTACTTCATTTAATCTATTTCTTGGTTTAACTGAAGATATTGGTAAGAAAGTTATTCTACCAAACTTATTTGCCTTAAGGTAATCAATTAAATATTTAGCATCGTCAGGAGTTGAAGTTACGATATTTTGTGCAGCGGCAGACAATGCCGTTTCAAGCGCAACGTCGTATTTTTTATCT
>JAZRHN010000033.1:0-3589 GCA_045644785.1 Christensenellaceae bacterium
CACCCTGTTCGCCATACTTTTTAATGGCTTCTACTGTTTCGGGTGCTACGTATTTAATTTTACCAAGCGTGTTATCGTAATCGGAAATAACTAGTTTATACTTCATCTTAAGTTTTCCTTTTTTAGTCCTTCAATTATCAAATCGGCTTGCTTATCGCCAATACCTTCTACTTCTAATAATTGCTCTTTTGTGGCAGATAGTATTCCGCCTAAATCGCCGAATTTATTTATAAGTGCAATTTTCTTACTTTTACCTATTCCCTTAATACCATCTAATACAGATGATAGCGAATTTTTGCCGTGTAAACTTCTAAAATAGGTTATGGCAAATCTATGCGCTTCATCACGAATTCTTTGCAATAACTTTAAGCAATAATCACGTTTTTCTAATATAATAGGCTGATTGCTATATGGGGTAAAAATTTCTTCTTCTCGCTCTGCTAGGGCGATTAAATCTATATCGGTTATCCCGTGTTTTTCAAACACTTCTTTTATAGTAGAAAGTTGTCCCTTTCCGCCGTCAATAATAATTAAATCGGGTTTAGCAAACTTTTCATCTTCTAACGCTAGTCTTGATAGTCTTCTATCCATCATCTCTCTATGAGAAGCGTAATCATCTGCCCCTTCTACCGTTTTAATTCTAAATCTTCTATAATCGTCCGCACTCTTTTTGCCGTTAATAAAAACTACCATACTGCCTACTTTATCAACGCCAGAGATATTAGATATATCGTAGCATTCCATTCGATACGGCACTTTTTTAAGAGATAACTTTTCTTTTAAGGCTTCTACAGCCTTTATCGTCATATCTTCTTTATGCTTTATTTCTTCTACAGCAGTTTTAAGGTATTCTTCAGCGTTAAGAATAGCAACGCCCAATAATTGCTTTTTATCTCCCTTAGTAGGGGTAATTATCTGAATACTTTTATTATGCGTTTCCTTTATAAACTGAATAAGCAAATCTTTTTCTGCTATTTCTGCTGACACAATAATTTCATCAGGTATATCGTTGGTCATAGAATAGTATCTGCTTATAAATTCTTCTAACGTTTGGCTTTCTTCCGTAGCACTATTAAAGGTATAGTTTTTACCGCCAAGTGTTCTACCGTTTCTCACAACTAATAAATTTACAACCGAATAAATGCCGTTAGAAGTTAACGCAATCACGTCTGCATTTAAGTCCTTACTTAAACTGGTAATACGTTTTAATTTTATCTTTTCTAAACTTGCAAGTTGTTCACGAAATTTCAGTGCTACTTCAAAATCTTCTTTATTTGCCGCATCTATCATCTTGTCTTTTAAGACTTTTTCTGCATCTAAAATATTGCCTGATAAAAATGCAATAGCGTTTTTAACGTTTTCTAAATACTCAGAATACGTTTCTTTATAAGCACAGGGTGCTAAACACTTTTTTAGGTGATAGTTAAGGCAAGGTTTAGTAGGTTTAATTCCAAACTTTTTATCACACGGGCGAATTTTATATAAAAGATTTAACAAATCTAGCGTTTCGCGTGCGTTTACCCCACCCATAAACGGCCCAAAATATTTTGCACCGTCTTTTTTTAATTTTCTTGTAACCGTAAAGGACGGGAATTGTTGTTTTAAGTCCACCCTAATATACGGATAGGTTTTATCATCTTTAAGAAGAATATTATATCTTGGCTTGTATTTTTTTATAAGGTTGTTTTCCAAAGATAACGCGTCTATTTCGGTAGGAACGATATAATAATAAAAGTCGGTTATAGCGTTTACCATAGCCGTAACTTTATCCGTCTTTACCGTATTAAAAAAATATTGACGCACTCTGTTTTTTAAATTTTTAGCCTTGCCAACGTAAATAACCTGCCCATCGCTATTTAGCATAACGTAAACACCGGGGTTAGTTGGTAAGCGCTTTAATTTATCTTCTAAAACACCCATTATATTTATTATATCTAATTTTAATAAATAATACAAGCGTTTATAGGCGTAATGCTAGCCGTTAATACCCCAAAAACTCCACACCTTTAAGAAGTATATCCGAAAGCGTATCCGTTCTTAAACTATAAAACACCACTTTGCCTTGGCGTTTGGTTTTTACCGCATTAAGATTTTTTAATAATCGTAGTTGGTGCGAAACGGTTGTTTGGTTTAGTTTAAGCACGTCCGATATATCCGAAACGCACATTTCGGAAATGGCTAACGCTGAAATCATTTTTAAGCGAGTATAGTCGGAAAATATAGAAAAAAAGGAAACCAAGTCATCTAAAATCTCGCCTTTTGGCACGTAATCATCTATCATATCGCTTGTTCTTTTGTCTATTAATCTTTCTTTCATAATTAGCACTCTCCTTTCATATAATAGTTGTGCAACCATAATACACGATAAGTAGTGCGATATAATTGCTATAATTAGTGCTTTTTATCGTTTATTGTAAAAAAGGAGTTTTTATGAATTCTAACAACATCGTTTTAATTGCGCTTATGCTATTACTTTTAACTAACAATAACATTTCAGGAACTACGTTATTCCTACTTTTAGGCTTTTTAACGGCAACGTGTAATTGCAATCTTTTTTCTAACGGGTGCAACAACACCATAGTTTAAGCGTATGAATTTTTATTTTTCTTCGCCCGAGTTATCGGCGTTAAAAATTGACGGAAAACTTATGCCACCGTCAATATGGGATAAGCCAACGTGTTTAGACTTAAAGGCAAAGCCGTTTATAGAATACTACCCTACACAATCTCCTTTCTCGCTTCATTACTATTTAAGCGAAGATTTTTTAAGTTGCCCACCAACAAACGTAGAAGTATGCGACTTAAAGGGCGGTTACGATATATGTTTTATCCCACCCGAACAGATTATGCCTTTTAGTGTAATATCGCAAAAAAAGACTGATGCTTGTTTTACCATTTTTTGCCAGCACGGCTACAATTTATCGGTAGAAACAACGAGCGACTTTTTTAGTATGAGCCTACATAAGGCAAATAATTACCAAATTTTACCTTTTTATTTAGATAATAAAAATTTAACAGCCGTAACTATCACTACCAATAAAACGCAAATTTTAGTTTTTGATATAGAAAATGGCAAAATCAACCTTTTACTTAACCAAACGGCTAACGAAGTTGATATTAAAACTGGGCTTAAAATATATAAAAATCATATTGATATAGCAAAACATACCGAAATTATTAGTTACGGCTACAAAAATAGTGCACTTTTTATTAAAGACAAACAAATAAAAACGCACCCTACTTTTGATAGATTTACTATTAGCGAAAAACTTATCCCCTACGCCTTTTTAGAAGAGTTTTTAGTAGATGGAGATTATAGTTTTTATCTATCAAATGAAATTAAAGCCAACCAAGATAAACTTGCCGAATATTTTGGCAAATTCATAGGCGTAATACCACCACCGAGATTTAGGAAACAAGACCAAGTGGGGCTTATTAAAAAGCAAAAAGATAACCTATATTTTATAGACTACTTTTGTTTTGAAGTTAATGGTAGTAAAATACAAAATCTATTTAAAATATAAAAAAGCGGATATTTCCGCTTTTTATAGTATTACGGGTGAATTTCTTAATTCCCCGTCTTTTATTTT
>JAZRHN010000034.1:0-22004 GCA_045644785.1 Christensenellaceae bacterium
AGTAAAGCAAAGGCTACGTAATTAAATTTTAAGTTTCTTCTATCCTTTTTATATAGTATTTTAACTAATATAAAGAAGCAAGACGTTATAATTGCAGGTAAAACTAAATCCTTAGCGCCTAAAATTATAAAAGATAAAACGTAGAAAAAACAAGAAAAGAAAACAGAGTTGCCCAAAAATATTGACGTTGTTAAAACACTCGTCGAATATGGTGCAATCTGTTTTCCTATACACGAAAACAAAAGGTATAACGCTGTTAAAAAGGAATATTTAATTACTGAAAGATAGTCAAAACGTCTTAATTTAGTATTCATAGCCTAACGATTATATCTTGAGTATAAACAATATGTTTTGCTATATTTTGCCGAATTGTTAGAAAAAAGGTAAAACTTTTTGCAAAAAAAAGTATTGAAAAAAAGTCTATTCTATTGTAAAATAATAATATAAATTAACGGTGGTTAATTTATGATAAGACTAGGTGTAGTGGGATTTGGAAACGTTGGTAAAAGCGTTGTTAAAAAAATACAAGAATTTACTGATTTAACGCTGGTTGCAGTTTTTACAAAGAGAAATCCTGATAAATTTATTTGTGATTTTCCAATTTATCACGTTTCTAATATAAGTAAATTTAAGAGTGAGATAGACGTTTTGTTGCTTTGTGGCGGTTCTTATTTAGAAGTGCCTGAAACGGCGGCGGTTTACCTAAAAGATTTCTGCACTATTGATTGTTATGATAATCATAAAAAGATAGAAGAATATTTTAATATGCTTAATCAAACGGGTAAAAAACACGGAACGCTTGCTTTAGTTGGAACAGGGTGGGATCCTGGGTTATTTTCAATAGAGCGAGCACTGTTTAGCGCGGTTTTACCTAGTGAAAAGATTTATACCGTTTGGGGAAAGGGTGTTTCCCAAGGGCATACGAACGTATTAAAAAACCTAACGGGGGTTAGGCATGCAATTCAGTTTACCGTTCCAAAACCAAACGTTAATAGAATAGTAAAAAGAAAAAATTGTGCATTATCTAACGACTTACATAAGCGAGTATGTGTAATAAATACAGAAAAGGGTGTTAATAAAAAGGCGTTAGTTAAAACAATTAAAAACATTCCCGATTATTTTTTAGGATATAAAACCAAGGTTAAATTTGTAACTGAAAGAAAATTTTTTAAGCGATATAAAACGTTTAATCATGGTGGAAAAGTATTTTGTTTAGGGGAACAAAGGGCATCGTTTAACTTATCACTAAATAGTAATCCAGAGTTTACTGCAAGCGTAATGCTAGCATACGTAAAAGCAGTATATAAACTCTTTAAGAGTGGAACTACGGGCGCACTAACAGTGCTAGATATTCCGATTAGTGCACTTATAGATAACGAAAAAACGTTTTTATAAAGGAGAATTATGGCTAACAAAAGAAATTACAAAAAGAACGTTAAAACAGCAAAAAAGGCAGTTAAAACGGCTAAAAAGTATCCCGTGTTAACTTTTATGTTGGTGCTAATAATTTTGGCAGGAGCAGTATGTTACTATTTTTATGACCAACAAAAAAGAAATTTACCAACAGGAGATTTATCGATACACTATTTAACGCTTGGCAACTATTATGCAGGCGACTGTATTTATATTAGAGCAGGAGATAGTGATATTATTGTAGATGCAGGTAGTAAGCCTGATAGTGTTACCGCAATAAAATCATATCTTGATAGTTGCGATTTTGACGGGACTTTTGAGTATGCAATTATAACTCATGCTCATGAAGACCATATTGCAGCCTTTGCAGGCAACGCATCTTACGATAGTTTGTTTGAGTTATATGATTTTGATACGATTATAGATTTCCCTAAAACGGAATCAACTTCTAAAACTTATCAAAGATACGTTGAGCATAGAACAAACGAAATTGCCGATGGTGCAAAACATTATACGGCGTTAGAGTGTTATAATAATAAAAACGGTGCAGAAAGAACGATAACCGTAGCCGAAAACGTTTATATCGACATTTTATATAATTATTACTACGAAAATGATGCCGACACTGAAAACGAATACTCTGTATGTTTTATGTTGCGTAGTGGAAGTAAGAAATTCTTATTCACGGGTGATTTAGAAAAAGAAGGTGAAGAAAAGTTAATTCAATATAACGACCTTGGTGAAGTTGACGTTTATAAAGCAGGACATCATGGTTCTAAAACGTCTTCTTCAAAAGAACTTCTCGCAGTTATAAAACCCGATATATGTGTTGTAACTTGTATTGCAGGTAGTCCACAATATACCGACGTAAATGCAAATACTTTCCCAACACAACAATTTATTGATTACATATCTAATTATACAGACAAGATTTACGTAACTTCGTTAGGCTCTATAGATGATAATAAATATTGTGTTGATATGAACGGAAACGTTGTTGTCACTCTTGAAAATGGGGAAATAAAGGTAAATTGTTCTAACAACCAAACCTTACTTAAAGATACCGAGTGGTTTAACGAAAATAGAGAAAGACCGCTAAATTGGGCTTAAAAAAGAATAAAAATATTTAGCCTTTTCATACTAAAAAGGCGTAAACCCGCGTGAGTATTACGCGGGTTTTTACATATATGACTAAAAAATCAATACTATCTGGCGCAATAATATTGGGTGTAGGTACGTTTACTGCGAAAATTTTAGGTGCACTATATAGAATACCTTTAACGGGTATATTAGGTGGGAAAGGATTAGGGTTATATCAATTAGTTTTTCCCGTTTACGTTCTACTTCTTGATTTTTCGGGCGCAGGCGCGCCAAACGCAATAGCCAAAATAATTTCATCTAATACTGTCGATAAAGAAAACTATTCAAAACGAATATTAGGTATAAGTTTAATTGCATTTGTTGTTATTGGTGCAATATTTTCCGTTTTTACCGTAATTTTTTCGGGAACAATATCACGCGCACAAGGTAATGCAGATGCAAAACTAGCATATATTTTATTAGCGCCCGCAGTTGTTTTTGTTTGTGCTCTGTCTTGTTTTAGGGGATATTTTCAGGGGCTAAAAATGATGTTTCCAACGGCATTAAGTCAAATTATTGAACAAGCCGTAAAACTCTTTTTAGGGCTATTATTGGCACGATTATTTCTACCTAATATTTCACTTGCGGTAGGCGGTGCTGTAACGGCAATAACTGTATCGGAAGCCATAGCACTATTGTTTGTATATTTTATATATACAAGGCAGGGTAAGGGTAGAATTTTTAGTAGTCTTGATATTAATTTCTTTTATGAACTAAAAAAGATATTAAAAGTAGCCGTTCCTGTATCACTAATGGGTGTAATTTTACCTTTTTCACAAGTTATAGATAGTTTTATAATCGTAAACGGCTTAAAACAATATTATGGAGAGGCAACTGCAGTGTACGGAATATTTTCAGGTGCAGTCCTTACAGTAATAAATTTACCAGTATCTCTTTGTTATGGTATTTCGACTGTAACTATACCTTTTGTAGCATCTTCAAAAACGGATGATGAAAGAGAAAAGAATATATTAAAAGCACTTTATATCACGCTTATCGTGTCTATTCTATGTGCCATTTTTTGTTATATCGCATCTACTTTTATAGTTAATTTACTGTATGGCAGATTGCCGTTATGGGAAAAGCAAATTGCAATAAACCTATTAAAATTTACTTCACCTGTGATTATATTGCTGTGTATACTACAAACCATAAATGCGGTAATGATTGCGGTGAATAAAACCTATCAGTCAATTATAAATCTCGCTATTGGTGTAGCATTAAAGATAATTATTAACTTTTTCTTAATAAAAAAACCAAATATCAACGTTTATGGTAGCGCAATCGCTTTAATCGTTTGCTATTTTGTCGCCGATTTGTTAAACTTAATATCGTTAAGGATTAATAAACGGTATGGAAATAAAAAAGTTAGCGTTAAAAAACTTAATATTGCGCAATAACGTATTTCTTGCACCTATGGCAGGATATACCGATTATGCTTTTCGTAATTCAGTTATCCCACTAGGGGTAGGGCTTTCTTTTACCGAACTTGCAAGTGCAAAAGGGATTGTTTATGGTGGCAAGGCTAATGCTGAAATTTTAGAGTGTAGTAATGATGAAGATTATACTGCAGTTCAAATTTTCGGTGCAGATGCTTACTATATGCGTTCGGCTTGTGAAAACGAGCAACTTGGTAAATATAAAATAGTTGATATTAATATGGGTTGCCCCGTGCCAAAAGTTTATAAAAATGGAGAGGGTAGCGCACTACTTAAAGATATTCACAAAGCCGAAGAAATAATTTCCGAGTGTGTTAAAAGCGGAAAAATAATAACCGTTAAGATAAGAACAGGTTTAAAAAAGGGCGATGATATTGCTACAGAATATGCAAAAATGGCTGAAAATGCGGGCGCATCTTTAATAACCATACACGGTAGGGTTAGGGAAGATTATTATTCAGGCGAACCTGATTTTAATGCTATTAGCAAGGCAAAACAAGCGGTAAGTATTCCAGTAATTGCCAATGGTGGAATTTTTACTGAAGTAGATGCTGACAATATGATGGATAAAACTGGTGCAGACGGCGTAATGTTAGCGCGTGGCGCTATCGCAGACCCCTTTTTAATAAGCAGGCTAACTAATACTAACACAAACTTTAAAATGATTGATATAATAACCAACCAATTATCAATAGCATCAAAGATGTATGGGGATAAACGTGCTTCTTTAGAATTTAGAAAGTTCGCGCCATATTATCTAAAAGGTATGCCACACTTAAAAGATAAAAAGATAAAATTACAGACGTTAGAGAATACTGAAGAAATAATTTCCATAATGCGTGAAATTTTTTAACAAATTGCACCCCTTCGTAAGTAGAATAATAGAGAGACTTGTAGGAGGGGAATAATGGAAGTTTGTTTTGTAACAAAGGAAACGCTTAACGGAATTTGGGAAAAGGACGTAAAAAGCGTTTCTAATTGCGGCATAGTTGTTTTTGGTTTCAATGGATTAGGGCTAGTTAGTTATAAAAAGGAACTAGCGGGTGAAACCGAATATTTTCAAGATTTAGCAAATTTTTCCAAGCAAACCTCCTCGGTAGTGATAAGTGGTGCAGATACGGATAATTATGGTGTTTTTCGCCAATCGGTAGTCGTTGCTGAAAAGGGTAAGATATTAGGCGTTACCGATATGTTGTATACTTCACACGAAAGCGAATATTCTCCCGGTGGTTGTTTTAGGGTTTATGAAACGTCCGTAGGTAAAATCGGTATAATAGTTGGAGAAGATTTATTCTTTTCTGATTCGGCAAGAGTTTTGTCAATGTGCGATGCTGATTTTATCGTATGTATTTTTAAGAAAATAGATTGTCATATGCCTGTTATAACGTTAAGGGCGCAAGCCTATTGTAATGGTGTTCCTATGGCGATATGTTCTAGCGACCTTGCCGTTTTATGTGATGCAAAAGGAAGTGTTTTACTGTCAGGCGGCGGTAAAGTTATGAAGACTAAAGTAAAAACGGGAAAAGAGTTTTCCTTAATTGCTTCGCGTAGGCGTGGTAATTATAAAAATTACGATAAGATAAATTAGAGAGGATAAAATGTTTACAATTGTTTTAGTTGAACCTGAAATTCCACAAAACGCAGGTAATATTGCAAGAACGTGTGCAGTTACAGGCGCAAACTTAATTATGGTAAGGCCGTTAGGTTTTAACGTTTCAGATAAATATCTAAAGCGTGCAGGGCTAGATTATTGGGATAAACTTAACATAACTTATTACGATAGTATAGAAGAAGTTATGGACAAGTTTTATAACGGACATAATTTTTGGTTTTTCTCAACGAAGTCAAAACACATTCATTCAGACGTTCAATATAAAGAAGGCGACTTTTTAGTTTTTGGTAAGGAAACTAAAGGGCTACCAGAAAGCCTTTTACAAAAGCATTACGACGAGTGTGTTAGAATTCCTATGATGGGTGAGTTAAGGTCGCTAAACTTATCTAATTCGGTTGCAATCGGCGTGTATGAAGCATTAAGACAACAACAATTTCAAGGCTTTAAAACCGAAGGGGAAATCCCAACGCATTAAAAGTGCATTTTTAGTGTCTTTTTACGGGCTATTTGGTATAATTTGTTTGACAAAATTCCGACGGTTATATATAATTATTTAGAAAGAAAAAAAATAAAAGCAGTCTTTTTTTAGGAGGATAGAGATGAATAAAAAATCTATTAAAGACGTAGTAGTAAAAGGTAAAAGATGTTTAGTCAGAGTTGACTTTAACGTTCCCATGAAAAATGGCGTTATTACTGATGAAACTAGAATTAACGGTGCACTTCCTACCATTAAATACTTGGTAGATAACGGTGCAAAAGTTGTTCTTTGTTCACACATGGGCAAGCCCCACAATATCTTTACCGAAGGTTTTGGTTTAAACAAGAAAGAAAAGAAAGCTGTTGAAGCTCTTCCTGTTGAAGAACAAGCAGCAGCTAAAGCTGAATATTTAGCAAAAGCACTTAAGGATAAAGAAAAGTTCACTCTTCGTCCTGTTGCTGAAAGACTTGCTGAAAAACTTGGCAAACCTGTTGTTTTTGCAGAAGACGTTGTTGGTCCTAGCGCAGATAAAGCTGTTGCAGGCTTAAACGATGGTGACGTATGTTTATTAGAAAACACCCGTTTTGAAGCTGGTGAAGAAAAGAGAGATGAAGCTCTTTGCAAAAAACTCGCATCTTATTGCGACCTTTACGTAAACGACGCTTTCGGTACTGCACACCGTTCACACGCTACTACCGCTGCAATCGTTGAATACGGCTTTGTTAAAGAAGCTGTTTGCGGTTTCCTTATTGAAAAAGAACTTGCTGTTATGGCAAATGCTTTAGAAAACCCCGTAAGACCTTTCGTTGCTATCTTAGGTGGTGCAAAGGTTGCTGATAAACTTAAGGTTATCGACAACTTACTTGAAAAGTGCGATACTTTAATTATCGGTGGCGGTATGGCTTACACCTTCTTAAAGGTTCAAGGCTATGAAGTAGGTAACGCATTAGTAGATAACGAAAAGTTAGACTACTGCAAGGATATGATGGAAAAGGCTGCTAAACTCGGCAAGAAATTCTTATTACCCGTTGACGTTGTAACTGCTAAAGAATTCCCCAATCCTATCGATGCTCCTATTGCTACTGAAATTCACGATATCACTGATATTCCTTGCGATCAAGAACCTATGGATATTGGTCCTAAAACTAGCAAGATTTATGCAGAAGCAGTTATGTCTGCTAAAACTGTTATTTGGAACGGTCCTATGGGCGTTTCAGAAAACCCCTCTTTAGCAAACGGAACTATTGCAGTTGCTAAGGCTCTTGCTGATGCGAGCGATGCAACTACCATTATCGGTGGTGGTGACTCTGCAGCAGCAGTTACCAACCTTGGTTTTGCTGATAAGATGACTCATATTTCAACTGGTGGCGGTGCTTCATTAGAATTATTTGAAGGTAAGAAACTCCCTGGTATCGAATGCTTAAACGATAAAAACTAATTAATAAACAAAAATATATATAACTTGGAGAAAGACATGAGAAAACCTATTATTGCTGGAAACTGGAAAATGAACAAAACGGCAGCAGAAGCCGTAGAACTTATTAATAACTTAAAACCTTTAGTTGCTAAATCAAAGCCTGAAGTAGTTGTATGTGTTCCTTACACTGATTTATGGGCAGTTGCTGAAGCAATTAAGGGCACCAAAATTCGTTTAGGTGCTGAAAACGTATCTTGGGCAGATAGCGGTGCTTTCACTGGCGAAATTTCTGCTGATATGTTAAAGGAAATCGGCGTTGAATACGTTATTACCGGACACAGCGAAAGAAGACAATACTTTGGCGAAACCGATGAATCTGTAAACAAGAGACTTCGTCAAGCACTTGTAAAAGGCTTAAAACCCATCGTTTGTGTTGGTGAAACCCTTACCGAACGTGAAAAGAATAAGACTAAGAGAGTATTAAAGAAACAAGTGTTAGAAGGATTTAAGGACGTAGCTGCTGAAGATTTTGCTAACATTGTTATCGCTTATGAACCCGTTTGGGCAATCGGAACTGGTAAAACTGCAACTGCAGAAGATGCTAACAAAACTATCGGTTATATCAGAAGTTTAGTTAAAAAGACTTGGGGTGCAGAAGTTGCTAAAGCTCTCCGTATTCAATACGGTGGCAGCATGAAGCCCTCTAACGCAAAAGAACTTATGGCTCAAAGACACATTGACGGTGGCTTAATCGGTGGTGCTGCTCTTAAAGCTGAAGATTTCTCTGGCATCGTTAATTACAAAGGTTAATTAAAAAATAAAAAGTAGGGGGCTGTGTTTACAGCCCCTTAATAAAGTAAAAAGGTAAAATATGTCAATCAAATTAAAAACAAGACCTAATTGTATTATAATAATGGACGGATATGGATATAACCCAGATAGCAAAGGTAATGCCGTTTGCGCAGGGGATAGTTGCTTCGTTAAATCTTTAACCGAAGAATATCCTTCAACTATTATTGGCGCTAGTGGAGAAGACGTTGGTCTTCCCGATGGCCAAATGGGTAACTCTGAAGTAGGACACTTAAATATCGGTGCTGGTAGAATTATTTATCAAGATTTAACCAAAATTACCAAACAAATTAAAGATGGTGATTTCTTTAATAATTCTGCACTTATTACCGCTATGGATAACGCCGTAAATAATGATAAAAACTTGCATTTATACGGCTTATTATCAACTGGTGGTGTTCACTCTCACACAACTCACGTTTATGCGCTTCTTAAAATGGCTAAAGAACGTGGCGTAAAGAACACTTACGTTCATTGTTTCCTTGATGGTAGAGATACTCCTCCTGAATCGGGTGAATCTTTTGTTGCTGACCTTCAAAAGGAAATGGATAATCTTGGTTATGGTAAAATTGCTTCTGTATGCGGTAGATATTACGCTATGGATAGAGATAATAACTGGGATAGAATTGAAAAAGCATACGATATGTTAACTTTAGGTAACGGTATGTGTGAAGATGATGCTGTAAAGGCTATTCAAAACAGTTATAAAAACGGTGTTACCGATGAATTCGTATTGCCTACTAACATTTGTGAAAATGGTAAACCTGTAGCGCTTATTGAAAAGGGAGATTCAATCATTTTCTTTAACTTCCGTCCCGATAGAGCGCGTCAAATCACTAGAGCATTCTCTCAAAGTGAATTTACACCTTCGGTAGATGCAAATAGTGGAAAGGCTATGTATTTTGAAAGAAAAACGGGCTTTTTGCAACCCGTATATACTGGTTTTGCAGTATATGATGCTTCTTTTAAAGACGTTTACGTTGCCTTCCCGCCCGAAGAAATTACCAATACTTTACCACAATATCTTTCTAAGTTAGGCTTAACCCAACTTCATATTGCAGAAACTGAAAAGTATGCGCACGTTACTTTCTTCTTTAACGCTAAGTTAGAAGCACCTGTTGAAGGTGAAACGAGAATAGTTGTACCTTCACCCAGCGTAGCAACCTACGATTTAAAGCCTGAAATGAGTGCTATCGAAGTTACTGATAAAGTTTTAGACGAATTAGATACAGGCAAGTATGACGTTGTTATTCTTAACTTTGCAAATTGCGATATGGTTGGTCATACCGGTGTGTTTGAGGCTGCAAGTAAAGCAGTTAAAACTGTTGATACAAGCGTAAAAAGAGTTGTTGATAAAATCCTTGAACTTGGCGGAACGGCTATTATTACGGCTGACCACGGTAACGCAGATAAGATGATTGATGCTGACGGTTCTCCGTTTACCGCACATACTACGAATAAAGTACCCCTTATTGTTGTTGGTGAAGAATTTAAGGGTAAAAAACTTTATTCAGATGGTAAACTTTGTGATATTGCTCCCACTCTTTTAACTATGATGGGAATCGAAGTTCCGGCAGAAATGACGGGAAAAAGTTTAATTATTGAATAAAAGTATCATAAAACAGTTGAAAAAAACTAGGTTTTATGGTAAAATAGCATTACTTTATGAGAAAGGGCATTAGCCTTTAGGAGTATATTATGTTAAATTTACTTGCATCATTTGGAAATATTTGGGCATATGCAAAAATCGTTTTATTAGCAATTATGCTTGTATGTGCTTTATTCATTATCTTAGTAGTTATGTTCCAACCCGGAAATTCTACTGGAATTAGTGCACTTAACGGACAATCTGAAACTTTTTTAACAAAGAATAAGAGTAAGACTTTTGAACACAAAATGAGAAAATTAACCGTTGTAAGCGGTATCGTTTTCGGTGTATTAAGCATTGTGTTCTTAATTGTAACTAGTCTCTAATAAAAAGTTTGTAAAGCGGTCCTAAAAGGGCCGCTTTTTTTGTTGTAATATGGGTAGAAAAGTTGTAGAAGGAAAAATTGTAGGAAATGAGCGCGGTTACGCGTTTTTAATCGTGGAAGGTAGCACCGTTGGTGACTACTTTATTCCGCATTCCGATTTGCGCGGTGCTTTGCACGGAGATACCGCACTTTGCGAAATTACCGACGGTGTAGGCGATAGAACTACCGCAAGAGTATTAAAGATTTTGGAAAGGGGCTATGATAGGATTACAGGCACTTATTTTTCTAAAAGGAATGGTGGCTACGTTGTTCCTGATGAAAATAAGTTTTCTACCGACGTAACCGTTCCTTTCGGTAAAGGTTTACGCGCAAAATCAGGCGAAAAAGTTGTTGTTAAAATCTTATCATACCCACAAAGAAGAAATCCAGAGGGTATGATTATTAAAGTTTTTGGTAAACAATTTGAAAAAAATGCCGAACTAGCTTCTATACTTTATACCTATAAACTTCCTGAAAAATTCCCTAAATCAGTTTTATATGAGGCTGATAGTTTAGTCGGTGAAATAAGTAAAGAAGAAATATCCTCTCGTAAAGATTTAAGGGGCTTATTAACCTTTACTATTGATGGCGATGATTCACGTGACTTTGATGATGCAGTGTCTTTAGAAGTTGTTGATGGTAAATATGTTTTAGGCGTCCATATTGCCGACGTAAGCCATTACGTAAAAGAAGGCAGTGCATTAAACGAAGAAGCGTTTAAAAGGGCTACAAGCGTTTATTTTCCTGAAAAAGTTATACCTATGCTACCAGAAAGGTTGTCAAACGACCTTTGTTCTTTGGTAGAGGGAAAAGATAGATTGACTTTATCTTGTATAATGACCTTTACCCCTGACGGAACGCTAGTTGATAAAGAAATTACGCCGTCTGTTATTAAAAGTAGTTATCGTACGACTTATTCTGAAGTTGAAAGAATTTTAAGTGGAGAAAAGAACGAAAGGCTAAAGAAAATTGAAAACGTATTGTTTTTAATGGATGAATTTTCTGACGTATTAAATAAAAATCGTTCAGAAAAGGGTTGTATTGATTTAGATGTAAAAGAAAGTAGGATTACAGTTGATAAAAGGGGTAATATAGAAGTTACTGCAAGTGGTAGTGACCGTGCGCACAAAATAATTGAAGAGTTTATGATTGCCGCAAATAAGGCTGTTGCAGAATACTTTTACTATCTAGATTGCCCGTTTATATATCGTGTTCACGGAGAACCTACTGAAGAACGATTGGAGAATTTTTACGCCTTTTTATCTGGTATAGGTATTAATCCTAAACGTAGAAAAGATAAGGTTTTTAGTAAAGATTTTCAATTAATATTAAAAAATGCTGAAGAAACGCCAGCATTTACCATTATAAACAGGGTAATGCTTCGTGCTATGCAAAAGGCTAAATATTCGCCAGATGAAACGGGACACTTTGGTTTAGGTGAAAAGTTTTATAGTCACTTTACTTCGCCTATAAGAAGATATCCTGACTTAGCTATTCATAGAATAATTAAATACGTATTAAAGTATGGCACCGATAACGTTGAAAAGTTTAACGACTTTGTTTTAAGTGCATCTCAGCAGTCTTCGGATATGGAAAAGGTGGCATTAGAGGCCGAACGTGCCGTAGATGATTACTATAAAATTTTGTATATTAGTAATTATGAAGGTGAAGAATTTGACGGATATATCAGCGGTGTTACGGCATTTGGAATATTTGTTGAACTTGAAAATGGTATAGAAGGTTTAGTAAAATTACAAACCTTAAAAGGTGGTAAATACGTTTTTGATAGCAAAAAATATATGTTATCAAACGGAAAGAATGCGTATAGGCTAGGCGAAAAGGTAAGAATTAAAGTTCTTGGCGTAAACGTTATAGATAAAAAGGCTGAATTTGGTCTTGTATAAAAGTAGTTGCAAAAAAGAAAGTAAAGTAGTAAAATAATCTAGATGGAAGAAAAAGTATTATGCTTAAACCGTGTGGCAACGCACGAATATTTTATTCTTGACCGTATAGAAGCAGGTATGGTTCTAGATGGTGGAGAAGTTAAGTCTTTAAGAAAAGGAAACGGAAATCTTAAGGATAGTTTTTGCGTTGTCTATAATGGCGAAATGCTTATAAAAAATATGCACATAGCGGTTTATGAAAAATCTGGCGCTTTTAACGTTAAAGATAGTAAACGAGATAGAAAACTACTTTTACATAAAAGCGAAATAATAAAACTTTCTTCTAAGGTAAATGAAAAGGGTTTAACGCTTGTGCCGTTAAAGATTTACCTAAAGCAATCTCTAATAAAAATGGAATTAGGGCTTTGTCAAGGTAAACACACATACGACAAAAAGCGTGATTTAATGGAAAAAGATATAAAAAGGCAAACCGAACGTTATTTAAAAACGTCTCGATAAACGGGGGTGTTTTAGATTCGATTGGGCGCAGGAGATAAGAAAAGCATACCGAAGGCTCGTCTTCGTAAAAACGGAAACTTAAATTTAAATGCTAACAACAATTTAGCATACGCTGCGTAATTTTTAGCGTACGTCCTTACCGATTTTTCCCGTCGGGTTGGATAAGGGCGTCAGTTAGGCGGGGAACGGCACTTAAGTTTTAACTTTGGCTTATTTGCGGAATTTAAAAGTTATGAAATGGATATAGGTTGCGTTTAACCGTGTTTGTTTCAAGATTAAGAAAACGCTAAGTATGTAGAAACTCTTATTAAATCGTTCAAGACCGGAGTGCAAGTCTCCGCATCTCCACCAAAAAAAAGGATAGATTATATCTATCCTTTTTTATACTGATTAAACGTTTCTTTTGACAAAAGATATTGACAATTTTGTATTGTTAGGGTATATTTTAATTAAAAACAGGGGGGGGGTAAAAGCAATGGCTTACGAGCAATATCGTCAAGCACTATATTCGTTAATAAATTCTATCAATCAAGTTATTCCATTAAGCAAAGAAAATCAAGTTCTAATAGTATGGAGACTAGATTCGGAAGAAAAGATAGTGAAATTCAACGAGTGGATAAAAAGCAAACTGAAAGGTGAAAATGATTTAGATGCAACGGAACAAGAGATAGTTCGTGCAGCAGTAAAAATAGGAAAAGGTGAATAAACAATGAATGAAATTTTAATGAAGGTATTAGCCTCTATGAAGATGGACGAGGAGAATAAAGTGCTAATAGCAATGAAATTAACAAAGGATAGTCAAATATATGATTTTCTCAAGTGGCTTCAGAAAGAAGTTCCAGAGGAGAAAGTGAGCAATATGCAAGACGAGATAGTTGGTAAAGCGGTGGAATTAAGTAAAATAGTGTGATGCTATTTTTGAACATAAAAAAGAGTGATTTTCTTGCTGACTTATCTAAAGCCCACAAGGAACACGCCCAAAGCGTAAATCACTCTATAAATAGTGTATTCAATTCTAATGAATATGTCAACAGTAATACTGAAGAAAGTTCTAAATCCCACGATATTCGTTTTTCACGTTATTTACGATATAACAAAAATAAAAGACATTACTCCCGGTACGAGTAGCTCAGAACGGCTACATCCAAGACAGAGTAATGCCTTAGAAGATTTTACTTCTAATGTTAGTATATTCATTTCTAATGAAAATGTCAATACTAATACTGAAAAAAGTTCTAAATCCCACGATATTCGTTTTTCACGTTATTTACGATATAATAAAAAATAAACAGCACATTTCTCCAACGACTGATGAAAAATCCCCAGTCTCTACGTCCGAAACGGGGTGGAGTATGAATGCTGTTTCTAATAATAGCATACGCAATTCAGAAGAAAATGTCAACACTAATACTGAAGAAAGTTCTAAATCCCACGATATACGTTTTTCACGTTCTTTATCTGACGGACAAGTAATGAAACAACTTACAAACTACACAAGAAAGTATATAGCAAGGTGAAATCAGAAAGAACTATAAACACTATACTTGAAAGCAATTTTGGTTTAGAAGATTATAAAATAGAAATTTCTAGAAAGTCAAAAAAGGGCGGATTTTTATCTGCCTTTTTCTTTTCTTATCTATTATTGTTTTTGTCATTGACAAAAGGCGATAAAAGCAGTAAAATATTAATGTTTACAAAATAAAAAATCCCAAAACCAAATGGTTTTGAGATTTTGGCAGGGGAGACGCGACTCGAACACGCAACCGGCGGTTTTGGAGACCGCTGCTCTACCAATTGAGCCACTCCCCTAAAAACATATTTGATTATATATTAAATATTTGAATTAGTCAATTAAAATGAGGTTATTATGGAAAAGAAATTTACGATTGGTATAATTGGTGCAGGATTTATGGGTTCGGCAGTGATAAATAGGCTAGTTAGTTCAAACGTTTTGCCTGCAAATAGAATTATTGTTGCCGATAAATTTGAACAATCGTTAAATAAAATTAAAGAGTTAGGTGTAAACGTTACCACCGATAATCGCTATTTAGCAGAAAATGCAGATTTTGTTCTTTTCGCAATTAAACCTCAACAATCTAAAGACGTTTTTGTAGAAATTGCCGACTGTGGCGTAAACAAAATAATATCAATTATGGCTGGTGTTAAAATTGATACTATTAAAGAATATTTTTCTAATGCTAAAGTGGCAAGATTTATGCCTAATACGCCCTGTTCGCTAGGTAGTGGCGCGGTAGGTGCTGACGTTAGTGATTTTACAGATAAAACGGATATTGACTTTATAAAGGCGATTTTAGACGTTTTAGGATATTATGTGTTTGTAAAAGAAGAAGATATTTCTAACGTAATTGGTGTTGCGGGTAGTGCGCCTGCTTATTTCTATCTTTTTATTAAATCAATAGTAGAAGCAGGAGTAAAACGCGGACTTAATGAAGAAGATGCTAAAAAGTTAGCAACCTATACTATGATTGGTAGTGGAGAAATGATTTTAGCATCAGACAAATCATTAGATGATTTGGTTACTGCCGTATGTAGTAAAGGTGGCACCACAATAGAGGCTGTAAAAGTTTTCAACGGTCAACTCAATGATTTAGTTGAAGACGCTATAAATGCTTGCGTTAATCGTTCTAAGGAGTTAGAAAAGGGAGTATGAAAGTCGTAGATATTTATACTGACGGTGCTTGTAGCGGTAATCCCGGTAAAGGCGGATATTGTGCGATTTTAATGTATAATGGCGCTGAAAGGGTTGTTAGTGGCAGTGAAAAGGAAACTACTAACAATAGAATGGAACTTTTAGCCGTTATAAAGGGGCTAGAAGCCTTGAAAGAACAATGTTCGGTAAAACTATATAGCGATTCAACTTACGTTACTGACGCTTTTAATAAGAACTGGGTAACTGAATGGCAATTACGTGGCTGGAGAACGGCTTCTAAAAAAGAAGTTAAAAACCCTGATTTATGGAAAAGGCTAATTGAATTAACTTCTTTCCATCAGGTAGAGTTTATAAAGGTAAAAGGACATTCTGATAACGAATTTAATAATAGATGCGATAAAATAGCAGTTTCAGAATACTTAAAACTTGCAGATTAATAAGGGATAACTTTTGCGTAGCGTAATATAATAATATTATGGTAATAAAAAATTACGCTAACGTTATAAAAAAATGGCTTTTTTGCTGTGTTATCGTTATAATCGGTTGTGTTTGGACGGGTTTTAGTGTTTCCTTAATAAACTTATTTCAACAAGGCTTTATTTTTGATAATAAACCCGTATTAATTGCGATATCAATTGCATTTTCTACAACGATATCAACTTTAGTAGTATCGTTTTACGTTGCAAATAGGGGTGTATTTAAGCCGATATTTACTATAGAGATTGTTTTTACATTAATTATTATTGCGCTATATATTCTTCAAAAAACTAGTTTTTGGGAAAAAGTAGATAGTGTAGAAGACGTAAGAAACTACGTTTCGTCGTTTGGTGCATACGCGGTTTTTGTATTTATTGCGATACAATTTCTACAAGTCGTTATATTGCCAATTCCTTCGGTTATAACTATAGGTGCTGGGGTTTTATCGTTTGGCGCTTTTTTAGGCGCTGTATATAGTTATATTGGCATAATATTAGGAACGTTTACTGCTTATTTTTTAGGTAGAACGTTTGGATATAAATTTGCTTCGTGGTTATTTGGTAAAAACAAATTAGATACGTGGATAAAGCGGTTAAAAGGGAAGAGTAAAGTCTTAATTACAGCGATGTTTTTATTGCCGTTTTTTCCAGATGATTTATTGTGCTTTGTTGCAGGTATAACGCTCAAGGATAAAAAGTTCTTTATTTGCATGGCTAGCATTGTAAGACTAATTACTATTTTCTCTTCTGCGTATTCGCTAAATAATAGCCTAATTCCATACGATACGTGGTGGGGAATACTCCTTTGGGCAGTATTTTTTGCCATTACAATTACGATAGTAGCGCTTTTATTTAAGCGTAGTGATAGATTATTATATAAATTAAGAAACATTAGGAAAAATCAAAAGAAAACCAAGTGAATTATGACAGACATAATACAAGAAAAAAATAGGATAATCGTTATTGGTGGCGGTGCATCTGGGCTGTTTGCAGCCTATGGTGCTCTTTTGTCTGGTAATGAAGTTTTGATTTTAGAAAAAAACGAAAAACTCGGCAAAAAAATATATATTACGGGTAAAGGAAGATGTAATCTTTCTAACTACGTTTTGCCCCAAGAATTTCTAAATAACGTTGTTGTTAACAAGAAGTTTTTAATGGGTGCGATAAACGTTTTTTCGCCCTACGATTGCTATTCTTTTTTTGAAGATAATGGTCTGCAATTAAAGGTTGAAAGAGGGAATAGAATATTCCCTTTAAGTGATAAAGCAAGTGACGTAACAAAAACACTTGAAAAAGCAGTTTTATCCTTAGGTGGAAAGATTAAATTAAACACCGAAGTTGCGGATATTTTATATAATGATGGCATAGTAAACGGCGTTGTTTTACAAAGTGGAGAAAAGATTTTTGCTCGTTCAGTAATAGTTTGTACGGGTGGTAAGTCTTATCCTTCTACCGGTAGCACGGGCGACGGATATCGTTTTGCAAAAAAGGTAGGACATACTGTAACCCCATTAAAACCTGCATTGGTTGGATTAGAACTTTTAGGTAATGATTATCAAGAAATGCAAGGATTAACGCTTAAAAACGTGCGTCTTTCTGCCGTTGTTAATCAAAAGGTTATTTTTGCTGAATTTGGCGAAATGTTATTTACACATTTTGGTATTTCAGGGCCTATCGTTTTATCGTGTTCAAGTAATATTAATCGTATTGAAGAAAAGATTAAGATTTTCATTGATTTAAAGCCTGCGCTTGATGAAAAAACGTTAGATTTAAGGCTTATTAGGGAATTAACCGACAATAATGGAAAGGAAGTGTCTAACGTTATTAGGTCGTTAGTTCCTTCTAGTATGGTAAAAATCATATTAAAACGTGCTAATATTCGCCACGATAAAAAGTGTGCTGAAATTACAAAAGAAGAAAGAAACGCTATCGTTAGAGTTCTTAAGAACTTTGAGTTTATGGTAAAGGGTCTTCGCCCCATTGAAGAAGCAGTTGTTACTTCAGGTGGAATCAACGTCAAGGAAATTAATCCAAAAACAATGGAAAGCAAATTGGTTAGTGGATTATATTTTGCAGGTGAAGTGTTAGACGTTGATGCTTACACGGGGGGCTTTAACATGCAAATAGCATTTTCAACAGGTTTAATCGCGGGTAAAAACGCGTAATTATATAAGTTATTACTCTCAAGGAGAAAAAAAGATGGACAAAAAGTTTAGTATTGCATTAGACGGACCTTCAGGAAGCGGTAAAAGCACGGTAGCAAAGGCTTTATCAAAAATGTTGGATATTTTATATCTTGACACTGGTGCTATGTATAGGGCTGTAGCATTAAAGGCATTAAGGGAAAATTTAGATACCTTAAATGAAGCGGATGCAGAAAAGTGTATTGCAGATTTAGACTTAAGAATTAAATATGAAAATGGCTCTCAAAAAACTTGTTTAGGGGAAGAAGACGTTTCTGAAAAGATTCGTGAACCGCAAGTTTCTATGGCTGCTTCTAATATTTCTAAACATAAGGCCGTAAGACTTAAAATGGTAGAAATGCAAAGGGAAATTGCAAAGCAAAACTCTTGCGTTTTAGATGGTAGGGATATCGGTTCTTATGTTCTTCCTAATGCTGATTTTAAGTTCTATATTACAGCGTCTTCTGCAGTTAGAGCTAAAAGAAGATACGATGAATTAACTGCTAAAGGGCACGTAGTTGACTTAAACGAATTGCAAAAGGAAATTGACGAAAGAGATTATAATGATTCTCATAGAGATTTTTCTCCGCTAGTTCAGGCAGACGATGCAATTTTAGTAGATACTTCACCTATGAGTGTTGAAGTGGTTTTAGAAACTTTATTATCATACATAAATCGCGCTTAAAATGAAGATTTTTCAAAAAATAGTTTATTTTTTATCAAAAATAGTTTATCCGTGTAAGGTTTACGGAAAAGAGAATATTCCGAAAGGCAAAGCAATAATAGCGTTTAATCATTTAAGCGTTATAGACCCTTTGTATTTTTTAAGGACTTATAAACAGTTTGACCTTGTTGCTCTTGCAAAAAAAGAGGCTTTTAATAATAAACTATTCGGTAAAATTTTGCTATCATTTGGGGCGATACCTATCGATAGGGATAATCCTAGTATAAAAGTAGTCGGCGAGTGCTTAAAAGCACTAAAAAACGATAAGAAACTTCTACTTGCACCAGAGGGGACTAGAAATAAAACGGGGAATACCGAATTATTACCATTTAAAAGTGGCGTTACGATGTTTGCTTATAAAACAAACGCTCCCATTTGTCCTGTAATTATTCTAAAAAAGGCAAAACTTTTCGTTAGAAATAAAATGATTATAGGTAAGCCGATTACGTTAGATGAATTTTATGAAGAAAAGCCTTCTACCGTTAATTATGACGATATGGCTGAAATTTTACGAAAAAAAATGACTGTATTACAATATAAACTTCATAAGATTGCGGGGGTAAAATGATTGTTCTAACGGGTAAAAACGGTGGCTTTTGCTTTGGTGTTAATAGGGCGGTAGAAAACGCAAAAGCACTTAAAGGTGATAACAATTTCGTTTTAGGCGATATTATACATAACGACGTTTTTAATGCTAAACTTTATAATGGTGGTCTTAAAAAGGTTGAAACTCTTTCAGATGAAAGACTTTCATGTGGTTCAACCTTGTTAATAAGAGCACACGGAGAGCCCAAGCGAACGTTTGATAAAGCCGAAGAATTAGGGCTAAAGGTAATAGATTGCACTTGTCCTTTCGTTAAAGATATTCAAAAAATCGTTAAAGAGCATTATGAGAAAGGTTATAAGATAGTTATTATCGGTGACGCTAAACACGCCGAAATTATTGGTATCAACGGGTGGTGTAACGATAGTGGGTTAATAACCGAAGATGCTGACGAAATTTCGGGTATTTTAGCGGAAAAAGTATGTATAGTAGTGCAAACGACCTATTCAGAGAAAAAATTTGAAAAAATTATAAAAAAAATTGATACGAAGAATATAAAAACAGTTGATATTTTCAAAACAATTTGCTATACTACAACCAAGCGTCAAAAAGAAGCGGAAATAATTTCCAAAAAGTCGGAAGCGGTTATAGTTTTAGGTGGTGCTGGTAGCAATAACACCCAAAAATTATATGATATTTGCAAAGATAATTGTAAAAACGTTTTTAGACTTACGGATGCGTCTGACTTTGATTATGAACAAATAAAAATTTATAAAAAGGTAGGAGTTGTTTTAGGTGCTTCAACACCAATAGAGCAATTCCAGGAGGTTATCTCAAACATGGAGAAGGTTACAGAAGAAATCATCACTAACGAAACGGTTGAAACCGCAGAAGAAGTAAAAGCAGAACAAAAGTCGGAAATGGAAGTTGCGTTCGACAATATTAAGCCCAATAAAGATTTTCACATCGGTCAAATCGTAACTGCCAAAATCTCTTCGGCAAACGAAAGCGGTTTAACGTTATCAATGAAAAATACTAAAAAGGACTTCGAACTTCCCAAGGACGAGATGCTTAACGAGTATAATAAAGAAGACTACAAGGACAAGATTGGTGAATCAATCCGCGTTATGGTAGTTGCTAAAAATCCTATTAAGTTCTCTGAAAAGGCTATGGATAAAGTATTAAAGGAAGAAGCTGAAATTGAAGAAATCAAAAACGGTAAGATTTTTGAAGCTCAAATCGTTTCTACCAATAAGGGCGGTTTAACTGGTAAGTATGGTAGTTACGAAGTTTTCGTTCCTTCATCACAAATCCGTATGGGTTTTGTTAAAGATTTAGAAAAATACGTTGGTAAAACCTTAAGACTTAAAGCAGAAAAGGTAGAATCTAGGGGCCGTCGTCGTCAAATCGTTGGTTCACAAAGAGTTATCCTTGAAGCTGAAAAGAATGAACGTGATGCAATTAAAGCTGCTAAAGAAGCAGAATTCTTTGATAACGTTGAAATTGGTGATACCGTTTTAGGTACTCCCGTTAGATTTACTGCGTTTGGTGCTTTCGTTGAAGTAAATGGTTTTGATTGTCTCGCTCACATCTCTGATCTTTCTTGGACTGGTTGCAACGATTGTTCTGAAGTATTAGAACTTGGCAAGACTTATGAATTTAAGGTATTAAAATTAGATAAAGAAAGCAAGAGAGTATCTATTGGCTATAAACAATTACAACCCAAGCCTTGGGATAGCGTAGCAGATAAATATAAAGTTGGCGATGCTATTAAGGGTAAGGTTGTTAGAATTGTAAGTTTTGGTGCTTTCATTGAAGTTGAAAAAGGTATCGACGGTTTAGTTCACTTATCACAAATTTCTAACGAATGGCTTGAAAATCCGCTTTCTACTTTAGAAGTTGGTCAAGAAGTTGATGTTAAGATTTTAGATATTAAACCCGAAAACGAAAAGATGACTTTATCAATCAAAGCTCTTTTACCTGAAGTTGAAAAACCCGAAGTAGTTGAAGAAGAAAAAGCTCCTAAAGGCAAGAAAAAGGCTGCTAAAAAGGTTGAAAACGAAGATGGTGAAGAACTTCGTGAATGGAAAGATAGCGAATCAGCTAGTGTTTCTATCGCAGATTTAATCGGTTCTGATAAGTAATAGTTTTAATCTTCAAATTAAAGCAAAAACCGACATAAATTTATATTAAAAACATAATCCTACTACAATATAATGTAGTAGGATTTTTTTTGTTGGAGATTTGTATGAAACTTATAAATTTATTAAAAAACGTAGAAGTTAACTCGGTAATTGGAGATTTAGATTTAGAAATTAAAAACGTTTGTATTGATACAAAATCAATTATTGATAAAAGTCTTTTTATTTGCATTAAAGGCTGTAATTTTGATGGACACGACTGTGTTGGCAAGGCTCGGGAATATGGGGCTTGTGCATTAATAACGGAAAGGAAAGTTGATTCTCCACTTCCACAGATTATCGTTAGTAATACTAGAAAGGCAATGAGTATGGTGGCTTCAAATTTTTATGGTAACGCCGATAAGAAATTACGTATTATCGGTGTTACAGGAACTAATGGAAAAACGACTACCACACATTTTATAACTTCAATTCTAACGTATGCAGGATATAAGTGTGGATTA
>JAZRHN010000035.1:0-4756 GCA_045644785.1 Christensenellaceae bacterium
AAAACCGAACTTGGCTTATCTGACCTTAAAGGCAAGGTTATGGGTGTTATCGGTCAAGGTTTAGTGCCAGATTTAACCTTTAAGGCAATACTTAACAAAAACGGAATTGAATATCAAACTTCTGACGTGGCTGTTGAAGGAAAAGTTGCCATCCGTTACTTTGCAAGTGCAGGAGATATGCTCCCCTTACTTAAAACCGGCGTGTTAGAAATCGGATTAGTTCCCGAACCTGCTGCAACCAAACTTTACAAAATGGCACCCGACTATCAATACAGATTAGATATACAAAAGTTATATTCAGAATCGGGTAGTTATCCACAAGCCGTAGTTATGGTAAAGCAAAGTTTATTAGATAAAAACCCCGATTTATTAGATACCTTAAAAGAACAAATTTCAGCAAGCGTAACCTATCTTGAAAACAATATTGCGGACATGGTAAACGCAGTTAATTCAAAATTAAGCGAAGGTGTAACACCCTCACTTGACGCTAACTCAATTTCAGCCGAAGTAATTAGCGGTATGAAAATTTATTGGGAAGACTGTGAAAGTGCAAAACTTTCAGTTCAAAATTATATAGACGACATTATTGCGGTAGAGCCTGCTTCTGCCGTTAAAGTAGGAGATTCTTTCTTTGCAAAATAAGACAAACAATCAAAAATTATTAAGCACGGGGCTATTTTTAGTTTCCATACTCGCAATCTTGTTGGTATGGACTATTGCTTCGTTTTCTGTTGATAATTCTTTGATTTTGCCAAACGTTATAGAAACTATTAAAGCGTTTCCAAGCCTATTAAAAGGCGACCTTTTATTGGCACTTAAAAACACGCTTATTAGGTGCGTTATCGCATTTGCGATATCGTATATTTTGGCATTTATTTTTGCATTATTATCTCAAAAAAGCAAGGTTTTTGAAGGGATAATAACACCATTTATTGCAATATTACGTGCGCTACCAACGGTGGCAATCGTATTACTTTTGTATTTTTGGACGACTTCTAGCATAGCACCCGTAATCGTAACTACGTTAGTAGTTTTACCAACCGTTTATACCAATTTAGACGTGTCTTTTTCATCGTTCGATAAAGGACTACTTGAAATGTGCACGGTATTTAACGTAAGCAAAAAGGATAAACTTAAAAAGGTTGTAATCCCCCAAATAGTGCCAGACGTTTTACGTTCTGTTGGCACGGGGTTGTCGCTTAACTTAAAACTTATCGTCGCTGCCGAAGTGTTATCGGAAACGGCAAACTGTATGGGCTATTTAATGAGCACTGCAAAAGTGTATTTTGAAACGGCTTCTATGATATGTTTAGTATTAATTACCGTAATAATCGGACTAATTATAGAAACAGTGTTTAACGCCTTAGCAAAAAAGGTAGGTGATTGGCGATGAAAATTAAAAATCTAAACGTTTCCTATGGCGAAAAGGTTATCTATAGCAATTTCAATTTAGAAATAGAAGACGGCTTAATCACGGTAATTTTAGGCGAAAGTGGTGCGGGTAAAACCACTCTTCTCCGTGCTATTGCATCTCTTACAGAGTATTCGGGCGAAATAGAAAAACCAAACGAAATATCTATGGTTTTTCAAAACGATAGATTAGTTAAAAGTCTTACCGTAAAGGAAAATATTTTATTAGTTAATAAAGATGCAGACGTTACTTCGCTACTTAACGAAGTGGGGCTAACGGGTTATGAAAACGCTTATCCTAAAACACTTTCGGGCGGTATGGCAAGGCGTGTTGCGTTAGCGCGTGCTTTTGCAAAAATCGGCGATTTAGCACTTTATGACGAGCCTTTTATTAACCTAGACTTAAAGAATAAACTTTCACTAATAAACATAGTAAAGCAAAAATATGCCGATAACAATAAAACGCTTATCGTGGTAACGCACGATATAAAGGAAGCCGTTTTATTAGCCGATAGAATAATCGTTCTTAAAAACGGAGAAGTAGTAAGCAGTATAAAAAATGTAAAAAAAGAAACCGAAGACGTTCTTTTTAAGATATTAACCGACTAAAAGCGCGAATTTTCGCGCTTTTATTTTTGCCTTTAAGTTTTATTAACCGCCAAAATATTGCAATTATCTTGCAATTTTAAATATAATAACTTATAATATATATACTATATAGTGGGATATTATGGAAAAAAGAGCGTTTGAACTAAAATCTAAATATTTGCCAACGGGCGACCAGCCCCAAGCGATACAAAAACTTACCGAAGGTATTAACGACGGATTAAGAACTCAAGTTCTTTTAGGCGTTACGGGTTCTGGTAAGACTTTTACTATGGCAAACGTTATAAATAACGTCCAACGCCCCGCACTTATTATCGCACACAACAAAACGCTGGCGGCACAACTTTGTAATGAATTCCGTGAATTTTTCCCAAACAATCGTGTAGAGTTTTTCGTGTCTTATTACGACTATTATCAACCAGAAGCATATATCGCACAAACGGATACTTATATAGAAAAAGACCTTTCTATTAATGATGAAATAGATAAACTTCGCCACTCAGCAACCTGTTCGCTATCTGAAAGAACGGATACAATAGTAGTAGCATCTGTATCGTGTATTTACGGTTTAGGTGCGCCCGAAGAGTATTATAGGTTAGCACTATCACTACGCCCTGGCGAGAAAATGGAACGTGATGAGTTAATGAGAAGGCTTGTCGCTATACAATACACAAGAAAGGACGTAGATTTTTCACGTTCATCTTTTAGGGTGCACGGCGATATAGTAGATATTTTCCCGTCGTCTAATACTGAAATTTACGTAAGAGTAGAGTTTTTTGGCGATGAAATAGATAGAATTTGTGAGGCGGAATTGGTTAGTGGAAAGGTTATTTCTGAACTTAAACACGCCGTAATTTTCCCTGCAACGCACTATGCCGTAGAAGAAATGAAACTTAAAAACGCACTTACTTTAATAGAGCGTGATAAAGATGATGAAGTTTCGGCATTTACCGAAAGTGGAAAACTTATCGAAGCGCAAAGGTTAAAACAAAGAACTGATTACGATATAGAAATGATAAAGGAGATAGGTTTCTGCAAGGGGATAGAAAATTACAGCAGATATTTTGATGGCAGAGATATAGGCGACCCGCCGTTTACACTCCTTGATTATTTCCCAAAGGATTTTATCACTTTTATTGATGAGTCGCATATGACTATACCGCAAATAGGTGCAATGCATAACGGCGATAGGTCAAGAAAGAACTCGTTAGTTGATTATGGGTTTAGGTTAAAGTCGGCTTACGATAACCGCCCCTTAACCTTTAAGGAATTTGACCAAAGGGTAGGGCAAATGGTATGCGTTTCAGCAACGCCCGCGCCTTACGAATTAGGCGAAGCAGGACAAGTTGTAGAACAACTAATTCGCCCCACGGGATTAATCGACCCAGAAATTACCGTAAAACCCACCAAAAATCAGATAGATGATTTATTGATAGAAATAAACGCTGTTGTGGCAGACGGCGGTAGGGTACTTATTACCACGCTTACTAAAAAAATGGCGGAAAGTTTAACCGAATACCTAAAAGAAAGTGGTGTAAAAGTTCGCTATATGCACAGTGATATAGACACTATGGAAAGAATAGAAATTGTGTCTGCACTCCGTAAGGGCGAGTTTGACGTACTTTGTGGTATTAACCTTTTAAGAGAAGGTTTAGACTTGCCTGAAGTAAAACTCGTTGCTATTTTAGATGCGGATAAGGAAGGTTTTTTAAGAAGCGAAACTTCACTTATTCAAACCATAGGTAGGGCTGCACGTAATAGTGAAGGCAGAGTTATAATGTATGCCGATACCCAAACGGGCAGTATGAAGCGTGCTATTAGTGAAACCAATCGTAGGCGTAAAATTCAAAGCGATTATAATAAAGCACACAATATAATTCCTAAAACTATTGTAAAAGAAGTAGTTAATACTATTGAAATCACTAAAAAAGCCGACAAGATAAAGGACGTTAAAAAACAAGATATTCCAGCAGAAATAGAAAAACTTAAAGCACTTATGAAAGTGGCTTCTAATAACCTTGATTTTGAACAATGTATAGAGATTAGGGATAATATTGCAAGGCTTAAAGCAAAGTTAAGAAAATAAAGGACAGAAATGAACGATAAGATAATTATAAAAGGCGCAAGGGAAAATAACCTTAAAAATATTGATTTAACCATACCCCGAAACAAACTCGTTGTGTTTACGGGGCTTTCGGGTAGCGGTAAATCAACTTTAGCGTTTGAAACAATTTATGCAGAAGGTCAAAGGCGATACGTAGAAAGCCTTTCATCTTACGCGCGTATGTTTTTGGGGCAAATGGAAAAGCCCAACGTAGATTCTATAGACGGGTTGTCGCCCGCCATTTCAATCGACCAAAAAACCACTTCACATAACCCGCGTTCTACCGTGGGAACGGTTACCGAAATTTACGACTATATGCGTTTACTTTTTGCGCGTGTAGGTGTTCCGCATTGTCCTAAATGCGGTAAAGAAATTAAACGCCAAACTGTAGATGAAATTGCCGACAAAGTGGGATTATATGAAGACGGAACTAAAATTTTAGTAAACGCACCCGTTGTCCGTGGTAAAAAAGGCGAATATAAAAAGGAAATAGAACAGTTCAAAAAAAGCGGTTTCGTTAGGGTGGAAATTGACGGAATCGTGTATAGTTTAGATGAAGAATTGCCACCGTTAGATAAAAATATTAAGCACAATATTTCGGTGGTTATCGATAGATTAGTTGTAAAAGACGGCATA
>JAZRHN010000036.1:0-4440 GCA_045644785.1 Christensenellaceae bacterium
CTCTAAAACGATTTTTCCAAGTCTGCCTTTTCTAAAATCATCAATTACTGCTAAACCACATCTTTCGTAGTCGTAATCGCCACCACGAAGCAAGAAACCACGGCGAACACATATTGCGTGCATTATCTCTAAAACGTCAACGTTAACGTCTTCTACACCGTATTTTTCCTTAAATTCTTCCGGGTATTTTACTGCAACTTCCTTGATAAATTCGTAACATAAATCTTGCATATCGATATTAGCATCGTTCATACTTCCGATATAAGCAAGGCGTATTGCTATTTCTTGGTTATCAAATGCAGGAGGCATTGTGCCTGGGGTATCTAACAATTCTAACTCTTTTAGTCTTACCCATTGTTTACCGCGAGTAACACCCGCTTTATTACCTGTAGAAGTCTTTTTACCACCAGAAAGTGCGTTAATAACTGTAGATTTACCAGTATTAGGAATACCTGCAACCATAATTCTAACAGGTAAAAATACGCCCTTGTTTTTATTACGCTCTATCTTTTCTTTTAATAAGTGGAAAATACTTTCATACAAAGTATCTACCGAACGTTTATCTAAACTAGAAACGGCAACACAAGTTTTACCCTCCGCAATAAACGTGGATACTATTCTCTTTACGTCCTTTTGAGAAATAAGGTCGCACTTATTTAATACATAAAGTACTTTCTTGTTTTCAAAAAGTTTATTGAGTTTTTTATTGATAGATGAAAATGGTGCTCTTGCATCGAGTATTAGCATTACGCCGTCTACCGATTTAAGATTATCCTCCATCATTCTCATAGCCGCGGTCATATGACCGGGAAACCATTGTAAGTGTTGCATTTAATTTCCTTTTAATAAGTCAGGTCTATTTTTTGCCGTTATAATTCTCGATTGTTCTTCACGCCATTTATCAACTTCACCATGATTGCCTGAAGTTAATACTTCGGGAACTTTTAATCCCCTAAAATCTTGAGGCTTGGTATATTGTGGATATTCAAGCGTGCCGTTTGCAAAACTTTCTTGTTTTAATGATTCTTGGTTTATAACACCTTCAACGTAACGACATACCGCGTCCGTTATAGCCATAGCAGGAATTTCACCACCCGTTAAAACGTAGTCGCCAACTGATATTTCTTGGTCTATACAAAGGTCTAGTGCACGTTGGTCAACACCTTCGTAATGTCCGCATAAAATAAGCAATCTATCAAATTTTGAAAGTTCTACAACCATTTGTTGCTTAAAGGTTTTTCCTTTAGGCGACGTGAAAATACGTAACGCTTCGTGATTAGGGTCTATTGCTTCTATTGCAGAAACGATGGGTTGAGCCATCATTACCATACCTGCACCACCACCAAAAGGTGTATCATCACACTTTTTGTGTTTATCTAAAGTGTAATCCCTTATATCAATAACGTTAATTTCGATAAGTCTTTTTTCACGCGCACGCTTTAAAATACTAGTTGAAAGTGGCGTAAACATTTCTGGAAAAAGTGTTAAAATATCAATCCTCATAACACACCACCTCGTTAAACTTTTCTTTAATAACGTAAACTGCTGAATTTTCTATATCTATTCTGTCAATTACGCTCTTTAAAAATGGAAATCTTACTATCTTTCCACTAACTGTTTTAACTGTAAAATAATCGGTTTTTGCCTTGGTTATTTCGATAATTCTACCGAAATCTTTACCATCTTCAAAATAGATATTAGCGTTTTCTAAATCACATATAAAATACCTATCCGTTTGGGGTTTTACAGCATCTTCACGGCTAATGGTAAGATATTTCCCACGCAAAAGTTCGGCAGTATTTCTATCATTAATACCACCAAGCGCAAGGAAAACGGCATCTGGTGCAATTTTTGCACCAGTTACCGAGTATTCTACACCGTCTATTAAAACGCTCTTTAATTTTTTAAAACGTTGGGCATCATCCGTCATAGGTATAACTTTAACTTCGCCTTTTATACCCTGCGGTTTTACTATTACCCCTATTTCTAAATAATCTTTCATAAAACCGAAAAAGGCGTTATTCCGCCTTTTCCTTTATTTCTACGTTAACTTTTTTCTTTTCTTTTTGTGAATATGCGCGCACAAGAGTACGGAGCGCCTTTGCAATCTTGCCTTGGCGACCGATTACTTTGCCCATATCACTGGGTTTAAGTGTAATAGTTACGGTAGCATTTTTACCGTCATCTACTACGTCGTATTCTACTTCTTCAGGAAATTCTGCAAAAGTTCCTACGACAAATTTAATTAACTCTAACATTTTACAAGTTCCTTATTACTTGCTCTTACGAACCTTGGTTCTGGGAGCAGAAAGTTTGGTGGGCTTGGGTAAAATTCCTTGGTTAACGAGAATATTCTTAACGGTATCGGTGGGTTGAACGCCCTTTGCTAGCCATTCTTGTGCCTTTTCTGCGTTTACAACGATTTCAGCGGGAACGGTTTTGGGGTTGTAATGACCGATTTTGTCGATATACGCGCCATCACGTGCGTTTCTGCTATCGGTTACAACGATACGATAGATAGGTGATTTCTTGTCGCCAAGTCTGGTTAATCTCATTTTTACTGCCATTTTAGTTTCTCCTTTTTGCCTTTAGGCTTTTTATAATTATTATTTATCAAAATTTGAACATTTTGTTCTTCATTTGCTTCATCATTTGCTTGGTCTGCTCGAACTGCTTTAACACGATATTTACTTGTTGAACGCTAGTTCCGCTTCCCTTTGCTATTCTTTGTTTTCTTGACGAATTTATTATACCGGGATTTAATCTTTCCTTTTTCGTCATTGATTGTATTACTGCTTTGGTTGAATTAAGTTTCTTCTCGTCTATATCGCCTTCGTTAATTCTAAATTTAGAACCCATACCGGGGAGCATTGATACGAGATTGGCTATTCCGCCCATTTTATTCATCGCTTCAAATTGGTCTAAAAAGTCATCTAAAGTAAAACTATTTTCACGGAATTTCTTTTCCATTTTTTTAGCCTGTTCTTCAGAGATAACTTCTTCTGCTTTTTCTATAAGCGTAAGAACGTCCCCCATACCGAGAATACGGTTTGCCATTCTATCGGGATGGAAAGGCTCTAAATCGCCTAACTTTTCGCCTACTGAACAGAACTTGATGGGCTTACCTGTTACGGCTTTCATTGAAAGGGTTGCACCACCCCTTGTATCACCGTCAAGTTTAGTTAAAACTAAACCCGTAACTTCTAATCTCTTATTAAAGGTATCGGCTACTTCTACTGCAACTTGACCGGTCATTGAATCAACGACTAAAAGAATTTCGGTAGGATTTACTTCTGCCTTAATTTCTTCTAATTCACGCATCAAATCATCGTCTATTTGAAGTCGACCTGCAGTATCGATAATTACGGTGTCATAGCCGTAAGATTTAGCGTATGCAACACCTTCTTTCGCAATTTTTACAGGGTTACCTTGACCTTTTTCAAAAACTTCACACCCTGCGTTTTTGCCAACAACTTTAAGTTGGCTAATTGCTGCGGGACGATAAACGTCTGCTGCAACTAATAAGGGTTTTTTGCCTTGTTTTTTAAAGTGAAGACCAAGTTTACCAACAAGCGTGGTTTTACCTGCACCTTGTAAACCTGCCATCATTATTACAGTAGGCAATCTATCCGAAACGGCGAGTTTACTATTTGATGAACCCATTAAAGCAATAAGTTCTTCATTAACAATTTTTATAACTTGTTGCGTGGGGCTTAAACTCTTTAATATTTCTTGTCCAA
Source organism: Christensenellaceae bacterium (assembly GCA_045644785.1). GTDB lineage: Bacteria > Bacillota > Clostridia > Christensenellales > Borkfalkiaceae > UBA1259. The sequence continues at coordinate 3,741 of JAZRHN010000036.1, forward strand.
CAGCACGTTCAGACACGCTACTTACAAATTGCTTTACTACCGAAATATTAACGTCCGCTTCCAATAATGCGATACGCACTTCACGCATTGCGGTTTTTATTTCAAGTTCAGTAAGTTTACCGTGCTTGGTAAGTTTTGAAAATATATGATTAAGTTTTTCAGATAAACCTGAAAATAAAGCCATTATTTACCTATTATTTCTTTTACTTGATTTTTTAAGTCACTACTACCCTCTTTTTCAACAAGAGTAAGTATTTGATCGTTTTTTTCTTTTATCTTTAACGCGCGCTCAAAGTCAGTAAGTTTTTCTTTTACTATCTTAATAACGTCATAAATACTTTGCCTTGACGTACCTTCCATCTCAGCAATTTCCGCGTAAGATAAATCTAATAGATTATGTGAAACGAATATTTCACGTTGTTTTTCCGTTAGCAAATCTTTGTAAATTTCAAACAAATCTGCGTAGTAAATATCTTTTTCCATAAATCAAAAGGTGTAAAGCAAAATCACTTTACACCTTTATTATACTTTTTGTTTTAATATCTGTCAAGTATTTTTACTTAACAGTGCTAAATTATTTCTTTTCAACAAGAACTTTTTTAAGTTTAGCAAATCTGGGAAGTCCGTCTTCTTTGGTGAGTTTGGGTTCGCCTTGGATAAGGGGAAGTGCATACTTAACGAATTCATCAGAAATACCAGT
>JAZRHN010000037.1:0-15330 GCA_045644785.1 Christensenellaceae bacterium
AATCAAGGTGCTAAACCTACTGTTATTTTAGGTTTTAACACTAAAAAAGAAGTGTTTTACGAAGCAGAATTTAAGGGTCTTGGTGCAAACGTTATTATAACTACTGTTGACGGTTCTTATGGCGAAAAAGGGTTTGTTACAGACGTTATGATAAAAGTTGATTATACCTATTTTTATACGTGTGGACCTATGCCTATGTTTAAGGCGATTGAAAAGACTGCTATAGGTGCAGGAGAGTTTAGTTTTGAAGAAAGAATGGGCTGTGGCTTTGGTGCTTGTATGGGTTGTTCTTGTAAAACTAAATACGGTAATAAGCGTATTTGTGTTGACGGACCTGTGCTTAAAAGGGAGGAAATCGTATGGTAGATACTTCTGTTATTTTATCAGGTTGGAAGTTAGATAATCCCGTAATTCCTGCAAGCGGCACGTTCGGTTTTGGTAAGGAATTTTCTGAATTTTACGATATAAATATTTTAGGCACGTTCTCATTTAAGGGAACTACTTTAGATGCTCGTTTTGGTAACCCTACACCTAGAATTGCAGAATGTAATCAAGGTTTAATAAACTCAGTTGGTTTACAAAATCCGGGTGTTGAACACGTTATTGCACATGAACTTCCTAAACTAAAAAAATATTTTAATAAAAAAGTTATTGCAAACGTTAGTGGTTTTTCAGTGGAAGAATATTGTAAGACTTGCGAAAAATTAGATAAAGAAGAGCAAGTTGGTATTTTAGAAGTAAACATAAGTTGTCCTAACGTTCATAATGGTGGTATGGCTTTTGGTACTGACCCAAAGAATGCTTATGAAGTTACTAAAGCGGTAAAAAGTGTTACTAAAAAACCCGTTTATATCAAATTATCGCCTAACGTTACTGATATAACCGCAATAGCAAAAGCGTGTGAAGATGCTGGTGCAGACGGTATTTCGCTTATTAACACTCTTTTAGGTATGAGAATAAACCTTAAAAGTAAAAAACCCGTTATTGCAAATAAAATGGGTGGTTTTTCTGGTAGAGCAATTTTCCCCGTAGCACTTCGCATGGTTTATCAGTGTTATGAAGCGGTAAAAATTCCCATTATCGGTATGGGTGGAGTTTCTACTGCTGAAGACGTTATAGAAATGATGCTTGCGGGTGCAACGGCAGTTCAAGTAGGGGCAGAAAATCTTATTAACCCCTTTGCTTGTAAGGAAATTATTGAAAATTTACCGCAAGTTATGGAAAGATATAAAATTAACAACTTAAAAGAAATTATAGGAGGAGCGCATAATGGCTAAAGACGTTATAATCGCTTTGGATTTTAGTAGTAAGGAATTGGTTTTTGACTTTTTAGATAAGTTTAAGGAAAGAAAGCCTTTCGTTAAAATTGGTATGGAATTATTTTATGCAGAAGGCCCTGAAATTGTTAGAGAAATTAAGAAAAGAGGACATAAAATATTCCTTGACTTAAAACTCCACGATATCCCTAACACCGTATCAAAGACTATGGCTGTTCTTTCTAATTTAGACGTTGATATGACCAATCTTCACGCTAGTGGAACGATAAAAATGATGGAAGGCGCGTTAAAGGGCTTAACTAGGGCAGATGGCACTCGTCCTATTTTAATTGCAGTAACTCAATTAACTTCAACTGACCAAGAAGCGATGGAAAAAGACTTATTAATTGAAAAGCCGATTGACCAGGTTGTAATGCACTATGCTAATAACGCAAAAATTGCGGGTTTAGATGGTGTTGTATGTTCACCTTTAGAAGCGCAAAAAGTTCACGATTTATGTGGTGATAACTTCATTACTGTAACCCCTGGTGTAAGATTTGCTGACGGAGATAAGGGCGACCAAAAGAGAGTTATGACGCCTGCTGAAGCAAGAAAAATCGGTTCTGACTATATTGTTGTTGGTAGACCTATTACCGCTGCAGAAGACCCTGTAAGTGCATACAATAGATGCGTTAAGGAATTTTTAGAATGCTAGAATTTCTTTTGTTCGATTTAGATGGAACGTTAACTGATTCTGGAAAAGGTATCGTTAATTCGCTTAGATATGCCCTAAATAAAATGGGTATAAAAGAAAGTGATGAAAGCGTGTTAAAAACCTTTATTGGTCCGCCGATTAAAGAAAGAGGTCGTGAAGTATATGGTTTTACCATTCAAGAATCAGAAGATTTGCTTGTCTTTTATCGAGAATACTTTGTTGATAAGGGTATGTATGAAAACGAGGTGTATTTAGGCGTTGATAAAATGCTTAAATCTCTTAAAGGAGCAGGTAAAAAGATAATTGTTGCCACATCAAAACCCGAAGTTCACGCACGTGAAATACTGCGTTATTTTGGATTATTAGATTACTTTGACGTGGTTGTTGGTGCAACTCTTGATGGAAAAATTTCTGATAAAATTCAGGTTTTAACAGAAGCGATAAGGCGCGCTAACATTGATGTTAATAGTGCCGTTATGATAGGTGATAGAAAATACGACGTTAACGGTGGGAAGAGTTTTGGTATGAAAACCGTTGGTGTTACCTATGGTTACGGCGATTATCAAGAATTAAAAGAAGCAGGTGCCGACTATATAGTTGATTCTGCTACTCAATTAGAAAAATTATTATTGGAGATATAAAATGGAAAAACTTATTGCAAAAGACTTATTATCAATAAAGGCGGTTTTCTTCCGTCCCGATGAACCTTTTACGTGGGCAAGTGGTATAAAAAGCCCTGTTTACTGTGATAACAGACTTACTTTAACTGCACCGAACGTTAGAAATGACGTTGAAAATTCTCTTGCTGAAACTATTAAAAGAGAATATCCTGACGTTGAAGTTTTAATGGGAACATCTACCGCAGGTATTGCTCATGCAGCTATTACTGCACATATTATGGGTCTTCCTATGGGCTACGTAAGATCAGGTAATAAAGACCACGGCAGACAAAATAGAATTGAAGGTAAGTTGGAAGCAGGACAAAAAGTTGTAGTTGTTGAAGACTTAATTTCTACTGGCGGTAGCGTTATTGAAGTGGTTGATGCTTTAAGAGAAGCCGGCGCAGAAGTTTTAGGTGTTGTAAGTATCTTCACCTATGGTATGAAGAAAGGTATTGAAAGATTAAAGGAAGCAAACGTTAAAAACGTAAGTTTAACTAATTTTGACGTTATTGCTCAAATCGCTGCAGAAGAAAAGTATATAAAGGAAGAAGACGTTAAGAGACTAATTGCGTTTAGAAATAACCCTCAAGATGAAAGTTGGATAGGAGCAAAATAATGAGAAGTGTTCTTAATATTCTCGATTTATCAGTTGAAGAAATACAACAACTTATTGATTTAGCAACAGATATTATCGATAATCCCGATAAGTATAATGAAGTTTGTAAACATAAGATTTTAGCAACGCTTTTTTTTGAGCCAAGCACAAGAACAAGGCTCTCTTTTGAGTCTGCAATGCTATCTTTAGGCGGAAGTGTATTAGGCTTTTCAGATGCTAAATCTTCATCTGCAACCAAAGGCGAAAGTGTATCTGATACCGTTGCCGTTGTTTCTGGTTATGCAGATATTATTGCTATGAGACACCCTAAAGAAGGCGCTCCTTACGTTGCTTCAAAAAAAGCGTATATTCCCATTATAAATGCTGGTGATGGTGCACATTATCATCCCACGCAAACGCTTGCAGATTTATTAACAATTCATAAAGAAAAGGGTAGATTTAACGACCTTACAATCGGCTTATGTGGTGACTTAAAATATGGTAGAACAGTTCATTCGCTTATTGAGGCAATGAGTAGATATTCTGGTATTAAGTTTGTTTTAATTTCTCCAGATGAATTAAAGTTGCCTGACTTTGTTAAGAAAGAATATATTGAAGGAAAAAATATTCCGTTTATAGAAAGTAAGTCATTAGAAGATTCTATCGCTGAATTAGATATTCTCTATATGACAAGAATTCAGGGCGAAAGATTCTTAGATAGAGCAGAATACGAAAGATTAAAGGATTGTTACGTTTTAACGGCTGAAAAAATGCAATTAGCAAAACCTGATATGTGTGTATTACATCCGCTTCCTAGGGTTAATGAAATTTCAGTTAAAGTTGATGATGATAAACGCGCTTGCTACTTTAGACAAACTGCATATGGTAAATTTATGCGTATGGCTTTAATAATTAAGTTGCTTTTTGATGAAAATTTTGCTGTTTTAACTGATAATCATACTGAAGTTAAGGCGGAAAATCATTGTAAAAATCCACATTGTATTTTAACTACCGAACAAGAATTAGAAGAAAAATACTATAAGGATAACAATGGTATAATACGTTGCTTATATTGCGACTCTGAAATAGTTTAAAAAATACTAAATTTACTTATTTTATATAATATAAATTTTGACAAAAAAATTAATATGTGATATAATTAAGTAAATTTGGAGTTCCCTGTTACTGACGGAAAAGTAGAGCACTACAAAGGAGCAGGAAATAATATTAGCCGACCGTCTGGGCACGCTGAATTAGTTTTTTAGCGTGCCTTTTTATTTTTTTGGAGGTTTATATGAAAAAAGTTGCAATTATTATGGGTAGTGATAGCGATTTATCTATTTTAGAAAAGACCATGAGTGTATTAAACGAACTAAAAGTTCCGTATGAAACACACGTTTATTCTGCACACAGAACACCTAAAGAAGCAATAGATTTTGCTGTTAATGCAGAGAATAATGGTTTTGGTGTTTTAATTTGTGCTGCAGGTATGGCTGCACACCTTGCCGGTGTAATTGCTGCGAATACCGTTCTTCCTGTTATTGGTATTCCTTGCAAGTCATCAGTTTTAGATGGTATGGATGCACTTTTATCAACAGTTATGATGCCTACTGGCATTCCTGTTGCAACAGTTGCTATTAATGGTGGCGCAAATGCAGGTATTTTGGCTGCAGAGATGATTGCGTTATCTGACCCCGATTTATCTTTAAGATTAAAAGAAAAGAGATTAGCAGATAGCAAAAAAGTTCTTGAAAAAGACGAAAATATTAGTAAAAACTATAAGTTAAATATATAAAATTTAAGGAGAACAAAATTATGAAACTTGTTTACAGTGGAAAAACCAAGGATGTATTCGCATTAGATAACGGTAATTATCTCTTAAAATTCAAAGATGATTGCACTGGTAAAGACGGTGTTTTTGACCCCGGTGAAAATTCAGTTGGTTTAAAAATTGACGGTGTAGGTGACGTTAACTTACGTATGTCTATTTATTTCTTTGAAAAAATCAACGCAGCAGGAATTAAAACTCAATTTATTTCTGCAAACCTTGATGACACCACTATGGAAGTTCTTCCTGCTAAAGCATTTGGTAAAGGTTTAGAAGTTATTTGCAGACACAAGGCAGTAGGTAGTTTCTATCGTAGATATAGCGATTATATTGAAGAAGGTGCAGATCTTCCTGCATACGTTGAAACAACCTTCAAAAACGACGCTAAGGGCGATCCGTTAGTAACTAAAGACGGTCTTGTTGACTTAAAGGTTATGACTGCAGAACAATACGATGAAATTAAGTCTATGACCCAAAAGATTACCAAAATCGTTGCAGACGACCTTTTAGAAAAAGGTTTAGTATTATACGATATTAAGTTCGAATTTGGTTATGATAAGGACGGTAACGTAATTCTTATTGACGAAGTTTCTTCTGGAAACATGAGAGTTTATAAGGATGGTAAATACGTTGATCCTATGACTCTTTCAAAACTTTTCTTTGCATAATTAATAATACTGGAGAAACCAAATGGGTGGATTTTTTGGCGTAGTAAGCAAAAAGAAAGACGCTATGCTTGATGTGTTTTTGGGTACTGACTACCATTCACATCTTGGCACGAAAAGCGGTGGTCTTGCTGCTTATGATAAAACTGTAGGGCTTCAGAGAAAAATACATAATATCTCAAACGCACCTTTTAGAACAAAGTTTGAAAATATTTTTGACACGATGGCTGGTACGTCTGCGATAGGTTGTATAAACGACTCTGACCCACAACCATTATTAGTAAGGTCAAAACTAGGTTTATACGCACTTTGTTTTATCGGCTTAATTAACAATTCCGACGAGTTAATTAAAAAGTACATTGATGACGTTGGTGGTCAATTTGGTGGACAAAACGGCGGTGGTGTAAATTCTACTGAACTTATTGCTGCGTTCATTAATAGAAAAAAGAACTTTGTTGATGGAATAAAATATGCGCAAAGCGTTATTAAAGGCACGGCAACAATAATTATTCTTAAAAGTGATGGAAATATTATCTGTGCAAGAGATAAGTTTGGTAGATTGCCTATTCATATTGGTAAAAACAAGGAAGGTTATGCGGTTTCTTTTGAATCATTTGCATACCAAAAACTTGATTATAAAGATGAATATGAATTAGGACCTGCTGAAATTGTTGAAGTTTGTCCTGAAGAAATAAAAATACTTAAAAAAGCCGAAAAGAAAATGTGCATTTGCTCTTTCCTTTGGAGTTACTATGGTTATCCAACTTCTACTTACGAAAAGGTTAACGTAGAAGAAATGAGATATCAAAACGGCGTTAAAATGGTAGAAAACGATATTAAAAACGGTTGTTTGCCTGACGTTGACTGTGTTGCAGGTGTTCCCGATTCGGGAACACCACACGCTATAGGTTATGCTACAAGAAGTGGATATCGTTTTGCTAGACCATTTATAAAATATACGCCCACTTGGAGTAGAAGTTTTATGCCTTCTACACAAAAGGAAAGAAGAAAGGTGGCAAAGCTTAAATTAATCCCTGTAAACGAATTAATTAAAAATAAAAAACTTCTTTTTGTAGATGACTCGATTGTTCGTGGAACTCAGATAAGAGAAACTGTTGATTTCTTATTTGAAAATGGTGCAAAAGAAGTTCACGTTAGGTCTGCATGTCCGCCTATTATGTACGGATGTAAATACTTAAACTTTTCTAGACAGACTAACGATATGGATTTAATAACACACTCTACTATTGTAGAACTAGAAGGGGAAGAAGGATTAAAGTATTTAGATGAATATGCAGACCCCACTTCTGCTCGTCATAAAAAAATGAAAGAAGCTATTAGAGATAAAATTGGTCTTGCTTCATTAGAATTCCAATCATTAGAGGGTCTTATTTCGGCTATTGGAATTGATAAAGATAAATTATGTACCTATTGTTGGAACGGAAAGGAGAAATAATATGAAAAATTCAAAATCTGATATTTATGCATCAGCAGGTGTTGATATTACCGCAGGTTATAAAGCAGTTGAACTTATGAAAAAGCATATCGCAAGAACTGCAACGTCTGGCGTTTGTTCAGATATTGGTGGTTTTGGCGGTTTATTTGAATTAGATTTAACCGGTATTACTAAACCTGTTTTAGTTAGTGGTACCGATGGTGTTGGCACTAAATTAAAAATTGCTTTCTTAATGGATAAGCACGATACTGTTGGTATTGACTGTGTTGCAATGTGTGTAAACGATATTATCTGTGCAGGTGCTAAACCTTTATTCTTTTTAGACTATATTGCATGTGGTAAAAACGTTCCTGAAAAGATTGCGGAAATCGTTAAGGGTGTTGCTGAAGGTTGTGTACAATCAGGTTGTGCGCTTATCGGTGGTGAAACAGCAGAAATGCCTGGGTTCTATCCTATTGATGAATATGATTTAGCAGGTTATTCTACTGGTGTAGTTGATAAGTCAAAGATTATCAACCATAGTGAAATGGCTGAAGGGGACGTTATTATTGCTCTTGCTTCTAGTGGTGTTCACTCTAATGGTTTTTCACTTGTTAGAAAGATTTTTGACGTTGAAAATGCTGATATTAAGTCTCCTGTTGAAGAACTTGGTGGAAAATCTATCGGTGAAACACTTTTAACTCCCACTAAAATTTACGTTAAATCAGTATTAAAACTTTTAGAAGAAGTTAAAGTTAAAGGTATTTCACACATTACCGGTGGTGGCTTCTATGAAAATATTCCCAGAAGTATTCCCGATGGTTTATGTGCTGAAATTGATAAAAAATCAGTTAAGATTTTACCGATATTTAATCTTTTACAAAAAGTTGGTAACGTAGACGAAAGAGATATGTTTAACACCTTTAATATGGGTGTTGGTATGAGTATCGTAGTAGCGCCTGATTGTGCAGACAAAGCACTTAAAATCTTAAATGATATGGGTGAAGATGCTTACGTTATCGGTAAAGTTATTAAAGGCGAAGATAAAATTGTCATTAAGTAATTTATAAATTTTATCTAGGCATTACGGGGTATTATTGTGAAAAAAGTTAAGATTGCCGTTATGGTAAGTGGTGGGGGAACTAATCTTCAAGCACTTATAGACGCGCAAAACAACGGAATAATTAATAATGGCGAAATTGTTTTGGTTTTATCAAATAATGCTAACGCTTATGCGTTAACCAGAGCAAAAAGTGCAGGTATTAAAACGGCAGTTGTATTAAAGAAAGATTACGAAAACGCTGTTTGTTTTGAAACGGCAATTAAAAAAGTGTTAATTGAAAACGATATTGAACTTATTATTTTGGCAGGTTTTATGTCTATATTAAGCGAAAATTTTGTTAAAGATTACCCCGAAAGAATTATAAACGTTCATCCATCACTTATTCCATCTTTTTGTGGTGCAGGGTTTTATGGCTTAAAAGTACATGAAGCGGCACTAAAAAAAGGTGTAAAGGTTACAGGTGCAACAGTGCATTTTGTAAACGAAATACCTGATGGTGGCAAAATAATAATGCAAAAGGCAGTTAAGGTGAGAGAAAACGATACGCCTTCTACCTTACAAAAAAGAGTTATGAAACTTGCAGAGTGGAAAATTCTACCTGCATCTACAGATTTAGTATGTAAGAAAATTTTAACGGAGAAATAAAAATGAGTATTAAAGGCTTACAAACCATTAAAGATTTACTTAAAAATAACAGTTACCCAGGTAGAGGAATTATCATCGGTAAGAGTAACGATGGTAAAAATGCTATGATTGCTTACTTCATTATGGGAAGAAGTGTTAATAGTAGAAATAGAATTTTTGAACGTTTTGATGGCGGAATGAGAACCAAGGCGTTTGATGAAAGTAAATTAGTTGACCCTAGTTTAATTATTTACAACCCCTTCTTACAATGTGGCAATTGTGACGTTATAACTAATGGTGATCAAACCAACACGGTTAAGGATTTTATTGATGCTAATCCCGCAAATAAGTTTGCATTTGAAGAAGCATTAAATACCAGAGAGTTTGAACCTGATGCTCCTAATTTTACTCCTAGAATTTCTGGTATATTAAATTATTTTGATAATCAATTTAACTATAAATTATCAATCTTAAAAAGTAGTGATGGTAATCCTGAAGTATGCGATAGATATTTCTATTCATATACTCCCATCAATGGTTTAGGTCATTTTATTCATACTTACGAACAAGATGGAAATCCTATTCCTTCTTTCTATGGTGAACCTGAAAGAGTTGTTATGCCAAACACTGCTGAAGAACTTGCTAACGAAGTTTGGAATAATCTTAACGAAGATAATAAAGTATCACTTTTTGTTCGTGTTGTTCCTCTTAACGGCGATAAACCCAGCGAAATTATAATTAACAAAAACGTTTAAGGAGTTAAAATGAAAGAATTTGAATTAAAATATGGTTGTAACCCTAATCAAAAGCCATCTAGAATTTTTATGAAAGATGGTAGTGAACTTCCTATAAAAATATTAAATGGCAGACCAGGTTATATTAATTTCTTAGACGCTTTTAACAGTTATCAACTTGTTAAAGAACTTAAAGAAGCATTAGGTCTTCCTGCTGTAACTTCTTTTAAGCACGTAAGTCCTACTTCTGCAGCGGTTGGTATTAAACTTCCTGAAAAATTAAAAAAGGCTTGCTTTGTTGACGATATTGATGGGTTAGATGATAGCCCACTTGCTTGCGCTTATGCAAGGGCTAGGGGAACTGTTAGAATGTGTTCTTTCGGTGACTGGGTAGCACTTTCTGATGAATGTGATGAATTAACCGCAAAACTTATCGCAAGAGAAGTTTCTGATGGTGTTATTGCACCTGGTTATAGCGAAAAAGCATTAGAAATTCTTAAAGGAAAAAGAAAAGGTAACTACAACATAGTTGAAATTGACCCTAACTATGTTCCTGAAGAAAAAGAAACAAAAGACGTTTATGGTATTACCTTTGAACAAGGTAGAAATAACTTTAAGATTAACAAAGAATTATTAACTGACGTTGTTACTAAAAACAAAGATTTACCTGAAAGCGCAGTAAGAGATTTAATTATTTCATTAATTACTCTTAAATACACCCAATCTAACTCAGTTTGCTTTGCTTATGATGGTCAAGCAATTGGTGTAGGTGCAGGTCAACAATCAAGAATACACTGTACTCGTTTAGCAGGTGGTAAGGCTGATACTTGGTTTATTCGTCAACATGATAAAGTGTTAAATCTTCCATTTAAGGATACCATTGGTCGTCCTGACAGAGATAACGTTATCGATGGCTATATAAATAAAAACGAAGAAGACGTTTGTGCTGATGGTATTTGGCAAAAATATTTTACCGTTCGCCCCGAACCCTTAACAAAAGAAGAAATCGATGCTTACTTAAAAACCATTGATGGTGTTTCACTTGGTTCAGATGCGTTCTTCCCATTCTTTGATAATATTGAAAGAGCAAAGAAGAGTGGCGTTAAATACATTGCGCAACCTGGTGGTTCTATCAGAGATGATTTAGTTGTTGAAGCGTGCGATAAATATGATATGGCAATGGCTTTCACTAAAATGAGATTATTCCATCACTAAGATTTTGTTTATTAAAGGAAAATTATGAATATTTTAGTAGTCGGTGGCGGTGGTAGAGAACACGGCATCGTTAAGAAAATTAAAGAAAATAAAAACGTAGAAAATATTTACGTTTGCCCTGGTAACGGTGGTATTGCAAAAGATGCTATATGTGTTCCAATTAAAGGAACGGATATAGATGGTGTTGTAAACTTTGCGATAAACAATAAAATTGATTACACTGTTGTTGCACCAGATGACCCATTAGTTTTAGGTTTGGTAGATGCTTTAACTGAAAAGGGTATCCCTTGTTTTGGTCCTAATAAAAACGCTGCAATTATAGAAGGTAGTAAAGTTTTTTCTAAGAATTTAATGAAAAAATACAATATTCCTACCGCTAAATATGAAGTGTTTGACAATATGGAAAAGGCACTTGAATATCTTAAAGATGCGCCTATTCCTACGGTTATTAAGGCTGATGGTTTAGCGCTTGGTAAAGGCGTTATTATTGCTACAACTAGAGAAGAAGCGGTTTCTGCTGTTCTTTCTATTATGCAAGATAAGGCTTTTGGTAAATCTGGCGACCAAATTGTTATAGAAGAATTCCTTGAAGGACCTGAAGTTTCTGTTTTATCTTTTACTGATGGAAAAACCGTTATTCCTATGGTTTCTTCTATGGACCATAAGAGAATTGGTGATTTTGATACTGGCCTTAATACTGGTGGTATGGGAACAATCGCTCCTAACCCTTATTACACCGATGATATAGCAAAAGTTTGTATGGATACCATTTTTGTTCCTACAATTAACGCTATGAATAGTGAAGGTAGAACGTTTAAGGGTTGCTTATACTTCGGTTTAATGATAACTAAAAACGGGCCTAAGGTAATTGAATATAACTGTCGTTTTGGCGACCCTGAAACACAAGTTGTATTGCCCTTACTTAAAACCGACCTTTTAACTATTATGCAAGCAACTACAAATGGTACTCTAGATACTCTAAATATTGAATGGCACAATAAATGTGCGGCATGCGTTATTATGGCATCTAAGGGTTATCCTGTTGAATATAAAAAGGGTTTTGAAATTGATATTCCCGAAAATATTTTTGACAAAGTATTCGTTGCTGGCGCAAAAGAAGTTGATGGTAAACTTCTAACCGATGGTGGTAGAGTATTAGGTGTAACTAATATTGCGGACACCTTAAAAGAAGCGATAGAATTGTCTTATCAAGACGTTAAAACTATAAATTTTGAAGGCGCTTATTATAGAAACGATATTGGCGCAAAGGCATTAAAAGTTTTGGAGAATAACTAATGATTTACAGAGTTTTCGTTGAAAAGAAAGAAGGTATGAGACATGAAGCAAAAGCATTATTTCAAGATGCTGTTGCTTTGCTTAACATAAAAAATCTAACAAACGTAAGAGTTATTAATAGATATGATGCAGAAAATATCACACAAGAACTTTTTGATTATTCTATTAAAACCGTTTTTAGCGAACCGCAACTTGATGACGTATATGAAACGTTAGATCTTTCTGATGCAGTTGTTTTTGCTGTAGAATTTTTACCTGGTCAATTTGATCAAAGGGCAGATAGTGCATCACAATGTATTCAAATTATTTCGCAAGGTGAAAGACCTATTGTTAAAACCGCTAAAATTTACGCATTATACGGTAATTTAAGCGAACAAGATATTGCTGAAATAAAAAAATACGTTATTAACCCTGTAGAAGCTAGAGAAGCTAGCCTTGATATGCCTAAAACGTTAAAGCAAGAATACGTTATTCCCACTGAAGTTGAAGTTTTAAATAATTTCAACGATTTAGATGCTGACGGATTAGCAAATTTCGTTAAGAGTTATGGATTAGCAATGGATAACGATGATATAGAGTTTTGCCAAGCATATTTTAAGAAAATTAAGAGAAATCCCACCATTACTGAAATTAGAATGATTGATACCTACTGGTCAGACCACTGTAGGCATACAACCTTTTTAACAACTATTGATGACGTAGAATTTGATGACCCGCTTTTACAAAAAACCTATCTTGAATATTTAGAAACTAGAAAGGAATTAAAAAGAGAACATAAACCTGTTTGTTTAATGGATTTAGCAACGGTTTCTGTAAGATACTTAAAAGCAAACGGTTATCTTGACAAATTAGATGAATCTGAAGAAATTAACGCTTGTACTGTAAAAGTAAACGTTAACGTTGACGGAAAAGATGAACCTTGGCTTTTACTATTTAAGAACGAAACTCACAATCACCCCACGGAAATTGAACCTTTTGGTGGCGCTGCAACCTGTATTGGTGGTGCTATTCGTGACCCGCTTTCAGGTAGATCATATGTTTATGGTGCAATGCGTGTTACTGGTGCAGGCGATCCTACTGTTCCTGTATCAGAAACATTAAAGGGTAAATTACCACAAAGAAAAATTGTTACTACCGCTGCTGCTGGTTATTCATCATATGGTAACCAAATCGGTTTAGCAACGGGTATTGTTGATGAAATTTATCATGCTGGTTATACCGCAAAACGTATGGAAATTGGTGCAGTTATCGCTGCTGCTCCTCAAGAAAACGTTAGAAGAGAAAGACCTTGTGCTGGTGATATCGTAATTTTACTTGGTGGTAGCACGGGTAGAGATGGTTGCGGTGGTGCAACAGGTTCATCTAAATCACATACTCTTCAATCACTTGAAACTTGTGGTGCAGAAGTTCAAAAAGGTAACGCTCCTGAAGAAAGAAAATTACAAAGATTATTTAGAAATCCTACTGTATCAAAACTTATAAAACGTTGTAACGACTTTGGTGCAGGTGGTGTTTCAGTTGCAATCGGCGAACTTGCTGATGGTTTAGAAATTAACTTAAATGCTGTTCCCAAAAAGTATGAAGGTTTAGATGGTACTGAACTTGCAATCAGTGAATCTCAAGAAAGAATGGCTGTAGTTGTAGAAGCTAAAGACGTTGAACTTTTCTTAAAACTTGCAGGTGAAGAAAATTTACAGGCTGTTCCCGTTGCAGAAGTTAAAGAAGAACCTAAACTTACCATGATTTGGAATGGTAAAAAGATTGTTGAAATTGACAGAGAATTCTTAAATTCTAACGGTGCAGAAAAACACGTAGAAGGTAAAGTTAGTAAAGCAAACGACTATTCAAAAGATATTCCTAGCAACTTTGCAGATGGATATAAAACCGTTGTGTCTGACCTTAACGTATGCTCAAAGCGTGGATTATCAGAGAGATTTGACTCTACCATTGGTGCAGGTACCGTATTAATGCCGTTTGGTGGCAAATATCAATTAACTCCTATTCAAGCAATGGTTCAAAAAATTTCTGTTGAAAAGAAACATACTGACGATTGTTCACTTATGAGTTGGGGTTATAATCCATTTATAACTGAAAAGAGTCCCTATCACGGAGCATATCTTGCAGTTATTGAATCAGTAGCAAAATTAATTGCTACCGGTGCAGAATTTAAGGACGTATACCTCACTTTCCAAGAATACTTTGAACGTGTTAATAAGGAAAAAGAACGTTGGGGTAAGCCGTTGGCTGCATTACTTGGTGCATTTAAGGCACAAATGAACCTTAAAATTGCATCAATCGGTGGTAAAGACTCTATGAGTGGTACGTTTGAAAATATTAACGTTCCGCCAACGCTCGTATCATTTGCAGTAACTACTGATAAAGTTAAAAATATTGTTTCGCCTGACTTTAAAAAGGCCGGTAATAAGGTTTATATTGTTAAACCCTGTTATGATGAAAATAATCTTCCTAAAACTGATAGTTTATTAGCAACCTTTGATAAGGTTACTAAATATATGAGAGATGGTAAAGTCCTTTCTGCTTATACGCCTACTTATGGTGGTGTTGCAGAAGCAGTTTATAAAATGGCTATTGGTAATGGTTTTGGTTTTAATTTTGATAAAAACCTTTCATTAGCAGATATTTTTGGCTATAACTATGGCGCATTTGTTATTGAATCTAATGAGGTTCTTGATGAAATCTTATTAGGTGAAATTACTGATAATAAATCAATCGTTTATAACGAAGAAAAGATTTGCTTATGTGAACTTTCTAAGTTATATGAAGATAAACTTGAAGGAGTATATCCGTGTAATATTGCTTCAGCAAATAAGAAGATTGAAAATATCAATTATTCAGTAAATGATTGGGCTACTGCTAATATTAAGGTTGCTAAACCGAAAGTATTAATTCCTGCGTTCCCTGGAACCAACTGTGAATTTGATAGTGCAAAAGCAGTTGCTGATGCTGGTGCAGAACCTAAAATAGTTGTAATTAAAAACTTAACTTCATCAGCTATTTCAAGAAGTATTGAAGAATTTGCTAATGAATTAAAGTCTAGCCAAATGGTATTTATCCCTGGTGGATTCTCTGGCGGTGATGAACCTGATGGTAGTGGTAAATTTATAACTGCTTTCTTTAGAAATGCTGAAATTAAAAATGGTGTTCACCAATTATTAAACGAAAGAGATGGTTTAATTTGTGGTATCTGTAATGGTTTCCAAGCACTTATTAAACTTGGTTTA
>JAZRHN010000038.1:0-3594 GCA_045644785.1 Christensenellaceae bacterium
CTTGACCGTTAGTTTCGGTTTTAATAATTAACGGATTATCGGTTGTATTAACAAACTTTAAGTCTGCGCAACCTGAATTTACCATAGCATCAAAAGACGGGGCAACGTAAGAAACGGGTAACGAGTGCGGATGATATTCCGTAACCCATAAATCAGATAAAATCACGGCATTATAAAGTGTGGTTGAAACTTGACAGACCCCGCCGCCTACACCATCAATAAACTTGCCGTTAAATATAATTTTAGAAACCTTGTATCCGTTTTTCTCCGTTCGTTTGCCAACCCTATCGTTAAACGAAAACTCCGCGCCCGATAAAACGAGCGTGTTATTAAGTGATTTTGCGGCGCGTTCTATATTACACTTTCGCTCCTCGGTAGAAGTTGTATAACTAGTATAAAATTGCGAACGCAAAACCAAAGGCTTTACGTTTAGCCTACTAAAAGGCGTATCCCCTGAAACTAAAATGGGTTTAGGAACAAAAACCAACGCCAAAAAAACTATTAAGATAATAGAAAGATATCTTTTTTTCATTGAATTATAGTATAGGTATAAAATCAAAAAGCATACCAAAAACGTAGGGTTGCATATTTTTTTTACTTTACGGGATACTATCGTTATGAAAATTAGCGAAAGCTATCAACTAGCCATTGAAACCCTAAAAGAAAGGCTTGATTCTGACGACGTAACGTTTATGAATTGTGGCGGAAAAACATTTAACGCCGTTTTAGTTTTTATTAATAGTTTAGTAGATAAAAAAGCCATTGGCGATTTAATACTTAAACCACTAAATCTAATTAGCGAAAAGCCTGATAAAGAAAAACTTTCTTCTATCTTTCTTTCGCCCGAAACAAAAGACGTTTACGATACAGATGAGATTATAAGCGAAATAAATAACGGAAATTCCGTGCTAATAGTAGAAAATATTAGTTCGGCATTTTCTTTTGCGCTTGTTAAATTTGAAAAGCGTGCTATTGCAGAACCCCCTACTTCTAACGTTATTAAAGGACCAAGAGAGGGGTTTGTTGAAAACCTTACCGATAACCTTAGTATGATGCGTAGAAGAATTAAAAGCGATAAGTTAAAGATTGAAACCTTTAACGTAGGCGATTATTCCAATACGCAAGTTGCACTTTTATACGTTAAGGGTGTTTGCGATAACAAATTAGTTGATAAACTTCGCAAAAAAATTCACAAAATAGATATTGATGCGGTGCTTGATTCTTCCTATGTTTCTAAATTTTTGGGCGAACATAAAACTTCGGTTTTTAAACAAATAGGTAATACCGAAAAACCTGATATTTTGACTTCAAAAATAATGGAGGGGCGTGTTGCTATTATTGTTGACGGCTCGCCTATTGCACTTACCGTGCCTTATCTACTAATTGAAGACTTTCAATCGCCTAGCGATTATTACACTTCTAACTACACGGCAACGCTTGCAAGGGTTATCCGAATTTTTGCGGTAATAGTTTCCTTACTTTTACCTGCTTTATTTATTTCGGCAGAACTATTCCACTTGCAACTTATACCCCTTTCCTTTTTATTAACCATTGTAAACAGTATTAAGGGTATTCCACTTTCGCCTAGTTACGAAATGTTTTTTACACTTTTAATATTTGAAATATTAAACGAAGCCAGTGTGCGTATGCCGAGATACGTGGGTATGGTCGTTTCTATTGTTGGCGGTTTAGTGCTTGGCGAAACTGCCGTTAATGCGGGTATTATTTCTGCACCCGTGCTAATGATAATTGCTTTTTCAGGAATATGTTTATATACCGTGCCTGAACTTGTGCATACCTTTTCACTTATCAGAATTTTGTTTTTAATAATTGGTGGCTCGCTTGGTGCTTATGGGCTTATACTCTGCTCGGTTGGAATAGTAGTTTATCTTGTATCCTTTGAAAACTACGGAACTCCACTAACTGCGCCCTACTCTCCGCTAATTAAAGAAGACTTAAAGGACGGAATTTATAAGGGCTTTGTGCTAGGCAGAAGGGATAGACCAATTTCTATTAAGCACGCAAAAATTCAAGATAATCAAGGAGAAAATGATGAAACAACTTAAAACTCGGCAAATTTGCTTTTTCTTTCTAGCGTTTTTGCCCGTTATAAAAATCTTTATGATGCCAAGTATCGTTTCGGGAATTGCTAACGAAGACGGCTGGCTTTCGGTAACAATTTCACTTTTACTTGATTTTTTTACCCTGTCTATTTTAATTCATACGTTTAGGAAAAACGATACCGATTTCTTCTCCGTTTTAGAAGATAGTTTTGGCAATATAGCAAGTAAAATTATAATGGTTATTTATGCACTTTTCTTTTTTACTAAAGCACTTTTACCCATTAGCGAACAACGTGATTTTATTGACTTAACGCTTTATCCTGTAATTTCCGTGCCTATTACTTTTATTCCCTTTTTCTTTGTACTTTTTTATTTATGCACTAAAAAACTTAGGATTTTCGGCAGGCTATCAGATGCCGTTTGGCTAATTAGTATAATAGGCTTTATATTAATACTTGCACTTTCATTTACTAACACAGACTTTTCTGCAATTCTTCCTATCGGTGCATCTAAAATAGAGAATATTTTTAAAGCAAGTTTTGCTTCTGCAAATTGGTTTGGTGACGCTTTGTATTTTATTTTCTTTATAGGCGAATACGAACACAAAAAGGGCGACGGCAAGAAAATACTACTATCCTACGCTTTATCTGCACTATTAGTTATTGCGTTTGTAATAGTTTTTTACTGCACGTTTACTTCTATTGCGTTTAGACAACGCTTTGCACTTACCGAAATTTCTAAATACACCACCGTAATTTATAATTTAGGGCGTTTTGACTATATTGCAATATTTTTAATATTATTTTCTAGCGTAATTGCTCTATCTATCCCGTTATATTTTAGCAATAGGTTACTAAAAAAAGCGTTTAACGTAAAAAAAGAGTGGCCGTTTGCGCTTGGTATTTGTTTATTACTTTTTATTCTATTTACCTTTTTTAACGAATACCTTGCTTCTTTTGAATACTTTGCGACAAATATTTTCGGCTATTTTTGTTTAGCACTCGGCAAAGTTTTTCCTGTTGTTTTATGTATTATTAAAGGTGTAAAAAATGCAAA
The DNA here is from genome assembly GCA_045644785.1 of Christensenellaceae bacterium. Classification (GTDB taxonomy): domain Bacteria; phylum Bacillota; class Clostridia; order Christensenellales; family Borkfalkiaceae; genus UBA1259. Next base: position 3,120 of record JAZRHN010000038.1, read on the forward strand.
AAAAAGATTACAAAACTAAAATATTAATGCTTGCACTTGGTGCGATTTTACTATTCTTTTTTTCTAACGATTTCGGGCTTATCGATATAGAAAAAACCGCCATTATTACGGCGGTTGCAATAGATATGGAAGAAGATGAATATTCGGTTACCGCACAAATAGCAGTATCAGAAAATAGCACAAGCAAAACTGAAAATGCTAAAACGCAAATAACAGGTAAAGGTAAAACTGTGGGCTCTGCCATAAAAAATATTGGCGACGTTTCTGGCTGGTTTCCTAAAATGTCCTTTTGTAACCTTATAATTGTAGGCAAAGATTTAGCAAAGGATAACGTCATTACCGTTTTAGACTATTTTTCTAAAACGTTTAGAGTGCAAGACTCTGCCCTTGTTGCACTTTCCGAAAGCAAGGGTAAAGACCTTTTAACAACTGAAACACCTATGGATAACCTATCTTCTTTTGCACTACAAAAAAT
>JAZRHN010000039.1:0-17752 GCA_045644785.1 Christensenellaceae bacterium
TCTTCTAAATCTACTTGTGCTTTTGATATGGTAATAGGATAAACGGAAAGCGTTTCCGTTTGAAGACTACTTACGTATGCCGAAAACCCCGTAGATACGGCTAACACAAGTGCAATACCTATTATGCCGATACTGCCCGCGATAGAAGTTAAAACCGTTCTTCCGCGCTTGGTTTTAAGGTTAGAAAGCGAAAGTGCAAGCGCCGTTAAAAAACCCATAGAAGTTTTACGGGCTTTTTTTGTTTTCTTGCTCTTTTGCTCTTCACTTTTAGCAACGACTTTATCTTCCGTGGTAACGCCGTCTAACATATTTATTATTCTAGTTGAATACTTGTTAGCAAGTTCTGGGTTGTGCGTAACCATAATTACAAGTCTATCTTTAGAAACTTCTTTTAATAGTTCCATAACAGAAACGCTTGTTTCGGTATCTAATGCACCAGTGGGCTCGTCGGCTAAAATGATATCAGGGTCGTTTACTAGCGCACGCGCTATTGCCACCCTTTGCATTTGACCGCCAGAAAGTTGTGCGGGAAGTTTATTTTCTTGTCCTTTTAAGCCTACCTTTTCTAAAACTTCTTTTGCCCTTTTCTTGCGTTCATTATTAGATACGCCTGAAAGCGTTAATGCAAGTTCTACGTTAGACAAAACCGTTTGATGACCGATTAAGTTATACGATTGAAATACAAAGCCTATACTATTATTTCTATAAGCATCCCAATCGGCATCGGTAAACTTTTTAGTAGAAACTCCGTTTATTACTAAATCGCCAGAAGTGTATCTATCTAAACCACCAATAATATTAAGTAAGGTGGTTTTTCCGCAACCGGACGGACCTAAGACGGATACAAATTCGCTATTACTAAAATTTAAGGATACGCCGTTAAGGGCACGAACAGACGACTGCCCACTACCATAAACTTTAACGATATTATTAAGTTGTAAAACGTAATTATCGTTCATAATATTCTCCTTAAATAAATAGTAGCATTTTTTACTTTAAATTTGCTTGAAAAATTATAAAATGTTTGATAATGCCGTTACAAAATCGGTAGCATCATCTACGCCAAGCCCCTCTAAAATACGTGCTTGTTCGTATAAAACGATTGAGTATTTTTTAAGCGTTTCTTTATCATCGTTATAAAGTGCCCAAAGTTTATCTAAAATTTGGTGATTTGCGCTAATTTCTAAAACTTTATCAGCCTTTACTTTGCCGTCTGAATTAGGCATAGCATTAAGCACCTTTTCCATTTCGATAGAAATTTCGCCACCCGCCGTAATACATACGGGGTAGGTTTTTAAGTTAGAAGTAAGTCTTACTTCCGTTACCTTGCCCGAAAGATTATTTTTAATTTCTTCAAATAAAGGCTTAAACTTTTCGGATTTTTCAGTTAATTCTTGTTTTTCTTCTTCACTACCCAACGATAAGTCGGCTTCTGCTATTGACTTAAACTTTTTACCTTCATATTCGTTTAATATTTTAGCAACGAATTCATCAACGCCGTCCTTAAAGAAAAGAATATCGTAACCCTTTTCGATAGCCTTTTCGATTTGTGGAAGTTTTGCAATCTTTTCGTAACTTTCGCCCGAAGCGTAATATATTTCCGTTTGATTTTCAGGAAGTGCTTTTACGTAATCTTTTAATGAAACAAGTTTTTCGTTCTTTGACGAATAGAACATAAGTAAATCTTGAAGTTTGTCCTTGTTCATACCAAAACTTGCATAAACGCCAAACTTGATAGAAAGGCCAAACTGCTCGAAAAGTTTTTGATAGTTTTCGTTATCTTCTTCCATCATCTTTTTAAGTTCTGTAGCAATCTTTTTTTCGATACCGTTTGCGATTACCTTAACTTGTCTATCTTGCTGTAAAATTTCACGCGAAATATTAAGTGATAAATCAGAAGAATCAACTATGCCACGAACAAACCCAAAGTAATCGGGTAATAATTGTTCGCACTTTTCCATAATCATTACGCCGTTAGAATATAGTTTAAGTCCCTTTTTATAGTCCTTAGAATAGTAGTCCATAGGCGTTTTTGATGGGAAGAATAATAACGCATCGTAATTAACTAAACCTTCTATTTTAGCGTAAACACTTTTTAATGGGTCGTTAAAATCGTGGAACTCTGATTTATAAAAGTCGTTTAATTCTTGTTCCTTTACTTCGGCTTTTTGTTTTTTCCAAAGGGGAACCATACTGTTAAGCGTTTCTATTTCAGTAACTTCTTCATATTCGGGCTTATCTTTAGTTGCACCCTCTTTTAATTTAGAACGCGTAATTTCCATTTGAATAGGATAACGAATATAGTCTGAATACTCTTTTATTAAAGAAGAAATTTTATACTGCTCTAATAAATCTGAATACTTATAATCTTCATCATCGGCTTTAAGTGTTAAAACAATTTTTGTGCCAATGTTATCCTTAACAGTTTCTTCTATTTCGTAACCACTTACACCAAAACTTGTCCACTTAAAAGCCTTATCTTCTTTATATGCTTTTGAATATACTTCTATTTTATCAGCAACCATAAACGCTGAATAAAAACCAACGCCAAATTGACCGATTAATTCTTTATCAGCACCATCGTTATTTTTCTTAAACGCAAGCGTACCAGACTCTGCTATCGTGCCAAGATTTTTTTCCATTTCCTTTTCGGTCATACCGATACCATCGTCTTCGATAATAATTTGCTTATTTTCTTTATCAAGCGTTAATTTTATCTTAAATTCTGATTTTACGTTGCCGTCTGTAAGCGATATAAATTTTAACTTATCAATAGCATCGGATGCGTTAGAAATAAGTTCTCTTAAAAAGATTTCCTTGTTAGTGTATATTGAATTTATCATTAAATCCAATACTCTTTTAGATTCCGTTTTAAATTGTTTCATAGTCATAGTCCTTTATTATATTTTTACAAGCCCGTCGGTTAAGTCCCAAAAGGCGTTTAAGTTTTCTTCATCATATTCTATTTCGGTAGAATAACTACGGCAGACTTCCGCTAAATCTATATCCTTTCCATTAATCATACCGTTTATTAACCTAAGCGATATTAGTGAAAATGCCGTTCTTGAATATAAATCTCTTAAATCGTAAGCGTTAAGCAAATGCCTACATACAAAATACCCTAAAATATTATTGTATTCCTTGCAATTTTTTAGCGGTTTTTCGGGGTTTTTTAAGTTTTCTAACTTCTTACTAAAATCATCTTCTAGCCGATTAAGTTTTTCCATAAACCCTTTATAAAAGGTTAAAGGTTTTTGATAGAAGTCTAAACCTATTATATTGCAAATTGTATCTATCTTTTTATCTATCTCGCTATCGCTATAAATTATATCTAGCAAGTTTTCACGAAATAAATATTTTTCCTTTTCAAAACCCTTTAACTTTTCTGCTAAATTTTCTTTAGTAAAATATGGTTTTTCGTTACTTGATAAAATAATTCTACACGCTTCTTCACAAGTTAAACCTAAACCTGTTTCAACGTATTTATTAAAGTAACTTCTATACCTTGGGTGGTCGCTACAAATTTGACATAATTGCTCGCCCGATTTTAATATTTTACATAAATTATCGCAATCTAGATTAGCACAACGCCTATTATTTAATAAAAAACGACGATGATTAAAGTCTATCGTCTTTTTTATTTCGGTATTCTTTTTATACCTTTTTAAACTTTTTTTATCAATGCTAATTTGCCAACCGATACAGCAATTATGCTTACACTTTTCGGCTATGCAATTAAACTGATTATAATAATTTATAAATAACTCTTTCATTTTAACGTTTCTACTATATGTTTTGCGTAAAACCCTGCAACGTTAACACCCGTTACGCTTTCTATACCACTAAAAAACGCGTTGGAATTAACTTCGCAAACGTAAGGCATATTGTCCTCTCCGTAAAGCAAATCTACACCACAATAATCAAGCCCTAAAACTTTAGCCGAGCGCTCTGCAACGTCCTTAAACTCGGGTGTTAGTTCTATCTTTCTACCCGTTCCGCCAAGTGCGATATTAGAACGGAAATCGTTAACGTTTTCACGTTCCATACTAGCAACGGCTTTTCCGCCTATAACGATAACCCTAACGTCCTTACCAGACTTAAAGGGAATATATTTTTGATAAAGGTGTGGCTTTAATTTTAACTTTTCCGAAATATCGATTAATTCATCTAAATTATTTACCTTATTTACACCTACACCCATAGAACCATAACTTTCCTTTACTACCATAGGAAAGCCTAACTTGTCAGCAACGGAAACCAACCACTCTTTATTAATTTCAAAACTTTTTAGATAACATACGGGTGCAAAAATCGTTTCGGGGACTTTTAAGCCGTTCCCTGATAATGCTAAATACGTTTCGCCTTTATCATCACAAATTCTAACTGCTTCGTGCTTATTAAAAACCCTTACGCCAATTTTATCTAAAACGCTTGAAAGGTATTTATCCTTATCAAAAAAGACGGCAAAATCTACGCCCTTAAATTTAGACGTAATCGCGCCGTCAGTTGAGTTATGTACCCAGCCGTCTGATACTATTTGGGTATTTACGCCAAGTTCTTTTAGTTCACATTGCATTCTTTCTGCTTGGTGAACTATTTCGGTGGGCATTAAAAAGGGGTTTAAGATTATTATTCCTTTCATAAATTCTCCTTTTTAACCCCTACGCCACGTTCTTGGTGCAAAAAGTATTATAAGTGGGAAAATTTCTAATCTGCCGGCTAACATACAAAGTGAAAGCACGGCTTTTGATACGCTAGAAAACCCTGCAAAACTTCCGCTTGCGCCGATAAGTTTAGTAAGCCCCGGTCCAACGTTACCTAAACAAGTAAACGTTGCTGAAATATTAGTAAATAAATCGCCAAATGAATCTAACGATAAAACAATAATACACAATAGCGCAATTACGGCGTAAAGAATAAAATACGTTCTTACGTTTGTATTTACTTCTTGTGATAGTGGCTTCTCTTCGTATTTTACAGTAACTATTGCACGTGGGTTAAGCAATCTCTTAATATCTGCAAATGCAGATTTAATGAGTATAGAAATTCTTGCAACCTTCATACCACCGCCTGTTGAACCGCCACACGCACCTACTATCGTTAATAGTAAAATAATACATTTTGAAAGTGCGGGCCAATCTTCAATATTAGCCGTAGTAAAGCCCGTGGTTGAAGATACGCTAGTTACGTGGAATATTGCTTGGCGAAGTGCGTTTGCAAAATCAAGCGAAGTTGAAAGTAAGTTAATTGCAATAGTAACTGTTGCAACTAATAAAATAACGATATACGTTCTAAACTCTTCACTCTTAAGTGCTTTAAGAACGCTACCTGTTAGCATTAAGTAGAAAAGGTTAAAGTTTACGCCAAAAAGGAACATAAACACTGCTATAACTATTTCTACGTAAAGGCTATTATAGTATGCAATACTTCCGTTGTGTGCACCAAAACCACCCGTTCCTGCCGTTGAAAAAGCACATAACACGCTATCGTATAATCCTATTCCCGAAAAGAGAAGAAGAATTATCATAATAGCAGTAAAACCTAAATAGATAAGGTATAAAATTCTTGCTGTTTTTTTAAGGTTACCAACAATTTTTGATGCAGATGGTCCTGGGGATTCTGCACGGAAAATGTGCATAGCACCCATACTTGAATTAGGTAGCACGGCAAGAACGAAAACTAATACGCCCATACCGCCTAAAAAGTGGGTAAACACTCTCCAAAACATTAAACTTTTGTTAAATATAGATAAATCTTCTACAACGCTAGCACCTGTTGTAGTAAAGCCAGAAACCGTTTCAAAAAGAGCATCTATATAATTAGGAATAGTGTTGCTTAAAACAAAAGGCACAGCCCCTGCTAAAGATAACACTATCCAACAAAGCGCAACGGTAACAAAACCTTCTTTTGCATAAATATTTTTACTTTCAGATTTTAAAAGAGAAAGCGGAATACCCAAAGCAAACAAGCCCGCTGCGGGTATTAATAGACTAAGCGTTGTAGTGTCGTTATAAATTATTCCAACAAGTGCTGAAATAATCATCATTACCGCTTCTATTATCATAGTCTTTCCGACTATACTGAAAACTGTTTTATAATTCATACTACCTTAAAATATCGCTGAGTTCTGATAAACCTTTTGCAGTGCTTACTACAACTACCCTATCGCCTAACGTTAATTTCGTATCGCCTACGGGAAGCACGAACTCGTGATTTCTTATTATACCACCAACTAGGGTGTCTCTTTTTATCTTCATATCTTTAAGCGCAACGTTTATTTCGGGGAAGTCTTCTCCTACAGTAAACTCTAACGCTTCTACCGCGTCGTTAAGTTTATAGAACGTTTTAATTTGGTTATTATATTCTATAGAACGTGCAAACTTTATAATTTGATTTGATGATGAAAGTTTAGGTGAAACTACGCTATCTAAATCTATAAAGTTAATCATTTCGATAACTGATTGACGAACGACTTTAGTAATAACTTTAGAAACGTTACACATATTAGCAAAAAGCGAAATAATAACGTTTTCTTCGTCGTTTCCCGTTAAGGCAACAACAGCGTCACAATTCTTTATGCCCGCTTCTTCTAACACCTTATGACTAGTGCCGTCACCCCAAACGATTTGAGCACCTTCCAATCGTTCGCTTAAAAATTCGCAACGTTCTCTATTCTTCTCTACTATCTTAACGAAAATTCCGTTAGATAATAATTCTTTAGATAAATAGTAAGCCGTTTTGCCACCACCGATTACAAATACCGTTTTAGCACGTGGCTTAAAAATCTTTATCTTTCTACTAAATGAAATTAAATCGGCTTCAGTTGCAATAATATAAACTATATCGTCTTGCTTAAATGCAAAATCACCGCGCGGAATAATTACCTTTCCGTCACGAATTACCGCACCAAAAAGAAACTTGCCTAAATATTCTTTAGAAATTTGAATAATGGTTTTACCGATTATGGGGTTGCCTTTTAAGATTTCAAATTCTACCATATAGGCTTTGCCGTGCCCAAATTTTTCCACCGTTTTTGCTGACGGGAATTTAAGCACGTTTGCTATATCGATAGCCGTTCTAAGTTCGGGATTGAAAACTAAATCAATACCGAGTTCTTCTTTCATATTATTGATTTCGGTAAAGCATTTCGGGTCTCTTACCCTAGTTATTGCGTGTTTAACACCAAGTTTTTTTCCTAAAATAGCACATAAAACGTTTGTTTCATCATTCGTTGTGCACGCTATTAAAAGGTCGGTATTTTCTATATCGGCTTCTTTTAACGTTTCTTTTGAAAGCCCGTCGCCTATCATACCGTTAGCGTCATACTTATTAACTATTTCGTTAACAATTTCTTCACGCTTATCTACCACGAATACTTCGTGCCCTTCTTTTATTAAGTTTTCGAGTAACGCAGAACCTATTTTGCCTGCACCAAGTAATAAAATTCTCATACTGTTTATAATATACCTTTTTAAAAAGTATGTCAAATCGACTAATTAATAATACTTTATTGCCCTTTTTACAACCTGTTTTTGTTTGGGCGATAAAGCCATTACACCATCGCGATTATAAAATTCTTCTTTATTTCCTTCTACCCTATCAGGAAGATTTGACCACGGCTCTATACAAATATATTCCCCGTTAGGTGATGCCCAACATAAAAGATTAGTTAGCCCACCAAGATAAATTTTAGCCAGTTTTTGGCGATTTGCATTTAATAAATATACGTATTCTGATTTTAAGCCCTTAAAAATTAAAGATAAATCTATTTCCACCCTATCTTTGGGGAACGGGAATACTTTAGTTTTAGGATACAAAGTTTCTCCGCCGTACATTAAGCCGTTATCATCGGCGTAAACACGGCAAAGGTCTTCTTCCTTTTCAAACTCTATGGCACAATCTACTAACTTATCAAAAGTATAGAAAGAATCGTGTGCACCACAGGCAAAATACATTTCGTAATCGCTGGGGTTGCCCACTTCATAGTCAACGTATAGCATATCATCTTCTACTTTATAAACAACGTCAAAAATAAAATCGTAAGGATAATACTTTTTAGTGTCCTTTGATGATGCCATCGAAAAGCGGATACTGCTTTCTTTTTGTTCTATAACGGCAAAGTTAGAGTTAATAGCCAAGCCGTGCACACTTTCGGGGTAATTCCTTTCATACACCTTTACGTTAAAGTGCCCACACCAAGGGAATAACACGGGGGCGTGGTCTTCCCACTCGCCACTATCGTTTTGCCAAGACCTTTCTACACCGTTAAACTTAACGCTAACTATTTGTGCGCCAAAAGAATTTATAGATACTTCTAACTTTTCGCTTTTAATAACGTGAATCATATATAATGGTTATTTCCTAACCGCTCCTTTTGCTTTTATAAAATACTTAGTGGTAGTTAAACCATCTAAACCCATAGGTCCCCTTGCATGGAGTTTTTGTGTAGAAATACCTATTTCTGCACCTAACCCAAACACAAACCCATCAGAAAATCTAGTTGAAGCATTATGATAAACACAAGCAGAATCAACTAACGTCTTAAACTTATCAGCGTTTTCCTTATTTTCAGTAATAATTGCTTCCGAATGTCCGCTAGAATGTGCGTTTACGTGTACTATCGCTTGGTCTATACTATCTACCATATTTACTGAAATAATAAGGTCGTTATATTCGGTAAAATAGTCTTCTTCAGTTGCTAAAATCACGTTTTCTTTATTCTTTAATATTTCATAAGACGCATTGTCGCATCTTAATTCTACTTTTTTCTCTATAAGCGCATCTGCAATTTTGCAAATATTTTCTTTTGATATAGCAGAGTGTAATACTAACGATTCGCAAGCGTTACAAACTGAAGTTCTTTGCGTTTTAGCGTTTACGATAACTTTAACAGCCATATCGATATTTGCACTTTCATCGATAAATACGTGACAGTTACCCTTACCCGTTTGAATTACGGGAACGGTTGCACCCTTAACTACTGCATCGATAAGTTTTGCGCCACCACGCGGGATAAGTAAATCTAATTCACTTCTTGCAATGAATTGGTTAGCAGACTCTCTTGTGCCATCATCGATAAAACTTACTGCATCAGGGTTTACACCACTATCCATTAAAGCAAGTCTTAACGTTTTTACTATTTGGCGGTTAGAGTTAATAGCATCGCTACCACCCCTTAATACAACGGCGTTTCTTGACTTAAAGCAAAGTGCAAACGCATCTGCACCAACGTTGGGGCGAGATTCAAAAATCATACCCACAACACCAAAAGGCACAGTCTTTTTAAGCACGGTTATACCTTGCTTTCTGTTTTTATACTTATAAACCACCTTATCGTATGGGCTTTTAAGTTTTGAAACCTCAACTATGCCTTGTGCAATACCTGCTATAACCTTATCAGTTAAAGTTAGCCTATCAATAAACGCAGGGGTAAGCCCTTTTTTAACAGCGTTTTCAATGTCCTTTTGGTTTTCTGCTTTTATTTGTTCTTTATCGCGTGCAAGATAAATAGCAGCCCTAACTAAAACTTCGTTTACCTTCTTTTCAGAAAGAAGTAAAAGTTCTTTAGAAGCCGTTTTTGCATTTTTTAATATTCCGTCAAAATCAACCATTGTCTTTATCCTTTTTGCTAAAAATGCGTTTTAATTTTGCTTTTATACGTTTTCTTAACTTAAAAAGCCTTAACTTAAAACAATTCTTATCCCTTTTTTTAATCCATTTTTTAACGCGATTAAGATACTTAATATCATCTGCGTTAACAAAGCCCTTTTTGGTAAAATATCCAGAAAATATGCCGAAAACCCTTTCTTCTAGCACCTTTTCGCTTTCCAACTGGGAATCGCCCTGAAAGATATATCCGTTAGAAGCAACTTCCTTTACTCTATGAAGGACAACGTTACCACTTTCGCGTTCGTACATACCAACGTCTAAAACGGAAAGCCTACCTTCCTTTTTTTTGATAAGAACGGTTTTAGATTTATTCTTTATAATCGGCCACATACTATCGCCTTTAGGCACGAACGCTATGCTACCTGATTTTTCTAATTGTTCTTTTAATTCTTTAGTAGTCATTTAGTCGTTAAACCCATTTATTCCGTGAACACTATCTACAGGGAGCGCAAACACAATGCCGTGAGCATCGGTATTATTACCTGCCTTGTCCATAATAGCGTAAACTATATCGTCACGCTTTACTTTACGAGAAATTATATAAACCATTTCCTTTTCTTCAGACATAGACACGCCAAAGAATTTAGCAAGGTGTGCACCCGTGCCTTTTGCTTTAACTACCGTTCCACCTGAAGCACCGGCTTCCCTTGCAGCGTCCATAACCGTGTCGGTATATCCTTTATCTACTATAGCGATTATTAAAACTGATTTATTTTCTACTTCGCTCATTTCATTCTCCTTATCAATCGGCTGTTTGCCAACGAAATATTCTTTTGCACTATTTCCACCAAGGCAATCTATAGGCATAACCACTGCAACGCCGTTACCTACTGCGTTTAGGTTTAGTTCTTGAACCAATCCCTTTTTTACGCTTTCAATTTCCGTTTCGGCAAGGACGGCACTTACCATTACCTTTTCTGTTTTTTCCAAATCAAAGTAATCTAAAACGCTTGCCGTTGCCGTGCCGTGTGCTAGTTTAGTTAAAACGTTCACCGCACCGTGGCGTTCAAAAAATTCTACGTATTGTTCGGAATATTCACGCTGGGTAATTGCCATTACGTACTTTAACCCTTTCATCTTATTCTCCTAATCTAAAATCTTTTCTTTACGCTTAGATGCGTTTGAACTTTCTTTTCTAATTCGTTCGCTCTTAATTCTATAAATCAAACCTAAAATTTGAATAGAAATAAGCGGTATCATTGCTATCATTGCTACAAGTCCGTAACCCTCGGTAGCAATATTTCCACCAATTGCCGAGCATACACCAAGTGCTAACGGTAGTAAAAATCCCGAAGCCATTGCACCAGATGCTACGCCACCAGAGTCAAATGCTACTGCCGTAAATATATCTGGAACAAAGAACATTAATGCTATTGCAATCAAATATCCCGGGACTAAAAAATAAAGTAAATTTATGCCCAAAATTATTCTAAGCATTGCAAGCCCTACCGCAAAAGCAACGCCTATCATAAGACTTACTGATAATGCTTTTTTAGGGATAGCGCCTGAAGTAATTTCATAAACCTGAACGGTTAAAACGTGAACTGCAGGTTCTGCAGCTACAACGAAGAAACCGAATACAGCACCGATAGGAACTATTATCCAATTATACGATAATCCGCCTATCATAGAGCCGATAAGTTTACCTACGGGGAAGAAACCCACGTTTACACCCGTTAAGAATAACACTAATCCAATATATGTATAAAGTAAACCTACAAGTATTTTTATAAGTCCGCTTTTACCAATCTTACTACCACCGAACAATCTTACAGCAAAGAAAATTACAACGATAGGAAGAAGCGCAATGCCTACTTCATTAAAATATTTAGGTAAACTTATTCCGAATAACTTAAATAATTCTTTAGAGTTAGTTACTGCGGTAAAGCCCTGTTCAGTTGTAGTTATTTCGGGGCGGAAAATTACGCCTAATATCATAACCGAAAGTATAGGCCCTATTGAACATAACGCAGTTAAACCAAAACCATCTTCTTCTGCACCGCTATCACTACGGAGTGCCGCAACACCAGTACCGATAGAGATTATAAACGGAACACTCATCGGACCTGTGGTTACACCGCCAGAATCAAACGATAGCGGAACTAACCCACCAAGACCTATACTGGTCATATAAAACGCCAATGCAAAAACAAGTAGATAGAATACCAATAATAAGTATTTAAGTTTTATTTTTAATAACATTCTTAAAAATGCTATTACTAAAAATACACCAACGCCAACGCCTACCGTGATTAAAAGCACGTAACTACTTGAAAACGAACTAGCAAGTTCGTGTGCTAAAACTTGTAGGTCAGGCTCTGCTATAGTGATTAACACGCCAACTATAAAATAAACGGGAATAATTATCCAAAGTCTTTTACTTTTTACTACTTCCGCACCCACGTAAGAGCCGATAGGTGTCATCGCAGAGTCTGCACCTAACGTAAATAAACCCATACCAAGCACTACTAAAAGCGCGCCTACTATAAACACTAGCAATACACCGCTATCTAACGGAGTTAAGGTTGCAGATAATAGTAAAATAATAAAAGTTATAGGTAAAACGGAGGAAAATGATTCTTTTACCTTAGATGAAATTATAGTTTTATCATGATATATAAAACTTCTCTTTCTCATATTTTCCTCCTTTTTTTGTTATAAAATATTTTTTATTTCTAATAGGTGATTAACAACGTAATCGCAATATCCCCTTTTATCTTCAGGAATAGGCTTTTTGTTGTAATTAAAATAAATGGTTTTTAACCCGCAGTTTTTTCCGCCGACTATATCTGCGTTAATCGAATCGCCTATCATAATAGTTTCATCGGGCGAAATAGGACTTATTCCATCAAAACATACCTTATAAAATTCGGGCGAAGGTTTAGGATAACCAATGACTTCCGAAATAAAGGTTTTTGTTATATACGGCATTAAGCCCGAAACGGTAAGCCTGTTTAATTGTTGCAAATGTAGCGCATTAGACGCTGTGAAAACTTTATATTTACTAGATAAATATTTAAGCGTTTCAAGAGCACCATCAACGGGAATTGCCACGTTGAATAATTGTGCTAAAAACTCTTGCTCTATAGTATATCCGTCAAAGTCTATACCTAGGTCATTAAATATGATATTAAATCTATCCCTGTGTAATTCCTTACGGGTAATTTCGCCGTTTTCTATCTTATCCCAAAGCATATCGTTAATAACCCTAAACCTTGGAAAAGTATTTTCCGTAAACGGCAATCCGTATTTATTAAACGCGTTTTGGATAGATTTTTCTGCGCTTAAATTAAAATCTAATAAAGTATTATCAACGTCTATTAGAACGGCTTTTATCATTATAAATCGTAGTCAACTGCAACCGAACTTTCTACAACGGCGTGCATATGTTTTTTTACTACTGAACAGTGATAATCATCGTTTTGGTAAACGTTAAGCATTTCTCTATTTTCAATAGTTACTTGTAAAATAATATCGTAAGACCTTGCGCTATGTAAAAAGTCTTTACCCACTTCAATCTTTAATGCAGAAGGCACTTTACCTTCCATAGACTTTAATACTTCGATAGCCTTATCTACGCTTTCGCCTTCTCTTAACTTAAAACAAACAATGTGCTTTATCATATAATCTCCCATTATAATAATGTTTTAGTATATTATAGCACAAACCCTAATGCTGTGCAAGAGTTTTGTAATTTCTCTCGCACTAGTAAACTCAATAAAAAACCCGAAAAGCAATGTCTTTTCGGGTGTATTTTATAAAGTTTTATTCTGTTTTCTTTTTTATTGAAACCAACTCGGTAAATAGTATTGCCGAGAATACTAAAACAAAACCTATTATTAGCATAGTGTTTAACTTTTCCGTGCCGATAATAACCGAGAAAAGCGCACCGAATACCGATTCAAGGCTTAATATAATTGCCGAGTGAGTGGGGCTAACGTATTTTTGCCCAAACATCTGCGCGAATTGTGCAAACACCGTGCATACAAGCGTTAAGTAAATTACGCTCATTAAATTATCGCCTTTAAGAATAAACTTATCGTATCCTTGCGTTAAACCTTCTACCGTAAACGCATAGGTAAGCAAAATTAAGCCTGCAATAAAAAACTCTAAAGTTAGTAGGCTAATTACGTCTTTCTTTTTTGCATACATATCAGTATATATGATTTGTAATGCGTAAAAAACAGCCGAAACCAACGTAAGTCCATCACCTATTAATTGCATAGAACTACCGTCTTCGGGTTTAGAAAAGGCAATTAAGCCTATACCAACCATACTAATAATAGCACCTATTACGTGAATTACGTTAGGCTTTTTTCTGAACATTATCCATATCAAAAACGGACACATTATACTATATACTGCCGTAACGAAAGCGTTTCTAGACGGCGAAGTATATTGTAAACCTATGGTCTGGGTAAAGTATGCACACGCAACAATTAAACCTAACACTATTCCGTTTTTAATGGTTTCTTTATCTAAGTTTTTTATTTTCTTAAAAAAGATTAAACCAAGCAAAATTGATGCCGAAAAAAACCTTACACCTACAACGAAAATTCCCGGCACTTCTTCTATCGTATTTTTAAGAATTAAAAAGGACGAGCCCCACGCAAGCGTTGCTAAAAAAAGTAGGAATTGCCCTATTAAATTAAGTTTTTGTTTTCTTTCTATTGCCATACCGATATATTAACATTTTACTAGCGAAAATGTCAATCGCTTTAACACAAAAACGGAGACGGCAATCGCCATCTCCGTAAGTAATCTATGTTATGTAGTTTTAACTTGCCGTCACTACCGTTTGTGGTATTTTTTAGACTCCTAAAATGCCGAGTTTACGGGTTACGTTTTACCTAACGGACTCTTTAAGGCAAGTGATAAAATTGTTGATTGGTCTATACCTCCTATTATTCCGAAGCCCAATGATTAGTACACCGGTCTGCCCTCCTAGTTTATTATTTAGTATGGAGAATTTTCCTCATAGCACTATCCCCCTTTTTGGGTAGTTCTATTCTCAACTATATTTTATAATAGGCAGATTAATTCGTCAATATGTTTTTAAAAAATATAGTTTACAATATTTTTAAAAACCCCCTTGATTTAAAGTCCGATTTATGAGATAATATTTTTGTTGGGGAAATAAAGACAATTAATAAAACAAGCCAAAATGGCTTGTTTTTCTTTTTATAAAATATGTTGTTTTTACATAATTAAAATAAAAAAGAACGATACATAAGCGCGTCACTCTTAGGGATTTAAATTGAAAGCTCTGTAAAACTCGACTTTTTTATAAGTCGAGTTTTCTTTTAGCCACATAAAACTGCTTGATTAAAAAGTTTATATATGCTACAATAATATCGCTACACAATTTAAATATCGAAACAGCATACGTTTGGTAAAAGCGTAGGCTTTGCTCGCCATATCTGTTTCGATGTGAATTGTGTAGCAACAATGAGTGAAACTGCGTTTTTCGGTGCGTGGTTTCGGCTACGCACTTTTTTATTTTGGGAGAGAAGTTATGAAAATTGGAGCTATTCTTTTATTGGGTGGTATTTTTCTTGTTATAGTTGCTTTACTTGCGCAAATAGCAGAAATTGCTTGGTTTGGTCTAATTATCGGTGTAATTGGTTTTATAATATTAGCAATTAGTGGAACGATAGAAACAAATGAGCAAAATCAAAAAAGAGATGAAGAAAGCAAGAGGTTTTGGGAAGATAAAAAAACATTAAACGATAAAGAAATACAAGAATATACCGATTGGGTTAACAGCAATTTTAAGGTGTCTAAATTTATTGCATTCCATAAAGACTTCGGTTGGCATAAAGATAGGGTAGTAGCTGTTGATGAAGAAAACAGAACTATAATTTTTGGTCGACGGGTTATAAAATTCGAAAAAATATTACAAGCAGAACTTAAAACATCTACAAGCCAAAATACCACAACACAAACTCAAAAAAACAATCCTTTAGGTAGAGCTGTTGTGGGTGGAATTATTGCAGGTGGGACAGGTGCAATAGTAGGAGCTGTTTCAGCAAAAGAAATGTCTACGAGTAGTACAATATCACATACGAACACTAATGGTATAATAATTTATTTAGCAGATATAGCAGAACCCATTTTTGAATACTCCTTTGTTTGTGATAGTGATAATAAAGAAATTTATTCAACTTTATTGGCAATTATAGCAAGTAATAAAAACAAAAATATATAACAAAGTATAACCCACTATACTTTCAGATGAAAGTCGTGTGTTTTGTTAAGCAAAAAGGAAAAGGATAGCAACATTTTGCTATCCTTTTATGCTGTCTAAAAATCCCTACGGGAAGAGCGCATAGTCGTTCTTTTTTGTTGTATAAAGCGGACAAAAAAGATATTTTAAAGTGTTTTTGTATGGACTTGAACTCGTGCGTTTTTTGGTGATATGCCTCGCTTTGCTCGGCGTGATATTCCTCGCTGCGCTCGTAGTGATATTGTTCGCCAATTTGCTTCGCGAATTATGCTCACAGTGATATTCTATTCGCCTTGTAATCTTCAGCGCGCGAAGCGCATATCACTTGCGAAGCAAATATCACGCGTTTACGCATATCACTCGCCGCAAGGCGAATATAACTGAAAAACGACAAATCTCTGTCGAAATTTGTCGTTTTTCTGGCAGGGGTAGCTGGATTCGAACCAACGCGTAACGGAGTCAGAGGCCGTTGCCTTACCGCTTGGCGATACCCCTATTTAGGCAAGCACGTGCTTGCCTAAAGTATTGTATCAAATATATTTTATTTTTACAAATGATTTTAATATTTATATTTTTTATTTTAGATTACTACACCAAAAACGCCTGTAAATAAAATAAAAATTAAAGGAATTGTTACTATTGATAAAATAGTAGAAAGTAATACTATTACAGGAGCATATTCGGTTGCAACGTTATACTTTATAGCATACAAAGCCGTGCTTGTTGCTGACGGCATAGAAGCCGTTAAGAAAATAGCATATTTAAGTTCTACACCAATAGGTAAAAACGCTACAAGTGTTGCAACAAATATGGGTAATATCACTAACTTTACCACGCTAGGCATATATGCATCTTTATCTAAAAATACTTGCTTTAATTTTACGTTCGCAAGTTTCATACCGATAACCGTCATTGAAAGTGGGGTTACCGTTTCAGATAAGTAATTAAATACGCTAATTAATTTTTCTAAAAACCCGTCTAACGCCGTGCCTGCGGGGGCTAAATCTACGATTGGTTTTTGAACTGTAACAAAAAGCACACAACTTATAACAATACAAATAATAACGGGGTTAAGTGCCACTTTTTTAATAGACATTTCCTTTTTATCACCCGAAATTATGTATACGCCAAGCGTCCAATTAAGCAGATTAAATACCGTTATTGCAACGGCAACGTAGATTAAAATATCACCTAGTAGCGGGCTATTTGCAAATAGCATTTTTATAAAGGGAATCCCCATAAATCCAACGTTACCAAAGATTGAAGAGTAACGGAAGATTCTGGTTTTTTCCTCGTTTTTTAATTTAACAAACTTTAGTATAAAAGCAAAAACAAAATAAGGGATAAAAGTAAGCCCTGCAACGATAAGCATGTTTATTCCTATGCTTGGCGTATAATACTTTCCTTGAAAGCACATAAACATCATAAACGTTTGGGATACGTATAAAACGAAGTTGGAAAAAGCCTTTTCTGCACTAGCATTTAGCATTTTTACTTTTACTAAAATAAACCCAGGAACTGCAAGCAATAATAACGCTACGCAACTAATTAACACGTCTAAAAAACTTATTTCCATAATTTACCTTCTTCTACTAACCTTCTTGCCGTTTCATATCCTTCATAATCGGTAATAAGTTTTGCACTACCCGATTTAACGTAATCTCTTAAATCAAATTCGTTATCAATGTTTTTAGGCAAATATATGCCTGCCGTTATAGGCTGAATTGCGTGGTGGAAGTCTGTTCCTGACATACAAATTAAGCCGTTCTTTTCGCAAAATTCTTTTGCTAATTGATTATTATTGTCGTGATGAAAATGCCCGTTAAACATTTCCGCACCGTGCATATACTTAGGGTC